>NZ_JACSIQ010000005.1:0-276771 GCF_018812105.1 Gluconobacter sp. P1D12_c
TTCCAGATACGGGACGAGCCATTGCTCAAGATCCGCTTGCCAGTCTTCTTCCAATACCAGCCTCCGTCAAAGCTGGCTCCCCATGAATCACGCAATCAGCAACATGGGAATCCTAAAAATCTTACTTCTGCCAAAGTAGTGCTAGATAGGCTCTGCCCGGCGACGCAGCCAGACTGTCAGAACGAAGCAGACCGTCGCCAGCAACACACCCCACCAAAGTGAAGGCATCGAAAACAGAGCTAGAAAGTCCAGATGTCCGGTTACGATCTTATCTGTTGGCGTATGCTGTACATCAAACCCATCAGACTGGGTGGCGATGATCTTCATCTGGGCATCGTGGAAGCCAGTCCCGGGAAAATGCAAAAAGCGGTCCCATATGATGCCCGTAATATGGTTCGTACGCAGACCAATGGCTTCCACAATGTAAAGACCCGCCAGTCCCCCTAATACCCAGACCGCAGGAACGGTTCTGACACTGGCTGAGACCAGGAACAGAACGGCATAAATCGGTAACCACCACAGAGTATTCAGCACGATATAGGCAACATCATCGATCATCAGATGACCTACACTGGCTTGTTCTGCCAGACCCACCGGAGAAATTCCGTATGCCTGCGCAGTCGCGACAATAAGAACGATCGTCGCCACCCAGCTTAAAAACAGCGATAAAATAGGGCCGATCGCAAGCACAACACTCGCCTTGGCCGCCACACTTAATCGGTCCGAGACAGGCAGAGACTTCCAGAAAAGCACCGACAGGTCCTTACGTTCATTATAGAACGTACCGAGCGCATAGATGCACCCCACCGTCAGGGCTGCGACATTGGCGATCCCAAACAGCATTTCCGCCGTGATCCTGAACAACAGGGTTGGTGGAACAATTTCTGCCGTCCCTTTTATGACCTTGAGGTGGCTCGTGTGCAGCTTCAAGCAGAGAAGAACCAATGGCAGACAAACCATTACCAAAGGGCCGAGTATCAAAAACCGGTTTCCCCAAAGCTCTCGCCTGACAGACCAGACGTATTGCTTCAGCGTCCACGTCATTTTTCCATATCCGCTCATGCCCCTGCCCCTTTCCTGTTCCCACGGTTCTGTCCCATCAGCACCAGAAACAGATCGGCCAGTCGCGGCTGGCGTGTTTCGCCAAGGGGCGCCAGTTCACTGTGCGGCACACCATCGAAAAGCATGATCGGCTGCCCCATGATGAGCCTTTCACTGATCGGCCCCAGATGTCGGGCAGCGTCCGAAGTCTCCGCTCTGGGTTTCAGTTCCACGAAACGCTGCGCCAGATTTTCCATGCTGTCCTGTAGGGTGATGCGACCATCCCCGATCAGGATCACATCCGTGAGGATATCCTCGATTTCCTCGACCTGATGGGTCGTCACCAGAATGGTGCGGTCATGGTCGAAGTAATCATTAAGAAGCGTGATGTAGAATTCGCGACGATACAGCAGGTCCAGCCCCAGCGTCGGCTCATCAAGTACCAGCAGCTTGGCATCAATAGCCATGACCAGCGCCAGATGAAGCTGCGCGACCATACCCTTGGACAGATCCCGCACGCGGGAACGCTTCTGAATGTCTGTCCGGGAGAGAAAGTGCTCTGCCCGGCTCCGGTCAAACCGTGGGTGAACGCCTTCGACATAGTCCAGAACCTGCCAGACCTTCATCCAGCGCGGCAGCAAAGCCACATCGGCAATAAAGCAGACATCCTGCATCATCGCTTCGCGCTCACGCCAGGGATCACGCCCCAGAACCCTGAGAGAACCTTCATAAGGGACAAGACCAAGAATGGCATTCAGAGCCGTCGTCTTGCCTGCGCCATTAGGCCCGATCAGGCCAACAATCCGGCCTGATGGAATACTGAGGTCAATGCCCAGAACACCTTTGCCGCCGCGATGCACTTTTCGCAGACCCTGTGCTTCAATACAGATCATGCGACATCTCCCTCTTTGAGAAGATCATCCAGGCTGAGACCAAGACGACGGATTGTCCGTAGCGTTTCCGGCCATTGTTCCGTCAGGAATTTCTGACGTTCGCTCTCACCAAGACGCGCCAGTGCACCCTGCGCCACGAACAGTCCAAGACCACGACGCTTCTCGACCAGCCCTTCATCAGAAAGCTGCTGATACGCCTTCATCACGGTCAAAGGATTCACCTGACATTCGGCTGCAACCTGTCGAACCGACGGGATCGCATCACCCTCAGCGACAGCGCCGTCCAGCATCATGCCGACCACCCTGTCCCGGAGTTGCTGATAGATCGGCTGGCTCTCATTCCACGCACCATCCACAACACACCTCCTCAAATCTCTCTGCCCGGGACTCCATTTCGTACGCCTCATTTCCGTTCTAGTGATTTACATAACTATATCACCAAATCGGAAGCAAGGAGATTTCCGCACCGGCCTGCCCGCGACGTATCCAACCGCAGGTCAGGTCCTTTCAGGTTTGGACAAAAATAAAGCGCCATCTCCCAAGAGACGACGCTCTAAAAAACCTCACATCCAGCCATGCTGGCAGATCAGAACATGGCGCGATCTGGAATTGTATTTCCGTACGGTGAAATATTCTCAATTGTCTGAGAAAATTTTTCGTTCTTTTTAGAAGACTCGGAGAATCCACTACCAGAACATGCAGATATCACCAGAAATAATGGAATAAATGCCAGAGAAAATACTGGTTTTACTGCCTTGTTTTTTGTCATTTTCTCGTCCTCTTCTTGTTTTTTTCGGACCATACTCCTTAAAAAAAATATTAGAATTAGATATTTTGGATCATGAAAACATATTTATAAAAAAATTTATAAAAGAACTTGGCGCTACAAAAGCACATCTGCGTTGAAATTATTCTGTTTGTTTTCATGCCTTTAGAGGCAACAAGCGCACTTTGATAAAGACTCAGAAGGCTCTCCATCTACGCATTGAGGTACGATTTCGCGGTAAATACTCGTAGGTTGAGCGAGCAACCTTCGCATGAAAGTATTTTGCATATTATTTCTAAAATATTGGTATTTTCGGAGCGAGCGCAAAAAAAAAGCCTGCCTGAAAATCAGGCAGGCTTTAATTCTTAAACGCGGATTAGTCTGGCGGCAAAGAAGCCGTCCATTCCGCCCCGATCCCACCAGAGACCGGGATGTGTTCGGAAAAATCCTTCCGGAGTCCGGGCAATCGCCATGTCCGCCAGTTCTTCATCCGTGAACGGCACATGCTTCCAGCCCCCGCGTTCAAGCGCGGCTGCGATGCGATCCGGACCCTCTTCATCCTGAAGAGAGCAGACGGCATACATCAGCATGCCACCCGGCTTCAGCATGTCACGCGCTGCGTCAATGAAAGCGTCCTGACCTTCCGCCAATGCCGTGACATCACGCGGGCGTTTGATCCACAGCACATCCGGATGACGGCGGAACGTCCCTGTTGCTGAACACGGCGCATCCAGCAGCACCGCATCAACCGGTGCTTTCGGGCGCCATTTCAACCCATCTGCAACAATCGTCTCAGCGGTTGCGCGCATCCGGGTGATGTTCTCACGCAGGCGAACTGCGCGGGACTCTTCCTTTTCGATGGCCGTGACATCTGCGCCCGCAGCAGAAAGCTGAGCCGTCTTGCCTCCTGGGGCCGCACAAAGGTCAATCACCGTCTTCCCGGCGACATCCCCCATAAGCTTTACAGGCATGGCAGCAGCCACATCCTGTGCCCAGAACTGCCCCTCTTCGAAGCCTTCCATTGTCGCAATCCGTGTCCCAGCCGGATAACGCACAGTCCCCGTCGGCAGGACATCGCCACCTTCAGGAGCCGTTGCCCCCGGGCGCAGGCTCAAATCCAGCGGCGCCTCACGATGCAGCCCGCGGGAAATGGACCGTGCGCGATGGCCCCAGGCGCTCCACAACCACGCCGGAACATCCAGTCTGGCGTCATCGAGCCCTTCCAGAAGATCGCGCCCTTCACGCGCCACACGCCGAAGCACGGCATTCGCCAGCCCGGCGAAAGGCGCCAGACCGCGACGACGCAGCAGGTCAACAATCGTGCCTACCGCTGCATGCGGTGGCGTTTCCAGATGCAACAGCTGCGCCACCCCCAGAAGCAACGCACACCGAACAGGCTCGGGCGGTTCACGGCGCAGCATTGGCTGAAGAATTTCAGTCATGCTCCCCATGTACCGTAGCGTTGTTGCCGCCAGACGATGCGCAGAAGCACGATCCCGCGGGTCCATCGGCCCGGCACGGTCCAGCGTCGTTTCGAGCATACGGCGATGTTCGACCACACCGCAGACAATGTCGAAGGCAAGATCACGTGTCGGATCTGGACTAGGGCGGCGCTCCTGTCCCGGCTTCGGACGGCGTCCTCCCTGGCGGGACGCGGACGGGTTCTTCGGACGGCCGGAGCCGCGAGGGGGCGTATTCTGTGTCATTATCGGGCGTTGATCTCTCGCATGCTGCCGAAATCGCATCTTGCGGCGCCGGACGCAATGGAGTCTTCTGCCGCAATGTCCGATCAGATTGCAGAAAATCTCTCCGCCATCCGTAGTCGCATCATTCAGGCCTGCGAGATATCAGGCCGCCCTGCCACGGATGTGGGCCTCGTTGCCGTTAGCAAATTTCATCCGCAGGATGCCGTGGAAGCGGCCTTGAAGGCCGGTCAGCGCGTCTTTGGTGAGAACCGCGTTCAGGAAGCGGCCTCCAAATTTCCAGCGCTTCGTGAGACCTGGCCAGACCTGCGCCTGCACATCATCGGTGGCCTCCAGACCAACAAGGCCGTAGATGCCTGTCGCATCGCAGATGTGATCGAGACTCTGGATCGCCCCGCCCTTTCTGATGCGCTGGAAAAGGCTGCCGAGAAGACAGGCCGCCTTCCAGAGTTGCTCATTCAGGTCAACACAGGGAACGAGCCACAGAAATCTGGCATCCCCCGCGATGAAGCGGACGCGTTCATCAAGGCCTCAATGCTGCGCTTTGGAGCGAAGGTGCGTGGGTTGATGTGTATCCCGCCAGAAGATGAAGACCCCGCTCCGCATTTCCACTTCCTGACACAGCTTGCACAGCGCCACGGGCTCCCCGTGGTGTCCATGGGCATGTCGGCTGATTTCGAGACAGCCATTGCCGAAGGCGCCACTCTTGTAAGGGTTGGAAGTGCCATTTTTGGTTCCCGCCCCATGACCGGATCCTAACGCGCACCTTGCATCCCTGTAAGAAATCTTGTCATGAGGGGGAATAGACCACGCTTCGACACATCCCTGTGAGGCGATGGTTTCCTGCGATGCCCGTAAATGGAACCACCGATGCCAGAACACGACGGCGATCACGCTTCCCCTCCTTACCCCGGCGCCGGGGTTCCGGTGGACAGCGGCGAAGTCCTTCAGACCATCGAACAGGCGCACAAAGACGGAAACACTTCTGAACTCGGTGACACAGAGGGCTCTGGCGGCCACAAGAAGCCCGGCGGCTTTGGCGCACTTCTGGCTGTTCTGGGTGTCGTGTATGGCGATATCGGAACGAGCCCGCTCTACGCCCTTCAGTCTTCCGTCGGCATTGTAGGTTCTGCCAAGCATCCGGCAGCAGCCTGGGAAGTCATGGGGCTGGCCAGCCTGACGTTCTGGGCGCTCATGCTGATCGTGACTTTCAAATACGTCATCCTCATCATGCGGGCAGACCATGATGGTGAAGGTGGCATCATTGCCCTGATGTCCCTCGCCCAGCGCGTCTGCAAATCCCAGAAATTCCGATGGCTATTCGGTCTCGTCGGCATTGCAGGCACCTGTCTTTTCTTCGGGGACAGCATCATTACGCCGGCCGTGTCGGTGCTTTCTGCCGTTGAAGGCATCGAAATCGCCGTTCCCTCTGCCAGCCATGTCATCATCCCGATCGCGATGGTAGTTCTGGTCGCACTCTTTGCGGCGCAGGCCCTCGGAACGGGCAAAATCGGCAAGGCGTTCGGGCCGATCATGGTGCTCTGGTTCACCGTTCTGGCGATTCTCGGTGTCCGGGGCATTCTGCTTTACCCGCACATTCTGCTGGCGCTTTCGCCCACCTTTGCCCTCGAATTCATTGTCCTGCACGGATACCTGTCGTTTATCGCGCTGGGATCTGTCGTGCTGTCCGTGACGGGTGCCGAGGCACTTTATGCTGACATGGGCCATTTTGGCCGCGCCCCCATCCGCAAAGCATGGCTGTTTTTCGTTCTGCCATCCCTCACCCTGAACTATTTCGGCCAGGCGGCTTTGCTGATCCATGATCCGGCAACACTGGCCAACCCGTTCTATCATCTCGGGCCACACTGGGCGCAGATCCCGCTTCTGATCCTTGCCACCTTCGCGACCGTCATTGCGTCTCAGGCCGGGATTTCGGGAAGTTTCTCGCTTTGCCGCCAGCTCATTCAGCTCGGTTACCTGCCCCGTACCCGCATTGTGCACACCAATGCCTCAGAAGAGGCACAGATCTACCTGCCATCTTTGAACTGGATCCTCGGTTTCGGCGCACTGGTACTGGTTCTGTCCTTCCGGTCCTCCGCTGCACTGGCCGCCGCATACGGCATCGCAGTGACCGGTACGTTCCTGTGCACCTGCGTTCTGGCAATGGTCGTGTTCCGCCGCACCTTCAAGTGGAGTGCCGCTGCCGTCGGCGCTGTGTTCGGTCTGTTCTTTGTCGTGGATGCGGTGTTCTTCTCCGCCAACGTCCTGAAGATCCCGGATGGCGGCTGGGTCCCACTCGCCATCGGTATTATCAGCACCATCGTCATGACCACCTGGAAGCGCGGACGTGGCCTGATTGCTGCCAAGCAGCAGGCTGACTCCATGCCCATGGCCTCGTTTCTGGCCCGTCTGCCACAGTCCCGGACCATCCGCGTTCCGGGTCTTGCGGTCTTCCTGACAGCCAATCCGGATGTGGTCCCGAACTCGCTGCTGCATAATCTGAAGCACAACAAGGTCCTGCATGAGCACGTCATGTTCGTGACCGTGCAGAACCTTGATCAGCCAGAGGCTGAGCGTGGCCACCGCACGATCGTTCAGGAACTGGCCCCGAACATCAATCGCGTGATCGTCCGGTACGGCTTCATGGAAATGCCAAACCTGCCGCGTGCGCTCATGGAGCTGAAGGCACTTGGTGTGGCGTTTGATGCCATTCAGGCCTCGTATTTTACGTCCCATGAGCTCGTCGTTCGCTCCCGCGTTCCCAAGATGCAGCTCTGGCGGATGTGGCTGTTCCTGCTTCTCCTGCGTAATGCTGCCTCGACCACGGAATTCTTCCGTATCCCGCCTGATCGCGTGGTGGAGTTTGGCGTCCGGATTGCAATTTGACCGAACCTCTTTCTCTCTACATTCACTGGCCATTCTGTCTGGCGAAGTGCCCTTACTGCGACTTTAATTCCCACGTCCGGGATGAAATTCCGCAGAAGCGCTTCGCCGCAGCCTTGCGTCGTGAACTGGCGCATGACGCGGCCCGTCTTGGCCGCCGGCCACTCCGCTCCATTTTCTTCGGCGGCGGCACACCGTCCCTGATGGCTCCGGAAACGGTCGCAGCTCTTATCGAAGATGCGCATCAGCTTTTTGATGCCGAGCCGGATCTGGAAATTACGCTCGAAGCAAATCCGACCAGCGTCGAAGCCGGAAAATTTGCCGCTTTCCGTCAGGCAGGCGTAAACCGCGTCTCGCTCGGCGTGCAAAGCCTTCGCGACGACGCCCTGAAAATGCTCGGTCGGGAACACTCTTCAGGACAGGCTATTCGTGCACTCGAAATTGCACGCACGCTGTTTCCGCGTATTTCGTTTGATCTGATCTACGCCCGCCCCGGCCAGAGCGATGCTGATTGGCAAAATGAATTGTCTACCGCGTTGGATCTGGTGGCAGACCATCTGTCGCTCTATCAGCTCACAATTGAGCCCGGCACGAAGTTCGAAGCCCTGCACCGGCGTGGAGAACTGACGCTCCCGGATGCCGAAGACGCTGCGCGCCTTTATGACCTCACCGGTGATACGGCCGCAAAGCATGGCCTCCTCCCCTATGAAGTTTCCAACTATGCGCGACCCGGCGCGGAAAGCCGCCACAACCTGACGTACTGGCGCTACGCCGATTATATCGGCATCGGCCCCGGCGCGCATGGTCGCCTGACTTTGGATGGAGAGCTTTACGCAACCCGTCGTCACCGCGCGCCCGAACCCTGGGCGGACCGCGTTGAAAGAACGGGTTCTGGCAGTACGGACGAAACCCTTCTGTCTGCGGAAGAACGTGGCCGGGAAGCGCTTCTGATGGGGCTGCGTTTGTCTGAAGGCATCAATGAAGCCAGATTTGCCGAACGCACTGGGAGACCGATGGAAGAGTGCGTCGATACGTTCATGCTTGAGGCTTGTCTGGAAGAAAACTACCTCACCCGTGACGGCGGAATTCTAAAGGCAACGGGCGAAGGAAGACTTCGTCTTGAAGCATTACTGGCAAGATTGGTCACATGAAGGCATGATCGGGCGTTAATTAACAGGACGAGACCATGCGCCGATCCATTCTCTCTGCCCTCCTTGCTGCCTGCGCTCTGACCGGCATTGCGTCCGCTGCCCCTGTGGCTCCGGGATATTATATTCAAGATAACGACTATCTCGGCCCAGGCGGCTCAGATATCCAGTCCGTCATCCCGCTGCTCAACCGCGAAAACGTCAATCTTCTGGCTCTGACCGTGACGATCGGAGACGACTGGGAGAACGCTGAATCCGCGCATCTCCGTCGCTTCCTAGAAATTGCAAAGCAGACTCAGGTTCCCGTAGCGGATGGCGCTACCATGCCACTCGTCAACACCGTGGCGGCAACGAAGCTTCGTGAGAAGCAGTACGGCACCATTCCCTGGAAGGGCGCATGGGGTGGTCTGGGCTCCATTGACCACACTCCAGAAACACAGCCCGCACTCGGCAAGATGGCCGAAGGCACGCCACATATGGCTGTCGATCCGCTCCCCGCGGCGATGGTGCTGATCAAGGCCGTTCATGATCACCCGCATCAGGTCACGATCATCGCGGCAGGTCCTTTGACCAACCTTGCCCTTGCCATCCGTCTGGACCCCACCTTTGCCGCTACGGCCAAGCAGCTTGTCTTCATGGGTGGCCTGCTGGACTCCAGCATGATGTCCATCACAGGCAATGCGGACTTTGCCTCAGACTTCAACATGATCGGCGATCCGGAAGCAGCCCACATCACACTGACCGCGCCGTGGGCTGCCATCACATGCGTCGGCAATGTCTCCAACGACATCATGATGACGCATGAGCTGATGAACCGCATCGCGGAGAAGAAAACGCCGGTCACGGAGTATCTTCAGAAGTTCTACGGCCCGCTTCCGCTGTGGGATGAACTGACTTCTGCAATTGCTGTAGAGCCAGATCTGGTTACGAAGTCTGTCGATGCCTATATGGACATCAATACGGCACCCGGCATGGATTACGGACATGCGCATGTCTGGCCGGACGCGACTGCACCCAAGGGCATGGGCCTTCGTAAGGTGAAAATCGTCCAGTCCGTGGATACGAAGCGCTTTATCAACGAGTTCGTCGCCCAGGCTCAGAATGCCATGGGAACGCACTGACACCAGACTTTCCGGAAGGGCACCCGACATGCTGAACATCATCAAGCTGGCCGTCGGTTGCCCGACCATCGAGGTGCTGCGTGAGCGCATGCAGCACCCGCGTGTGAACGGTCATGGCGCCGTCCCCACGCGAACAATGCCCAAACGTGCAGCCGAAGTTCTGGACGGCGGCTCTCTTTACCGCGTGATGGACGGCATGATTCTATGCCGTCAGCCCATCATAGGGCTTGAGGCCTGCCGTCGCCCGGATGGGACGGAAGGAACGCTGATTGTAGTCTCAGACGACATCATTCCTGTTCAGCCCCGCACCATGCGCCCCTTTCAGGGATGGCGATATCTGGATCCGAAAGATGCGCCCCCTGATCTCGGCCAGTCGGCAGGCAGTGATGGGGTTGCTGATCTTCCGCCTCAACTCCGCAGAGAACTGGCGGAACTCGCTTTAATCTGAAAACGCTCTCTCAAAAGGGCCGATATGGAACAATACAGTCATTCAAGCGTTCAGCCTGAACGCCGAGACTGCATTGCAGGCTCTCTCCTGCCCTGAAGGAGATTTTCCTTGCCTCCGTTCCATTCAATTCCTCGCAAAAGACTGCGTCACGCGTCCCTGTTCCTGGCCGGAAGTCTGTGCCTGGGTGCGGCTCCTGCGCTTCAGGCCGCTGATGCACCTGCGACCGCCAGTGCCCCGTCAAAGGCGCAACTCCTGCCAGGCAAAATTGTGTATGCCCAACTCACAACGCCAGACCTCAAAAGCGCCAAGGCTTTTTACGGGTCGCTTCTGGGTTGGACCTTTCAGGACGTTCCCGTCTCAAAAGGGCAATATGCACAGGCGTTGGTGAACGGAGCGCCAGTCGCAGGCCTGGTCGAGCTTCCACGCATGGCACATCATGGGGACCCGCTTTGGCTCCCGTTCATTTCCGTGTCAGACGTAAAAGCAGCCGCAGAAGCAACGAAAATCTGGGGCGGCCATATTCTCTTCAAACCTCAAATGGTTGAAGGACGGGGCCACGAGACTGTCCTGGCAGATCCGCAAGGAGGCCTGTTCGCCGCACTGCATTCCAGCGCAGGTGATGAGCCGGATGTTGAGACGCCACCCGCTCAGGGAACATGGATCTGGAGCGCCCTGCTGACGAACAATCCCTACGCAGCGGCCGGATTTTACCAGAAGCTGTTTGGTTATACGGTCGAAGCAGTCCAGGACGCCAAGCGTGGCACGGCTTATTTGCTGGAATCCCAATCCTTCGCGCGCGCTACAATTAATCCGCTCCCCACTCGCCTCCCTGAAGGGGCGCATGCACGCTGGATGAACTTCGTGCAGGTGGACAGCGTGGATGCTGTGGCCCAGAAAGCCGTGACGCTTGGCGGGACAATTCTCGTACAGCCGCATCCAGACCGGCAAAACACCACCATTGCCATTGTCGCCGACCCTGCAGGCGCGGCCTTCGGGCTGATGGAGTGGCATGACCCCAACGCATCGGGGGACGCAAAATGATCAGACGTTTATCTCGCACACTGGCCCTCATGGGCGCCTTTTCCCTCGTCCCACTTCTGTCAGGCTGCGTCGGTTATGACGGCTACGACGGATATTATGGCGGGGGTGGCTACGGCGGCAGCTACTACAACACTGGCTGGGGCGGCGGTGGCTGGGGCGGCTGGGGACCGGGCTACGCTGTCGGACCGGCCGGAGGCGGCCGCTGGAGAGGTGGATACCGCGGTGGTGGCCGCCCTGGGGGTGGCTCACCACTAGGCAGACCCGGAGGGGGCGGTCGGCCAGGCGGAGGCTTCTCTGGTGGTGGCCGTCCCGGCGGCGGTGGCTTCCATGGCGGAGGTCCGGGCGGCGGAGGAGGCCCTGGAGGGGGCGGACATGGTGGGGGCGGTCACGGTGGCCCCGGTGGGGGTGGACGCCACTGACGCCCCCTTCAGGGGCCGGAGAGAACCGGTCCCTGAGCTTCTTCGCTGGCAGCGGGTCGATCAGAACGCTTCAGTGCCGCAATGCTCGACATAATCTCACCACTCTCAAGCTGCCCCGCAATTTCCGCGAGTGGCTCTCTTGCTTCAAGAGCTTCGGCCTTTTCCTTCCAGAACTGGCCGGTCTGAGGATCAGGCGCACACAGCCCGGCAGCCATATCAAACCGAAGCAGCGTGACTTCTCCGCTCAGGCTTCTGAGCGCGCGTAACAAGGCATGCATGCGCTCCGCCCCCGGCCCCACACCAGAAAGCCCACCAAGAAGCGGAAGCGAGCCACGGGCAAACTCCGCCCGTGTGGTGTCAATCCCTGCCTGACGCTGCGTGCGATCAGTAGAAACCGTATCATTGCCATTCAGCACGGCGGACAGATAACGGATGTTTCCCACAATCGCGGCGCGCAATAGACCGTCCATGTCCTGCGTCTGCCGTTGGGGAAAAAGTGCAAAAGCGCAGCCAAGGCCAATTAGGCTACCAAGCGTATTATCCAGAATACGGAGCCATGCGACACCGTCAGACGGCATCGTCATTTCCGTGACGATAATGAAATGTGCGCTCAGGAACAGAACCAGAAGCGTATAGTTGACCGCGCGCATAGCAATCGCGCCAATCACGAACAACGCAAGCGCGACCATCATTTCGGACGGCCCCGGCAGGAACGGCGTTGCCAAAAGTGCCAGAACACCCCCGCCGATTGTTCCCAGAACGCGTTCCAGAGCTCGCACCAGGGTTGTCTGGCCGGAGGGCTGGATAACAAGCAATACGGCCACAAGAGCCCAGAAGCCATAGCTCAGGCCAAGCCACTGCGTTGCCAGATAGGTCCCCAGAAGACCAACGACCATGCGGAGGGCATGACGCCAGATCACAGGCGTCAGCCGGGCAACGTGCTTGGGCGCATCAGCATCAAAAGGGAGTCGGGCTTTCTCAGCCAGACCGTCCGCGAGCGTGCCAAGCGTCCGTGCACTGGTCGCCACCAACTCTCCGATCGTGCCAGACCGCACACGAATACGATCAGCTAAACCGAGCGCCTCCCCGGAAAGACGCTTTAAGTCCGGATTGGGCGACAAAGCAGCCTCACTGGCATGCTGACAAAGCGCCGAAAATGCTGCGAGTGTTCCCCGTGCTTCAAAATCCAGTCCGCGCGTTTCAACAAGATGCTCAACAGCGAGCATCGCCGTGAAAAGACGTTCTGCGCCGGCAAGAGAGGCAATCAGGCGACCACGCATACTGTAACTGGCATGGCCTGCATCAATCTGAAGGGCAACACCCCTCGCGCGCTCAATGGCCGTGCGGATCGTCTGGCGGTGAACCGTCTCCTGAAGACGACCTGCGGCCAATTCTCCGGCCATCACGGCAAGAAGCTGATAGCAGCCCCCAACAGCCCGCCGTGCAGGCGCATAGGGATGCTGCGGCCACAGGATCAGGCACAGCACGATCGCCCATGTGCCACCGCCACCGAAGGCGAGCGCAATCGTCAGGGCGTCGTTGAATGAATGCGCCGGAAACCCGATCCCGGCGAGCATGACGCAGCCCAGCAACGCGCACAGGAGCGCCATGCTGGGGACTAAGGCACGCGCCAGCCCCGCGAACAGACCTGTCACGATCAACCAGGGAATGACACCCCAATATGGGAATGTCGCAATCAGGGACGTCACACCGCCTAGTACCGCACCCGCAACCGTGAAGATGCCGAGGATGCGCAACTGCTCACGCGGTGTGCCACCGGGTTCAATCAGGCAGCACCAGAATGCTGCAAAGGCAGCCCAGGCAAAAACAGCCTGATGAAAATAAAGAGCAGGAAGAAGGGCAACAACTGTTGCAAGGGCCGCCCGAACACCCTCAGCAGGAGCAAGTTGCTCCGGGCTGAGGGGAACGGAATGACGGGCCAGAAACTGTGACAGGAAAGTCAGATGACGGGTGCGGTTCAATGAAGCCTGTCGCGCCAGTGGATCACGCACCGTCATGTTATCGTCCTGTCAGAATACGCTCCACGAGCTGACCAACTGTAGGAACAAATCCATTCGCATAGAAAGGATCAGTTCCGAAGCGCCAGGCATTCGTGCCACCAAACATCAGGTTGTGGTCAACCACATCATCCGCATGCTCGTCATTCGGAGCATGCGCAATCGTCTGAAGCGTCTTTTGGATGCAGAAAGACCGCGGGTCAGCTTTTTGACCGTTGGTGTAGGGCTCACGCTGCATCCAGTTGGAGAACTTGCACGCCGACAGGCAGCCCATGCAGTTTGTCTGGTCAGCCAGGATTTCACGGGCACTGTCGGGAGTGACAAAAACCAGCGTGTCATCAGGCGTGCGCAGCGCCTCGGTGAAGCCCGCTGCCTCCCAACCTGCAATATGCTGACGGTCGGTTGAGGACACAAACACTTCGCGCTTGCGTGCACCGACGCCGTAAGGTGCATCCAGCTCTGCCGTGGCTTCCGGGCTGTACGCAACCTGACGCTCCGAGCGGCCTCGCAGGTCATGCATGAAGCTGTTGTTGACTGCAGAGGAATAAAAGCCAGTCGGAGAGAAGCGGTTCAGATAAACATCCCCCTTCTTCAGCGTCAAAAGACGGCGCTTCCAGGCCTCCGGAATCGGGCTTTCCTTCGTCAGCAGAGGGCGCGTTCCGAACTGGAAGGCAATCGGCCCCAGATCCGGGTTGCCGATCCAGTCCTGCCAGTCTTCCAGAGCCCAGACGCCACCGGCCATGATGATAGGCGTTTCATCCAGACCATACTGACGCATGACCCGACGAAGCTCCAGCACGCGCGGGAACGGATCTTCCGGGTGCAACGGGTTTTCCGTGTTGGAGAGACCATTATGGCCGCCTGCGCGCCACGGATCTTCATACACCACGCCACCCAGCAGTTCCGGAGCCTTGCTGTACGCACGGCGCCAGAGCGCGTTGAATGCACGCCCTGAAGACACGATCGGGTAATAGGGAATGCCGTACTTGATCGCGATATCAGACAGGCGATACGGCATGCCTGCACCACAGGTCAGGCCATTGATAACGCCCGGCGCGCCCTCAAGGATACCCTCGATGATTTCTTCGGCGCCGCCCATTTCCCAAAGGATATTGGCATGGAGGCGTCCTTTGCCACCTGAGATCTCACGGGCAATCTTCGCTTGGGCAATGCCGCCATCAATGGCGTAGCGGATCAGTTCGCGCTGCCGTTCACGGCGGGTCCGTCCGTGGTAAATCTGGGGAACAGGACGCCCCTGCTCGTCGTAGCTGTCAGCGTTGACGGCGGAAATGGTTCCAATTCCGCCGGCAGCGGCCCAATGACCTGCCGAAGTACCGGTGGAGACAGAAACACCTTTGCCCCCCTCGACGAGAGGCAGAACATCCTGACCACCAAAACGAAGGGTGTCGATCAACTTCATGGGGACTCGATGTCTCCGATACTCACACAAAAAAGGCGGGGCCTTGCGAGCCCCGCCCGAGGACTCACTCGGCGTCGCGACGGGGCGGACGGCCGGCCTTGGCCCCCACACTCTCCGTGATATCGGCACCAGTTTCCTGATCGACAACCCGCATGGACAGCTTCACCTTGCCGCGGTCATCAAAACCGATGACCTTGACCTTCACGGCATCGCCCTGCTGGACAACGTCGGACGTCTTGGCAACGCGACCCTGCGTCAGCTCGGAGATGTGCACCAGGCCATCACGCGGCCCAAGGAAGTTCACGAACGCACCGAAGTCGGCCGTCTTCACAACCTTACCATCGTAGATGCGGCCGATTTCCGGCTCAGCCACGATGCCTTCAATGCGGGCGATAGCCTTCTGGGCCTGCTCGTCATTGGACGCAGCGATCGTGATCGTGCCGTCATCCCCGATGTCCACCTTGGCACCGGAATACTCGACGATCTCGCGAATGACCTTGCCACCGGAACCGATCACATCGCGGATCTTTTCCTTCGGCACGGACATCGTCGTGATCTTCGGCGCATTGCCGGACACATCCGTACGGCCTTCCGTCAGAGCCTTGGCCATTTCGCCGAGGATGTGGATACGACCGCCACGAGCCTGCTCCAAGGCAATCTCCATGATTTCCGGCGTGATGGACGTGATCTTGATGTCCATCTGAAGGGCCGTGATGCCCTGATCCGTACCGGCAACCTTGAAGTCCATGTCACCCAGATGATCTTCATCACCCAGAATGTCGGACAGAACTGCAAAGCCACGATCTTCCTTGATCAGGCCCATTGCGATGCCAGCAACCGGGCGCGGCAGCGGAACACCGGCATCCATCAGCGCCAGGGACGTACCGCAGACGGTTGCCATGGATGAGGAGCCGTTGCTCTCCGTGATCTCGGAGACGACACGCATCGTGTACGGGAACTGCTCCTTGGACGGCAGCAGCGGATGCAGCGCGCGCCATGCCAGCTTGCCGTGACCAATCTCACGACGGCCCGGAGAACCCATACGACCACACTCGCCCACCGAATACGGAGGGAAGTTATAGTGAAGCAGGAAGTTCGAGCGGTATTCGCCTTCCAGCGCATCAATGATCTGCTCGTCCTGGCCAGTGCCAAGCGTTGCAACGACCAGAGCCTGCGTTTCACCACGGGTGAACAGGGCAGAACCATGGGCGCGCGGCAAGATACCGACTTCTGCAAGGATCGGGCGAACCGTCTTCAGGTCACGGCCGTCGATGCGAATACCGCTCTTGAGAATGGTTCCGCGAACAACCTGAGCTTCCAGCTCCTTGAGCATCGGCTTGGCCAGCTCAACGTCGAGACCTTCTTCAGCAAGGATCTCGTTGATGCGGTCCTTGGCTTCAGCAACCTTCTTGTAGCGTGCCTGCTTGACGCGCTCCTTGTAGGCATCGGCCATCAGCTTGTTGCCGACCTTTTCGACGCGCTTGCGAAGAGCAATCTCTTCCTTCGTCAGCGTCGGCAGATCCCACGGAGCCTTGGCTGCGTGTTCGGCCAGAGCGATGATGGCTTCAATCACAGGCTGGAAAGACGTGTGACCCAGGGTCACGGCTTCCAGCATGGTCTCTTCCGAAAGCTCGCTGGCTTCGGACTCAACCATCAGCACGCCTTCAGAGGTACCGGCCACAACGAGATCCAGCGTGCTGTCCTTAACTTCGGACAGCGTCGGGTTCACGACGAGCTTGCCATCGATGCGACCAATGCGAGCAGCAGCAACCGGACCGAAGAACGGAATACCAGACAGCGTCAGGGCAGCAGAGCAACCGATCAGGGAAACGATCGCCGGATCGTTTTCCATGTCATGGCTCAGAACCGTAGCTGTAACCTGAACTTCATTGCGGAAGTTGTCCGGGAACAGCGGACGGAGCGGACGGTCAATCAGGCGTGCATTCAGCACTTCTGCTTCAGACGGACGACCTTCGCGCTTGAAGAACCCACCTGGGATCTTGCCAGCGGCGTAAGCCTTTTCCTGATAGTTGACTGTCAGCGGGAAGAAGTCCTGTCCCGGCTTGACGCTCTTGGCACCAACAGCCGTACACAGAACGACCGTGTCACCATAGGTGATCATGACAGCGCCGTCAGCCTGACGGGCAATCTTGCCGGTCTCAAGAATAAGCGGGCGTCCGGCCCACTCGATTTCCTTACGGAAATAATCGAACATATCGTTCTCCTAGATTAGGAACGAGCCATCATCTGGACATCCGGCAGGTGACGGAGCAGCGTTTCGGACGGCATGGCGGTGGTGGCGGGAAGCCCCCGGCACGACACCATGTGGCCTGAAACGCCGGTCGCGCACCTCACCCCCGGAAAGACCGATGGCAGGGGTGTCCGGGGGCAAGCCCCCGGACGACGTATCAGCGACGCAGGCCGAGACGCTCGATCACGCTCTGGTAACGAGCCTGATCCTTGCGCTTCAGATAGTCCAGCATGCTACGACGCTGACCGACCATCATCAGAAGACCACGACGGGAGTGGAAGTCCTTCTTGTGGGTCTTCAGGTGCTCGGTCAGGTTAACAATGCGCTCGGTCAGGATCGCAACCTGAACTTCCGGCGAGCCCGTGTCGGTCTCGTTCTGGCGGTATTCAGCGATCAGAGCCGTGCGGCGTTCTGCAGTAATCGACATCGTGTTCTCCAAAAAACTCGTGGTTTTCCAGCATCCGTGCTGCCCTGAGCCGTCCATCGCGGATCTGACACAGGCCAATCACGTGCTCTCCGATCATCGCACGCCACAAATGGTCTCCCTCCTGTGACACGGCCGGCAGAGAATATGTGAGATCCGAAGGGTCAAGAGACTGGCCCCAGATCAATATTCTTCCCTCCGCTTCGGTAACGGCCAGCGCCGGGATGTCGACCAGCGCGGTCGCTACATCCAGCAGAGGAGCCGGAAGAGCATCGGCGTTGTCCACAGTTTGAGTCGATTTGTCCAGTGCTATCTCGTCAATCGTCATGGCATGGGACAGATCAAACGGCCCGCATTTCGTTCGACGCAGGACAGAAATATGCCCCACCGTTCCGCACGCAAGAGCGATGTCTCGCGCCAGAGACCGCATATAAACGCCCTTGCCAGACTGCACTTCAAAAACCGCAGTATCCGCATCCGGACGTTCTACCAGCGTTATCGAATCTATCCGGGCCGGGCGTGGCGGAAGCTCCGGCGGACGGCCAGCACGCGCGAGATCGTAAGCCCGTTTTCCACCAACTCTCAATGCAGAGAACACGGGAGGAATCTGCATTACGTCTCCCGTCAAAGCGGGGAGACAGGCGCGTAGATCATCATCTGTTGGACGATGAACCGACGTTGCAAGAACTTCTCCCTCGCGATCATCGGTTGTGCGGCTTTCCCCCAAAGAGAGGGTAAAGCGGTAACGCTTTGTCGCATCCATAATATAGGGAATAGTCCGCGTGGCCTTGCCAAATGCGATCGGCAGGACGCCTGAGGCCAAGGGGTCGAGCGTGCCGCCATGGCCCGCTTTTTTCGCGTCAAATTCCCAACGCAGTTTATTGACCATGTCCGTAGACGTTGGGCCAAGCGGCTTGTCGAGAATCAGCCATCCGTCAATCTCGCGTCCGCGTTTTCTTGCCACTGGTCCAGCATCCCTCACTCATGATCGGGCGCTGATAGACCAGTCTGGCCTGTAAATGCAAAAACACCCCTGACCCGAAGGCCAGAGGTGTTGTGCAAAATCAGTCTTCCAGATCTCGGCTGACTTCCGGTGAACGAAAGAGCTGATCCAGTTCCATCGCATTATCCAGCGCCGTATCTGGCTGGAAATGAATTTCCGGAACACTTCGCAGCCGAAGCACCTTGGCCAACCCGGAGCGAAGGAAGGGAGAAACCCGCTTTAAAGCAGGAAGAACTTCTTCCACATCGCTTCTGCCCAGTCGGGTCACGAACACTGTCGCGTGACCAAAGTCTGGGGAAACCCGCACTTCCGTAACTGTGATGCGAACATCCAGCAGGTCAGGATCACGAAACTCCGTGCGGGCGAAGATGTCCGCCAGAGTCCGGCGAACCTCTTCTGCCACCCGAAGCTGGCGAGTGCTCGGCCCTTGGGCAACAACGCCGGCCGGGCCTTTCAGGTCATTTCTGGAACGTGAGCTCAAGCCGGGATCACTTCCATCTCGTAGCACTCGACGACATCGCCTTCGCGCAGATCATTGTAACCTGCAAAGGAAAGACCGCACTCATACCCACGAGCCACTTCCTTGACGTCGTCTTTGAAGCGCTTGAGCTGGCTGAGTTCACCCTGATGGATGACCACGTTCTCACGCAGCAGACGCACGCCACAGCCACGCTTGACGAGGCCTTCGGTGACGTAGCAACCAGCGACCTTGCCAGTCTTCGTGATGTTGAAGACCTGACGGATCTCCGCATAGCCCAGGAACTTCTCGCGATGCTTGGGCGCAACCTTGCCCTTCACGAGCTGCTCTACGTCGTCCGCCACCTGGTAGATGATGGAGTAGTAGCGGATATCCACACCTTCACGCTGCGCCAGTTCACGAGCCTGCGTCGTCGCACGAACGTTGAACGCCACGATGATGGCATCAGAAGCCTTGGCGAACTGGATATCGCTTTCCGTGATCTGACCGACGCTTGCGTTCAGGACACGAATTGCAACTTCCTCATGAGCCAGCTTCTGGACGGTCGTTGAGATTGCTTCCGCAGAACCCTGAACGTCCGCCTTGATGAGAAGGGCAACTTCCTTCTGATCACCAGCCTGAATACGGGCAAGCATCTGATCAAGTGTGCCACGGGCAGCAACCTGCGTCGCAGCCTGCTTTTCCTTGATGGTACGCTGACGGAATTCGCTGATCTCACGAGCGCGGACGTCATTTTCAACAACAACGAACGGCTCACCTGCACCCGGAACGCCCGTAATGCCGAGGATCTCGACCGGCATGGACGGCCCTGCATCCTTGAGCTGACGTCCACGATCATCGAGAACCGCACGAACACGGCCCCACTCTGCACCAGCGACAACAATGTCACCGCGACGCAGGGTGCCCTTCTGAACAAGAACGGAAGCCACAGGGCCACGTCCACGATCCAGACGGCTTTCGATCACCGTACCTTCGGCCATACGATCCGGGTTAGCCTTCAGGTCAAGCATTTCAGCCTGCAGCAGAATAGCTTCTTCCAGCTTATCCAGACCCGTACGCTTGAGTGCCGACACTTCGACATCCTGCGTATCGCCGCCCATGTCTTCCACTACGATCTCGTGGCTCAGGAGCTCCTGGCGAACACGTGCCGGGTTAGCGCCTGGCTTGTCCATCTTGTTGATGGCCACGATGATCGGAGCGTTCGACGCCTTGGCGTGTTTGATGGCTTCGATCGTCTGAGGCATGACACCGTCATCCGCAGCAACGACCAGCACGATCACGTCCGTCACGGATGCGCCACGGGCACGCATGGACGTAAACGCCTCATGGCCCGGCGTATCGATGAAAGTGATCTTCTTACCAGACGGTGCCGTGACCTGATACGCACCAATATGCTGTGTGATGCCGCCGGCTTCGGCGCCAGCCACATCAGCAGAACGCAGGGCGTCCAGCAGGGACGTTTTACCATGGTCAACATGGCCCATCACGGTAACGACCGGAGCGCGAGGCTTCAGGTCTTCCGGACGATCTTCAACACCTTCGATACCGATCTCCACGTCGCTTTCAGCAACGCGCTTCACGCGGTGACCAAATTCTTCAACGACCAGCTCTGCCGTATCGCCATCAACACTCTGGGTTGCCGTCGCCATAACGCCCATCTTCATGAGCGACTTGATGACTTCACCCTGACGAGCCGCCATACGGTTAGCCAGTTCAGCAACCGTGATGGTTTCCGGAACGATCACGTCCCGCACAACGCGAACCTGATCAGAACGCAGACGCTCGAGCTCTGCCTGGCGACGCTCGCGATCGCGCTGACGACGAACTGAAGCGAGCGAACGGGTCTTACCGTCGTCACCTTCAATCGCTGCACGAACATCGATACGGCCGCTGCGACGATCATTGCCGCCAGGGCTCTTGCGAGGAGAAGGCTGGGTAGAACGACGCTGAGCCGGCCCACTGGGTGCACCACCGCTCCGGCGAGCAGGAGCACGACGCTCTTCTTCCCCACCGGCTGCTGCGGCCGGAGAACGCAGATGAAGCGTCTCACCCCCACGAGGCTGTGCAGGTGCTGCAGGCGCAGGACGCGCAGTCTGAACCGGGCGCTCCGGCATGATTGCACGTTCTGCGAGAGGGCGCAGACGCTGTACAGGGGCTGCAAGCTGCACACCACCTGTTGAATGTGTCCGCGGATCAAGCGGGGCAGCACGCTGCGCTTCTTCAGCTTCGCGTTCTGCCTGACGTGCAGCGCGCTGGGCTTCTTCTTCAGCGAAGATGCGCGCGTCTTCTGCGGTTTTGATCGCCTGACGATCACGCTCGATGCGCGCAGCTTCTTCAGCCTCTCTTGCCTCTGCGGCAAGGCGCTGCTCTTCCTCGGCACGACGCGCTGCTTCTGCAGCCGACATGATCTGGATCTTTTCGGCTTCGCGGCGCGCAGCCTCTTCAACCGCAGCTTTACGCTGTGCTTCCAGAACGCGCTGACGCGTTGCAAGCTCCGCAGCCGTCAGGGCGCGACCGCCAGCACCAGCACCACGACCACCACGTGCACCGCCAGCAGCCGAGCCACCCGGGCCGGAAGCTGCACGCTTGGGCTTGCGAACTTCAACCTGCACGACCTTTGAACGGCCGTGGCTGAAGCTTTGACGCACGGAGCCAGCGTCGACTGTACGACCGACCTCCTGACGTCCTGCTGGGCGTAGGGACAGGCGGCCAGTCTTGTTCTGTTCGCCGCCCTGTGATGGGGTCTGTGTTCCGTCCTGGTTGCGCTCGTTGCCGTCGCTCATAGTTCCGCCTGTTCCTTACTGACCCCTTTGGGGTCTGGGAGTGAACGTCCTGCCACTCCCGAAAATCTCTCATGTTCGGCGATCAGGCGCTGTGCCAGCGCACCCGGCGCCATCACCGCATAGACCGCCCGGTCCCGGCCGAACGCCGAAGCCAGGACGCGATCGGGAACTGTCACCACCGGCAGAGATCGCCGGCCCGACACCAGTCTGGAGAACTCGTCCAGGCTTGCACCTTCGGAACGGATCACCACCCCTGCCCTACCGGAAATGAGCCACTCCCGGCATTTCTGAAACCCGCAGACAACCTGCCCCGCTCTTCGGGCCAGACTGACAGCGTCCAACATCCTCTGCCCCAGTGCCGCCTCGACGAGATCCGCCAGACAGTCCGGTACAGACACCTGGGCCTTTGCAGCACGTGCAAAAGCCTGTCGGGTGCGGGGGCTATCTAACACATCCCGGCTGGCACTCAACCACATTCCCCGACCTGGCAGCTTTGCGGCCAGATCTGGCACAACCCGATTATCCGGGCTGACCACGAAACGGATCATGCTTTCAGGCGGCCTCTGCTCTCGGGTCACGAGGCAGCGGCGCTCTGAAGCGCGGCGCCCTAAAGCACCGCGAATGGGACCATTATCAGTATCAGAAATATCAGACGTCGGTCGACTCCCCGTCCTTCTTTTCGGCTTCAGCCGATTCGTCACCTTCAAACCAGTGGGCACGGGCTGCCATGATGACCTCGTTCGCGGCATCTTCATCCATGGCGTCTGCGCCAAGAATGTCCACGAGTTCATCACCTGCCAGATCCGCCAGATCGTCGAGCGTTTTCACACCCTTCTCACCAAGCGTCACCAGCATCTGGTTCGTGAAGACTCCGAGATCGACAACATCGTCCGTCACGCCAAGCTCTTTGCGCTTGTCGTCCAGCTCGTGTTCCTTGCCAGCCAGATACTCGTTTGCACGCAGCATCAGCTCTTCGGCAACACTCTCATCGAAGCCTTCGATGTCATGCAGTTCGCCCGGCTCCGTATAAGCCAGTTCTTCGATGGAGTGGAAGCCCTCTGTAACCAGAAGGCTGGCAATCACATCGTCCACATCCAGCGAGTCAACGAAGAGGCCAGTCCGCTTGCGGAACTCTTCCTGACGACGCTCCGATTCCTCGGCCTCCGTCAGAATATCGATGTCCCAGCGGGTCAGCTGGCTGGCCAGACGTACGTTCTGTCCGCGGCGACCGATCGCGAGCGAAAGCTGCTCATCCGGCACCACGACTTCAACACGCCCTGCTTCTTCATCCATCACCACCTTGGTGACTTCAGCAGGTGCCAGCGCATTCACAACGAATGTTGCAGCCTGCGGGCTCCAGGGAATGATGTCGATCTTCTCGCCCTGCAACTCAGCCACAACGGCCTGAACGCGCGAACCGCGCATACCAACGCAGGCACCGACCGGATCAATTGCAGCATCACGGGAAATGACAGCCATCTTGGCGCGGGACCCCGGATCACGGGCAACAGCCTTGATCTCAATGATACCGTCATAAATTTCCGGCACTTCCTGGGCGAACAGCTTGGCGAGGAATGCCGGATGCGTCCGTGACAGGAAGATCTGCGGGCCGCGCGGCTCGTCACGTACATCATAGATATACGCGCGAATACGGTCCGAATTTCGGAAAGACTCGCGGGGGATCAGCTCGTCACGACGCAGAAGGCCTTCGGCATTGCCGATTTCAACCATCATGTTGCCGTACTCGGTCCGCTTGACGGTACCGTTGACGATCTCGCCTACGCGATCCTTGAATTCATTGAACTGGCGCTTGCGTTCATATTCACGCACGCGCTGCACAATGACCTGCTTGGCCGTCTGCGCTGCAATACGACCAAAGTCGATCGGGGGCAGTGGATCAACGAGATGTTCGCCAATCTGAATTTCCGGCTGGAACTTACGAGCAATGTGAATGGGGATCTGCGTGTCCTCATTCTCCACCTGCTCGACAGCTTCCGTCCAGCGGCTGAGACGAACTTCGCCCGTCTTGCGGTCGATGGTCGCGCGAATGTCCTTCTCGTGACCATACTTGGCGCGGCCAGCCTTCTGAATGGCCTGCTCCATCGCTTCCAGCACTTCTTCGCGGTCGATGTTCTTCTCGCGCGAGACTGCGTCTGCGACCAGCAGCAGTTCAGGGCGGATAACAGATGTGTCCATCAGATCGGACCTCCAGCCAGCATGAGACGGGTCATTGTTTCTTCTTCCCCGGCTTCTTCGGATTCAGTTTCGGAACGCGAGGCGTCTCGCCGTCACTCTCCGCTTCAGGTGTGATACCCGAAAGGGCAGCACTTGCCTCAATCAGGGCATCCGTCAGGATCAGACGGGCCTTGCGAACTTCCGCCAACGGCAGCTCCGCTTCAGTCCCGTCGTCCAGACGAATCACGCCCTTGCCATCCCGCGTGCCCATCACCGTTCCAGAGAAACGACGACGGCCATTGAGCGGAACATCAAGCTCAGCCTTGGCCAGATGTCCGGCGAATCGTTCCCAGTCCTTTGCACGGGTCAAAGGGCGGTCGATTCCAGCTGATGATACTTCGAGCATCCATGCGCCTGGAATCGGGTCATCCACGTCAAGGATGGCACCGACGGCGTGACTGATCTGCTCGCAGTCCTCCACGGAGATCAGGGAGCCGTTTGCACGGTCCGCCATGATCTGAATGGTCGGGGTGTCGCGCCCGAGAACGGAAAGACGGACGAGCTCGTAGCCCAGGTCCGCCAGCGTCGGCACGATCCGCTCCGCAATGCGGGCTTCAAGGCCCGTCAGATGAGGCAGTTCGAGACCGGAAGATGTGTTCTGTTGAGACAAGACAAAAAAGGCGGCCCGTCAGGGCCACCCCCCGAAAAGAAGCGGAAGATGAATGGAATGACCTCTATCTAGGCCCTCCACCCTCGCAATGCAAGTAGAACGACAGGGATACAGCCCCATAAGCATATCGAAAGATTTGTTTACATTTATCAGTGCGGAGAATGCTTGCCTTGAACGGGTAGTCAGGGTGAGATGAGGCCCTGATGACAGCCGAACCCGAGCCTAAACCGCATCTCCTTCCGCAGCAGGATGCTCCCCGGAGCCGACCTCTCTGGGCGGGAGGTAGTCTTCTGGCCGTGGTCACCATTGGGGCCGGGGCATTTTTCTACACTCATGCCACAACGCCCAAGGCGGCAGTTCCCGCTCCTTCGCCAGACAATGCTGCCGTTGGCACAGCACCAGCGCTTCAGGCGGCGGTTCAGCTTTCCATGCTCTCCGCACAGAATGCCCCTAAAGCGCTTGCTGCCACCAGCTTCAATGCCCAACAGCGAAGCCAGATTTTAGCGGCCGTGCAGCGTGGTGATATGCGCCTTGTGGAAATGCCGGTTCTGGATGCAGCAGGCGTGACAGGGCAGACCGTTGATGTCACAGTCTCTGGATTGACCCAGCGCGTTGTTTTGACAGGAAAATTCCAGCGGCTCATTCTGCCGATTGCCGAAGCCGCACAGGTTACGATTGATCCTGTCACAATGCCGCACGCACCCGCTCTTACCATTGGCGCGATGACCGCCCTCGGCCCCGAAGCCCTGCCAAGCCTGACTGCGCTGAGTCAGCGTATCGTGCTTGGTGTGATTGTTCAGTAAAGGCCACCCCGGTGTTCAAGTCCCTCGTTCCCATGCTCAACCGGGCCATGCCAGTTATGATGGCGGCCTTCCTGATTCTGGCGGTCATTCAGGTGGCCGTCATGCTACACCTGTCTCTGGATGGTTTCTGGAGAGCTCTGAACTGGGCACGCCCTGCCTATCTCCCCCTGGCGGGGATCGGCGCCCTCCTGACCGTCATGGGTCTGGCATACGAAACCTCTGCAGAAAAACTGGCGCGTCGTGGACTGCGCCGGAGGAAAGGTCTGATCATGGATGTTCTCAGCCGGCTGACCAATCGTGGTGCGCTTGAAGAACTCATGGCCCGCGAACAGCGCGAAACCGTCATCGATGCGGAGGAGCTTGCTGCATCTCTTCGGGCCCGCGTCATCGGGCAGGACCGTGTCTGCGAAGACATCGCCCAGCAGCTCCGCCGTCGCCTCGCTCTTCAGGTTCGTGGCAAGCCCGTCGGCATTTTTCTGCTGGCAGGGCCTCCAGGGACTGGCAAAACCTATCTGGCCAAGCAGATTGCCCGACAGATGGAGCGCCCCCTGCTCCATTTCGATATGACGCAGATGTCCAGCCCCCATGCAGCCACACAGCTCTTCGGCTCCCCGAAGGGCTATGTCGGCTCAGATACTTTCGGCAAGCTAACCGGCGGTCTTAAGGATCAGCCAGATGCCGTCGTGCTACTGGATGAAATTGAAAAAGCCCATCCGGACGTGTTTAAAAAGTTCCTCACCGCATGGAACGATGGTCACGTTACGGAAGCGTCGACTGGCGAACAGGTCTCCACCACCCGCGCCATCTTCATGCTGACGTCCAACATCGCAACGGACGCTCTAACTGAGATTTCGGACCGTTTGGAGAATGAGCCCGACAAGATGCGCGCGGAGTCGGTAGAAGCTCTCAAGCGGGCGGGCTTCGCTCCTGAGGTTCTGAACCGCCTCGACAGGATCTTTGTATTCCGCGCTCTCCGCGGTCTGGATCTGGCCCGTGTCGCCGCTCTGGAAATTGAAGCCATGATTGAAAGCTATGGCCTGCACGTTGAAACAGGCGGTATTGATCCGGCCTTGCTCTTCCAGGTCATGGTCAAGCAGAAGAATCTGGGCACCGGTGCCAGCGCTCGTGATCTGGTGCGGTCCATTGAAGATATGGTGAGCGAAAGCCTGATTATCGCCCGTCAGCAGGGGGCCAAGACGGTTCGCCTGACGGCAGGAGATGCGGGTGTTGTCGCGGAAATTTCCAAGGATACCGAAGCGCAACTCGGCCGCCTGAGCCACTGATCCATGACAGCATTTGGACGACTCTGGCGCCGCGCGCCTCTCTGGCGCACAAGCCTTATCATGATGGTCGGCGGGATCGGGATGGCGTCGTTTTTCCCGACACCGGCTTTGAAGAAAGCCATGCCTTGGCTCC
Organism: Gluconobacter sp. P1D12_c; assembly: GCF_018812105.1. Lineage (NCBI taxonomy): Bacteria > Pseudomonadati > Pseudomonadota > Alphaproteobacteria > Acetobacterales > Acetobacteraceae > Gluconobacter > Gluconobacter sp. P1D12_c. The sequence goes on from NZ_JACSIQ010000005.1 coordinate 26,905, forward strand.
CAGGACATGCTCCTGGTGCAAGCCCAGCGTCTGCAGCAGGCGCGAGCGGCGCTCAAAACGCTGCTGGCGGCAATGCCCAAAACGGTGGCGTAGATCAGGTCGGTGTTCCCGATCCTGGCATCACCCTCCGGCACAGCCTGAAGATTGCCGGGCGCACTGTTCCGCTCCCGACCGGAGACTGGCACACCATCCTAACCGCTCGAAGCGGCCCTCACGGAGAAATTTCCCAGCAGGTTCTGGCGCGTACGGATAGTGGTGTTGTCTCGGCCGTGATTGTTGTCCGCGCCAGCCAGCAGACTCTTCCACAGGAAGTGACGGATGGGCTGGAAACGCCGTGCCATGATGATCGCAACTATGCATCACGTATCAGCGGAAAGCCGGGAGCATCGGAAGAGTGCACCTATATGGGGAACGCAGTTCTGGCGAATAATACAGTCAGCCCGGACCCGTTCATCACAGCGGCCTTCAACCGCATGGCAACACTCGGCTTCCCGATCCCCCCCCTCATGATCAATGTTGGATGGTATCACGCGGCCCTTCAGGGCACGCAGGGCGTTCAGGTCGAGACTGTTGAGACGCTTATCGCCCCGATTGAGCATGGGTCCCGCCAGTTGCTGGCGCCCATTAACATCTGGGGCAAAGGCACAGTTCATTCCAATCCGGATTCCTCGCGCTTCATAACGGATCTGGATCGGTGGATGCTGAAATGGGCGGACGTTCTGCGGCAAGGGTTTGACGGGACGCTTGACCCGAGTACGCTTACACCATCCATCACGAGTGATCCGTCAGCGCCCAAAGCGTCCTGACCAAAAAAAGGCTGCCTCCCAACAGAGAGGCAGCCTTTTTTAATTCATTGAACGAGGCGTCTTTCATGCCTCCCAATCAGTGATGGCCAATATTGCCGCCCATACCGCGGCCCATGCGTCGTTCTGCCATACGGGCCAATCTCACGAACGGTAGCCCAAGCAGAAGATAAGCCGCACCGACCATCAGCCCCGTTCCGAAATAGTCGTAATAGGTGGATGACAGACGCACATAGGTCTGACTGAGTTCCGTCAAGGTGATGACGGACACCAGCGAGCTGTCTTTGAGCAGCGAAATAAAGTCATTGGTCATGACCGGCACAACCGTGCGGAAGGCCTGCGGGACCACGACCAGACGAAGCGCCTGCCAGTGCGTCATATTCAGAGCGATAGCGGCTTCCATCTGGCCCCGGGGGACAGACAACAAACCCGCACGGTAATTCTCGGCTTCATAGGCGGCGTAATTAAGGCCCAGTGACAACACGCCTGCCATGAAGGGAGACAGCCGGATGCCAAAGGCTGGCAGCCCATAGAAAATGAAAAGAACCTGAATCAGCAGTGGTGTGCCGCGGACGATTTCCACATATAGCCCCGCCACAAGCCGAGGGACCGTCCCACCATAATGCCGCGCCAACGCAAGAAGCAGGCCCAGAGCGACCGCAATCACCATAGCGAGCGCTGAAACAGCCAACGTCATCAAGGCTGCCTGGCCGATCAGAGGCAGGAACCCGACATACCGGTGAACCAGAACTTTCCAGTTCCCACCCGTGGTGCTGGCCATGGCCGCCCGATAACGGTCCCATTCCACCGGAGCAATATCCGGATGGGTATGGTCCCCGGTGTAGTTCTCCATCAACGGAGTCCACAGGTTCCAGCGTGCCAAAATCTGGTGAAGTGTCCCGTCCTTGATAAGGTCTCCGAGGGCGGCATCCACCTGATCACGCAACGCGCGGCTACCAGGCGCAAACGCGATGCCATATTCCATGCTGCCGATCGGTTCGCCCACCAGCTTCATGTCATCGGAAATGCTGCCGTAATACAGGGCGATGGGCGCATCCAGCAGGATCGCGTCCAGTCTTCCGTTCCGCAGATCTGAAAAGGCATTTGTCTCTTCTTCATAAGACCGGATCGTAGAGCCACCCTGCCGGCGCAGCATTCGCTCGGCTGTGGTGTCCTTGATCGTGCCAATCTTATGCCCTTTGAGAGCCTCCAGCGTGTCGAGACCCGTTTCTTCCTTGCGAAGAATGATCCGCTCGCTTGTCACATAGTAAGGACGGGAGAACAGGACCGCTGCTTTGTGCTCCGGCGTCATTTCGATGCCGTCTGCAACCATGCTGTAAAGATCACGCGACAGGCCCGGAATCAGGCCATCCCAGTCGTTCTGAATGAAACGCGCCTTGCGGTGCATTTTCTCAGCGATGGCATTGACCAGATCGTATTCGAAACCTGTCATCCGGGATTCATGCTCGGGATCATGGAACACGTAAGGCACATTGGCCTCACCATCCGAGGCCCAGGGCAGATCGGTGTTATCCCGCGCGCCCGGCACGACCAGAGCGTCTGGCGCGGATGCGACAGTCTCGTCAGCCGCTACGGCATGAACGGAGGGTGCCAGCATGAAAGCCAGCGCCAGAAGACACGCAAAAAACTTGTTCATCACAGGAGCGTCCGCAGGAAGCGCCGTGTGCGCCCCTCTTTCGGGTTGGCGAACATCAGATCCGGGTCACCGCTTTCAACGATTGCACCAGCCTCCACATACAGCACGCGATCCGAGGCAGCACGGGCAAAGCGCATGTCATGTGTTACGACAAGCTGCGTCATCCCATCATCATCCAGATCCCGCATCACCGACAGGACTTCTTCTGAAAGTTCGGGGTCCAGTGCAGATGTCGGCTCGTCGTACAACATGACGGACGGTTTCATGGCAAGCGCACGGGCAATAGCCGCGCGCTGCTTCTGGCCGCCCGAAAGACTGTCCGGGTAGCGGTTTTTAACACCCGCCAGCCCCACTTTTTCCAAAAGCGTACAGGCCGTCGCCTGCGCCTCATCCCGTGAAACGCCCTTCACGCGCATCGGCGCCATCATGACGTTATCAATAACTGTTCTATGGGGAAAAAGATTGAAGGCCTGAAAGACCATGCCGACATGCGCCCGCAAACGATGGGCCTGTGCCTCATTGGCACGCGTCCAGCTTTTGCCAGCACAGGCAAGTGTCACATCTTCAATACGGACAGTTCCGGCGTCAGGATGCTCCAGAAAGTTGAGGCACCGCAGGAACGTGGACTTGCCACATCCTGAAGGTCCGATAATCGAGATCAGCTCGCCACGTTCAACATCAAGTGACAGACCACGAAGAATTTCGTTGCCATCAAAAGACTTGGCGATCCCGCTCGCCTGTAACACCAGATCAGTCAGTTCCAGACATCCCTTAACAAGACGTGTGATCATTATACCGTTCAGCCCTCTTAACGGACCTCGCACTGGCTATCGAGACCTTTCCTGCATGCAGGAATGAGAATTCACCAGATTGCAGCTTTTCAGACGCCCCCTTGCAGTTCCCGCGCTCAGAGGGTCTAAGCTGATGAGACCGTGAACCGGACAGAACGCTTCCCATGACGACCCAGCCGCCCGACCCGACAACACCTTCTGTGCTTCTGGATGTCAGGGATATTACGGTTTTCCGTGGAGACCGGCTCGTTCTGGATGATGTGAGCCTTTCGCTTGCTCATGGCGATGCCATGATACTCACCGGCCCGAATGGTGCGGGAAAATCTACTCTTCTCAGAACAATCGCAGGCCTTCGCAAGCCTGACGGCGGCACGATTGAGCGCTATGGGGCACTGGCATGGCTTGGCCATCAGGATGCTCTCAAGCCCGGCCTGACACTGGCGCAAAATCTTGCTCTTGCCCATCGCCTGGGCAGTGGAAGCATGGAAGACGTGTTGGAAGCCCTTGATCTGGCATTCCTGACTGACCTTCCAGCACGCCTCCTGTCCTCAGGGCAGAAACGCCGGGCGGCTTTCGCACGCGTCATGCTGTCAGGAGCACCCCTTTGGCTTCTGGACGAACCGACCGTTGGTCTGGACGTGGCGAGCATCGAACGGCTTGGAGCAATCATGGCCAAACACCGTGACAATGGGGGGGCCATGATTGTTACGACGCATGTGCCGCTCCCTCTGGATAACACGCGCTCGCACGAACTCCCTTCCCTTGCTCACGCTGAACCGTTCTGGCTGTCATGACCGCTTTCTTTGCCCTGATCGACCGCGACCTGCGACTTGCCTACCGGTTTGGGGCGGATACGCTCGCATCCCTGCTCTTCTTTATATTGTGTGGCAGCCTTTTCCCTCTGGCTCTTGGTCCCTCACCAGACCTGTTGCGTCATATGGGGCCGGGCATCATCTGGGTCTGTGCACTGCTCGCATCGCTGCTCCCGCTGGACAGACTTTTCGGCTCTGAACTGGAAGATGGCTCCCTGGATCTGCTGATGCTCACGGGCCTTCCAGCATATGCCGTTGCCTTCGCCAAAATGATTGCTCACTGGCTGACAACCGGCCTGCCCCTTCTTGTCGCAGCGATTCCACTTGGCATCATGCTGGGCGTAAAAGGGAGCGAACTCCCGCTTCTCCTGTTCGGGCTGATGCTTGGAACAATGTGCCTTTCCCTGATGGGTGGCATGGCGGCCTCAATCGTGTTGGGCGCCCGGCGTGGTGGCGTTCTTTTGCCACTCCTCGTTCTTCCTCTGGCAACGCCGGTACTGATTTTCGGTGCGGCCTCGTCATATGCCGGGCAGCTTGGCACATCATCAAGCGCCGGAATCGACCTTCTGGGAGCATGCCTGTTTGCAATGCTGCCTCTTTGCCCACTTGCAGCAGGTTACGGCCTCAAATCTGCAGTCGGTTAAAAAATCTCTCGATAAATCCACAATTTTTTCGATTTGAACGTTTCTTGCCCGGCTTGAATAAGCCGAGCAATGAGGTGTTGGTTTTTTACAAATTATTCATCTTCGTTATTTACGTTGACTGTTAGCTTTAATTGAACGAATTACGCCATCAATAGCTTTCGTTTGTCTGCAAAGGAAGGCATAGGGCAATCCCACTTCACTCTGCGAACAATACGATGCACCCCCTGCATTCTGGATTTTCATCACATCATGGCAACATCTACACCCGCTTGGACAAACGGCGATCTCTACACGTGAGTCGGCCCAACAACGGGCGGCAACTGGAGTGACGTGTCGAACTGGAGCTACAATGGCGAACCAGCAACGCACGTTCCTGATACACAGACGAACCAAGGCACGGTCACCATCCCGTCAGGCGTGACTGTTACTGTCTCAAGCGCGACATCAACGCTTTCCGGCGTCAGCATCAAGGTTGCGGGCACTCTCGACATTGCCTCGGGCACCAGTGCCCTGGCTGTCAACAATCTGGAAGTCGCTTCAGGTGGCACGGCAAACATCCAGCGCCCGCTGACGGCTAATAATGTCCTTCAGGTGGATAACGGCGGCACCGCGACGTTCTCAAACGTCTCACAGGACTGGTCTGGTTATCCGGGCCTCAAGCCATCGGTAGCAGCTGGGGGCACGCTTAATTTTGACAAATCCAACGTTACACTGGGTAGCGTCAGCGGTAGTGGAATTGCTGGAAACCTCAATATTTCCAATGGCTCGACCGTCAAAACAGCTAGCAACAGCACCACCATTACTGGCCCCATCACAGTTAACGGCACAGATACGTCCTTCACAGACAGTTCCGCGCTTCAGTCTACCCTGACGTTGAATGATGGCGCCAAAGCAATAATTACGACTTACCCGACTGACGGCACAAAGGTCATTTTCGGGACAGGCAACAACACGCTGATCCTTCCGAGTGACAAGTACGCAGCCAACAAGCTGGTTCTGGCCAACCTCAAGGAAGGCGACAGCCTCGGCGTGAATGGTCAGACCGTAAGTTCCGCCACCATGACCAGCGACAACGTGTCTCTGACCACGTCTGGCGGGACAATCAGCCCCAAAAGCGTTACTTACGACGACAGCTATAAAAACGCTCCGACCGATAGCAACCCAGTCACGGTTAACACCAGCAATGGAAACGGCGTCATCTGCTTCCTCGCAGGTTCAATGATCCGCACGCAGGATGGGGAAGTTGCTGTCGAGACCCTGCGCCTTGGCGACAGCGTGGTTGTGTATGTTGACGGCCGTGAAGACGTTCGCACTGTCACATGGGCTGGACGTCGTCACATGACGGTACGTCCAGGTCCGTTTGCAGACGAAGCAGGCTACCCGGTTCGTATTCTGAAGGACGCCATCGCACCTGGCATGCCACACACGGACCTTCTGGTGACGGCAGAACATTGCCTGTTCCTTGATGGAAAATTTGTCCCGGCCCGGATGCTGATCAATGGTCGCTCCATTCACTACGACACAAGCATCACGTCTTACGATTACTTCCACATCGAGACGGCAGATCACTCGGTCATCATGGCCAACGGCCTGTTGACGGAGAGCTTCCTCGACACGGGCAATCGCGGCGATTTCCGTCAAGACGGAAACGTTTTCAGCATCGGCGGCAGCGTCAAGAGCTGGAGCGAAGATGCAGCGGCCCCGCTCACGACGGACCGCACAACAGTCGAGCCCCTGTTCCGCGCAATCGAAGCACGGGCAGACATGGCAGGTCTGGTGTCTCAGGCTGACAGTGCAGTCCTGACGCAGGATGCTGACCTGCATCTCATGACGGAAGACGGCACCATCATCCGGAAAACGCGTGAGACCAACGGCTATGCCATGTTCATGCTGCCGGAGAAGGTTCGCTCTGTCCGTCTGATGTCCCGCACGAGCCGCCCATCCGATGTGATTGGCCCATTCGTTGATGACCGCCGCGAACTCGGTGTGCTCGTTGGCCAGATTGCCCTCTACGAGGCAGGCAGCACCACTGTGCTTCCGGCACATCTCGCTAAGGAAGAGCTGTCTGGCTGGAGTGTTCCTGAAGGAACGACCATGCGCTGGACCACAGGCCATGCCGCAATCTCGCTCCCGAGCCGGTCCTCTCACAGCATTGCCATGCTGGCTGTTCAGGTCCTGTCCAACAGCTCCTACCTGGTAGCGGCTGAAGACAAGGCCGTTGCTCTGACCGCCTGATCCAGGCTTTCACGGCAAAATACGAAGCGCCAGCCTACCCCGGGCTGGCGTTTTTTGTTTTCCCATCCTCAAAACGCACCTGCCGTCTCGACGGCGATATGAAACCGCAGCATCATCGAAGGATATTTTCATATGAGAAGTCCTTCACATCATGCGGTTTTCCCTCCGACGTTCCCTTCTCTCATGCGCGGCTCTTCTGGGGTGCACCTACGGGCTGACTGCTCAGGCTGAGCCCGGTTACTTCAGGGAGCCATCACTCACGGGGCAGACCGTTCTTTTCAGCGCGGAACAGTCAGTCTGGAGTGTGCCCCTGACGGGCGGCACAGCCCAGCGTCTGACCAGCGCGCCCCATGGCGCCAATGCTGTTGACCCGCAGCCTGTCCTCTCGCCCGATGGCAAAGAAATCGCATTTCTGGCGAATTTTGATGGGCCAACAGAGCTCTACATCATGCCAAGTTCCGGCGGCACGCCCCGACGCATGACGTTTGAAAACGCGCCGAAACTTCATATCGCAGGATGGGATGCTCATGCAGGCATCCTGTACTCCATGCCGGACGCAACTGGCCCTTACTACAGCTACAATGTCGCAGCTCTGGATCCAAAAACCGGTGCAAAGCACGTCTATCCGCTTGCCAACGTCAATGACGCTTCCATTAGCCCGGACGGTAAATGGCTGTATGCCGTGCGGTTCGGGCTTGCGGTAACAGGCGATCATATGCGGGCCTATCGTGGAGGAGCACTCTCGCAACTCTGGCGGTTTGATCTTCAGTCCGGAGCCGAGGCCGAACGTATCGGCACACGCACAGCGAACCTGATCCGTCCCATGCCGTGGCGAGATCGTCTGATCGTTATTTCCGACGAAAACGGGCGTTACAACCTCTGGAGCACCGCCACCGACGGCACAGATGCCCGACAGCTGACCCATTTTACGGATTACAGCATTCTGGAAGCATCACTCTCAGGCGACCATGTTGTGTTCCGCAAAGGGGCAGACCTCTTTTCGCTGGATCTGACCTCAGGCGAGAGCCACCAGATCCCTGTCAATTTGGTCTCGGACAATGCACCTCGTGCACCGTACTGGCTGGATCGACCGACCCGCTTCACCACGTCGGAGACCATTTCTCCCAAAGGCGATGCCGCTATCTTCACGATGCGCGGCCACACGGTCGTGGCAGCGGCTTCCCCGAGGCGTCTGATCGTCCTGCCCACCCCAGACAATGTCCGCCTGCGCCTTGCCCGCGTGACGCCGGATGGCAAGTCCGTCATTGCGTTCAGTGATGCTGGCGGAGAATCTGCGCTGTGGCGTTTTGCAGCAGATGGTAGCGGCAAGGGAGAAGCACTCAGCCAGCCATCGTCAACCGAACCTGTCGCTCTCGAAATCTCACCAGACGGAAAATACGCCGCTCATACGGATCTGCTGGGGCGCCTGTGGTTGCTCAACCTTTCGAGCAAAGCTGAGAAACTCGTTGATGATGCCACTCAGGACGGCACGAACGTTTTCGATTCCCTTTCATGGGCCGCAGACGGAAAGGCCCTCGCCTTCGTACGCACGCGCGGCCCCAATCTGCGACGTCAGATTGCCCTGTATTCTCCGGAAACAGGCCGTACGGAGTGGGTGACGAGCGATCGTTACGAATCCTATAGCCCATCCTTCTCCCCAGATGGGAAATGGTTGTGGTTCCTGTCTGATCGCACATTCTCGCTGGCTAACGGCTCTCCCTGGGGAGACCGCAATCTGGGACCGGCGTTTCCACATCGTACAGGCATCTATGCCCTCGCACTCCAGGCCGGAGAACGCTTTCCTTTCCAGGCCCCAACCGAGCTGGATCATGATGACAGCAAGGAAAAGAGCGACAAGAAAGATGAAAAGAGGGACGCTCCCAAGAAGCCTCTTCCCGCGTTTGAATGGAACGGATTGGCCGATCGTCTCTATCAGGTTCCCGTCCCTGCCGCCGATTATCACGGGCTGGCAGCTGCCACCGACTATCTTTTCACCGTGGATGGCACAGACGATGACGCCAACCCTCTGAAGTCCATCCATATCGACAATAACGAGCACAAGATCGAAACCTTCTCGCCCAAGGTTGAAGATTTCAGCCTCTCGGCAGACGGCAAAACGATCATGACCGTGGCCCCTCGCGCGAAGCAGGCACCCGAAGTTCTTCTGCTACCGGTCGGGGCCAAAAAGCCTGATGATGTTGCAGGAAAAGCAGTCAGTTTTGACGGACTACGGCTGCGCATCGACCCTGCTCAGGAATGGTCAGACGAATTTGTCGATGCCTGGCGCCTTCACCGTGATCATTATTATGACCGCGATCTGCATGGCGTAGACTGGAAAGCCGTCCGAGCCCACTTCGCGCCATTTGTGGATCGACTTGGAGACCGTGCGGATCTGGATGATCTGCTTGGCCAGATGGTTGCTGAAATTGGCGCCATGCACTCCCAGCTCCGGCCGGCACAAAGCCTCGAAGACCCGGCTGCGAACCTGATTGCCGGACTGGGTGCACAGATTACCCGCGAAGCAAAAGGCTTCCGCATCACACATATCTATAGAGGAGACCGCGATCTACCGGATCAGCAGTCTCCATTGGCTGCTTCGGGCGTTGATGCGCAGGACGGAGATCTGATTGTTGCCGTGAACGGACAATCCGCAGCCGACGAGCCCGACCTCTCTACGCTTCTGGCCAATCAGGCTGGAAAACAGGTTCTTCTGACCCTTCTGCGCAATGGCAAAGAACACAAAACAGTCGTGACAGCCGTAAGCTGGCGCAAGCAGAAGTCCTTGCGCGCACGAGACTGGGAAGTCAGCCGTGCTAATCTTGTGGATCGTGCGAGCCATGGACGCATTGGTTATCTGCATCTGCAAGCCATGGTCGGCGATGACATGGAGGCGTTCGCCCGCGAGTTCTATGCCAATATCGACAAGGATGGACTCATTGTTGACGTCCGCGGCAATAATGGCGGCAACATTGACAGCTGGGTTCTGACGCAGCTTATGCGCCGGTCCTGGATGTTCTGGAGCCGCTATGGCAACGCTCCGGCCATCGACATGCAACAGGCGTTTCAGGGCCATCTCATCGTGATTTCAGATGAAATGACCTACTCGGACGGTGAGACCTTCTCTCAAGGTATCAAGTCTCTCCACATCGCCCCGCTACTTGGGGAACGCACAGCAGGCGCCGGTGTCTGGCTTTCGGACGGTGACCGTCTGATTGACAACGGCAATGCCCGGACTGCCGAGAATCCCTATTTCGATATGAATGGCCACTGGCTGGTCGAGAACAAGGGTGTCTCACCGGATATCGAGATCGAGAACATGCCGGTCGCCACCTTCAAGGGGCAGGATCAACAGCTTGATGCGGCAATTTCGTATCTGAAGAAGCAGATGGCGGATCATCCGCGCCCTGCGCTCAAAGCTGAGCCTTTCCCGGTTCAGCAACCTGCTTCACCGCAATAAGGCAAAAGTCCACGGCCTCTGCACACATCTGCAGAGGCCTCTTGATTCAGAGCATCATATCCATGACCTGATCCCGTCGGGAAAAACGGTGCATCAGCGCCGCCACACAATGCCCGGCAATCAGAACCCCCAAAATCCAGGCAGAAAACTGGTGCATGACACCCAGGATCGGCGCGAACAGCGCGGTTTTCTGAATGAGCGCCGGCAGGTGCACCGTCCACAGCATCTGGACTGGCGCCCCGTGGGCAGAGGCCATCAGCCACCCCGTGAGAGGTGTGGTCAACATCAGAAGATAAAGACATCCCTGAAGCACGCGCGCCGCAATGCGCTGCTCTTCCGGAATAGTGTCAGGTAATGCTGGCGGCCGATGTGTTGCGCGCCAGGCCATTCTGAGAACAACCAAAATCACGATTGTCGATGCAATCTCCTTATGAAGGGAGAGCAGTTCGCCCTTCAAAGGAGAAGCCCCACGCGGCAACAGGCGCCCCGCATAGAATCCAATCATCCAGACTGGGATAATGATAGCCGCCATGCCCCAGTGAAACAGGCGGGCCAGAAGAGAGTAACGTTGGGGCACGGGGCATCCATTTTTAGAAAAGGAAGAGCTTTGTGCTTCCTTTACCCTGTTTTCCGAAGCAATGAATTTTCATTCAGTGACAGAGAAGGATAGGAAGACCGGATATTCCTCCACAGGACCAGACCGTGATCCATTCCCTCTATCGTCGCATCACCGACCTTGCCGCCTCACCCAAAGCCGTATGGTGGCTTATCATTATCGCCATGGCAGAAGCGTCGGTCTTCCCTATCCCCGTTGACCTGATGCTCGTTCCCATGATCCTGACGCGACAGGACAGGGCCTGGTTTCTAGCAACAGTCTGCACTGTCTCCAGCGTGATAGGTGGCGTGATCGGATGGCTGCTCGGCGCTTTCCTGATGAAGCATATCGGTATGCCCATCGCCCATTTCTATCATGCAGATGGGCGCATTCTGGCATTGGAAGACCTGTTCCGCCGATATGGCATATGGATCATTCTGGGCAAGGGGCTCACACCTCTCCCCTACAAATTCGTCACACTGGCAGCCGGCGCGGCACACTTCCCGCTGCTGCCGTTCATCGCTGCCAGCATCACAACGCGCGGTGCACGGTTCTTCCTGGAAGCCGCACTCCTCAAGGCCTTTGGCGAACCTGTGCGCGAGTTCATCGAAAAGCGCCTGACGGCGATCCTGCTGATTCTTCTTGTCGTGATCGTTGCGGGCGTCGCGCTTGTTGAGCTCTTCTAGAGGAATAGTCACATCAGATGATGCGTTTATGGCATATAAAATAACATAAATACTATTTGAATATAACAGAATCATGTTATCGTCCGCGAGATCGTACTCACACGGTTATCGGTGACGGCTTTCCAGCAGGCCTGCCTGCTCCGTTCTCCTCACGTCAGAATGTCCTGCGCGGATGACATGAGGAGAAAGGAACTGCCGGCCTCCGAACGACAACCCGAACGCATATTCCCGCTGTCAAAGGAGCTCGCCATGTTTAGAAAACAGCCTATCTTTAACGCTAAACGTTTTAACATCCTGCCTCCGGCATCACGCTCGGCAGGTGTGTTCAGTGGTATCGAAGCACAGTTTCTTGGACTGGCCTCCCCCGGGATCGTCACACTGCTTGGCCCTCTGGAAAGCACCGATCTGTCATCGTTGCCGTGTGAAGACACTCCATCCTCCCTTTCCTTCAGGAAGGCATGACATTCATGAGTGCCACAGAGCTTTCTCCACCCCATCGATCAGCCGTCACCAAATCCCGCATCCTCTGGGGCATGCCAGTGATGCTGCTGTGGGGTTATATCGCCGTTGCCCTGTACATGACGGGCGACGGCATCGAAGTTGCGTTTCTTGCCAAATACGTCACGCAGATTGGCTTTACGCCCAAACAGGCAGGAATGCTCTTCACCATTTACGGTGCAACAGCCGCCATTTCGAGCTGGCTGTCTGGCGTGCTGGCCGAAGTTTATGGCGCGCGCCGCATCATGGCGATCGGCACCATCTGGTGGGCACTGTGCCACGTCGCGTTCCTCGGGCTTGGCCTCGGACAGCACTCCTTCCCGATGATGATGCTGTTCTATGGTCTGCGCGGCTTTGCATACCCGCTGTTTTTCTATGCGTTCTTCTTCTGGATCGTCCAGAAAACCCCCGATCATCGTCTGGCCTCTGCCATCGGCTGGGTCTGGTCGATGTTCACGCTGGGTTACGGCATCATCGCGTCCTTCCTGCCAAGCTGGACCATCCCCGCTTTCGGCTTCATGCCGACCCTGTGGATGTCTTTGGCCTGGGTTCTGGCTGGCGGCGCACTGGCTTGCCTGACCATCCGCGAAGACCCGTCTGAGGCCAAGCCACTGGCAGCCAAGGTGTCCGTCAAGGAACAGCTGATCGAGATCAGTCGCAGCCTGACGCTGATTGTTGAGAACCGCGATATTGCATTGGCACTCATCACGCGCGTCATCTGCAATCTGTCTCTCTTCGGCTTTCCGGTCATCATGCCGCTGTTCTACACGTCTCCGGAAGTTGGCTTCACCATGCCGCAATGGCTGCGGATCTATGGTGCGTTCTTCCTGGTTCAGCCTGTGACCAACGTGGTCTGGGGCCTTATTGGAGACCGGATCGGCTGGCTGCGTCAGATGCGCTGGTTCGGCTTTGTCGGCTGTGCAATGGCAAGCCTCGCCTTCTATTTCATCCCGCACCTGATGCCCGGCAACATGTTCACCGCAATTATCGGTGCCTTGTTCCTAGCTTTAACGCTAAACGCATTTGTGCCTATGGGAGCAATTTTCCCCGCTATTGCGCCCGATCACAAAGGTGCCGCAGTTTCCGTGCAAAACCTTGGCGGTGGCCTGAGCAACTTCCTGGGCCCGGCACTGGCAACACTGTTTGTTACTGGCTACGGCACGCAGGGCGTCGTTTACATCTACGCAGCACTGTATTTGCTTGCCGCAGTCATCACCTGCTTCATCCGCTTGCAACAGCCAAAGGGAGCTTCCGCGATGGAGGTTTACTCTTCCGCCAAAGCATCTGCGGTTCATGAAGAAATGGAAGATCTGGGCATCCAGACCCAGAAAAGCTAAGCCCCAAAAACAAAAAAAGCCCGGCAACTGAGGCCGGGCGATTTTCTGAAGAGACCTCGCATCAAAATGCTGATGCGAGGTTTTTTTATTCTTAGTTCAGCGCCATCTGCTCATGAGCCAGAGCCTGCTCCGCGCCAAATGATGGCCACTCAGAATGCGTCAGCGCTTTCAGAGACGGCGAAGAGAGCCCCATCTTATGTGCATACAGCCACGTGTAGGTCAGGGCGCGATGCACATAGTCACGCGTTTCCGTGTTGGGCAGCGTTTCCATAAAGAACAGCGGATCATGCAGATCTGCCGTCTGTGCACTTTCCCAGCGGGCGATAGCGCCAGGCCCTGCGTTGTAAGACGCCAGAACCCGTACAAGATCCCCGCCCTCAGGCCGCGCCGACAAAGATGTATGGCTCGACTGGGAAGCCAGATACAGCACGTAAAGCTGACCGATTTCCAGATTAGACGACGGGTTGTGGAGGCGATTTACCATGTCAGGCGGCACGGGAATGACAGCCATTCCATGGGCATCGTATGTCTGGTGATGCAGGGTGATGAAGCTTGCTGTGATCGGCCGGATCTGCATCAGCCCATGCGCACCCGCCCCGGATGTAGCGGCAGCATCGAAATTCGATTCAACGCGCGTGAGGGCATAAACCAGAGCCGGGTTCATCCGGAAGCCATGGTTGGGCTTGAGACGAGGCATCGGCAAATCCGCACCAGCCGCTTGTGGCCGGCTCTCCCCGTTCATGATGAGCGACGCGAGCTGTTCGGACAGATCTTCAAATCCGGCAGTCTGAGCAACAAGCTGCAAGGACCGGGACCGCGCACTATCAGGCGCCACGTCCGTCCACATCCGCCGCATCAGCGCCTCGGCGCGTGCACGCTCGCCAATCTGAAGCAGGGCAAACAACTGTCGGCCCTGTGGGAGCGCACTGATGGCCTCGACGTCAATTTCCCCAAGAACCGGAACAGGATCATGGAGCGTGATTTCCGTTACGCTGTCTGGCAGGCGGGCATGGCCTTTACGTCCAAGCTCCAGTGTCTGAGCGGCGAGCATCCCATAAAATGTTTCATGATGGTTCGCTGCACGATGGAGCCAAGACACATATGCCGCCATTGCGTGACGGCGAATTTCTGCACGCGCAGCCCAGAACGCTGCGGCTGCATGAAGCTCAGGCGATGTTACTGGAGCATTCGCCGCCGATTCAAACAGCTCATATGCCGCATCAAGATGTCCCTGACGCCAGGCAGCCAGACCAGCGACATAAGCAGGAAGACCAACCTGATGGCCTCCGCGCTCGAAGCCGGCGCAACCATGACGCAGCGCGCTCTGAGCATCTCCCTGCGAAAGCAGCCCCAGAGAAATTTCTCCGTAAAGCTGCCCTGCATAGGCAGGGGTCATGCCGGGCGTGATATCCACAAGGTGCAGTGCGCTGGCTGCGCCCTTTACGCCCTGCATCACCCGCTCCTGAACCGTACGATCCAGAAGGGGATTACGCGTAAAGGCATGCGCCAATGGGTCCGCAGGGGAACTATTGGGCAGGTGAACGGTTTCAGGACGATCTTCAGGCGCCAGAGACCTCACAAAAGTCTGGACCTGAACGGAGCCTGCCGGAGCAGTCCTTACCAGAAGCCCCTGAATTGCAGGGGCGTCCGGCTGGGTTGAATAGTTTTTCAGCCAGTCGCGAAGCTGGTCCGCCCCTGGATGAGCACCAGGCGCAAGATAGCGATCTGCCAGAACATCGCCCAGTAGGACGCGATCCGTAAGCAAACGCGTCTGCTCCATGGCTTCTTGCAGGTCACCACGACGCTGCGCCTGCAGGATCAGACGATATCGACTGGCCATAGTGGCCGTCAGAGGGTGTGGCAGCGATACAATGCCGTCCCCACCGAGGCTGGGACGGGCTTCTGCAAACGCTGTTTCATCGCCAGCATGGTCTGGCTGAGGCGGCAGAGTCTGCACACCGTCAGCACGCACCGGGGAGAAAGTTCCACCGGTCAGAATCAGCACACTCACAAGCAACGCTCGCGCCGTGCCACCTGAGATGAAAGGGGTAATCCTTCGCATAGCCGCCGGGTGCTACCCGGTTTCTGGCCCGCTGGCAAGTTTTGGTTAACCAGAACAGAGCCTCGGACTAAGCGATGATATCGCCACACACTGGAACAATCCAGTGGCAAACACCTGTTTTCGAGTAGTTTTTTGCGTTTTCGCGAAGTTTTTTACAGGCCTAAATCAGGACTTGTTTAGTTCTGTATTTTCCGCACTCAATCGCTCCATCAAAACCAGAAGATCCTGCCACGCATTCCGGCGTGCAGCAGGGCTGGCAGCGAGTTGTAACGGGTGTCGCATAGGCAGCAGAGCAACCGGTGCATCCAGCTCGGGAATCCGAATTTCCGTCCATTTGCCACGCAGCCGATTCAGCATGGCCTGATCCCCCAGAAGCAGCCGCAGAGGCGTTACTCCCATCGTCACCAGAAACGGTGGCCGACACAGGGCAATCGTTTTCAACAGTAACGGACGACAGGACCGCATCTCCTGATCCGTTACACCACGCCCTCCCGGCGGCCGCCATGGAACCGCTGGTGCCATTGAGAGCACGGAGCGTTCCAGCCCTGCAGTGGCCAGCATTCGATCCAGAAGCTCACCGGCACGCCCCGCAAAAAGTTCTCCAGAGCGATCTTCATCCGCGTCCGGCGTCTCTCCGATCAGCATGAAACGCGCAGCATCGACAAAAACGGGCTTGAGCCGGTGCGTTGCCGTCCGGGCCAGAAACAGATCATCAAGCGTTTCACTCGCCCGAATCAAGGCAGGCAGATCACGTGCCTGTTCCAGCCCGGGCGATATCGGCGCAGGCGACGGCACTTCCCTGGGTAACGCTGGTCGGGCGTGTAAGGTGTCCACTCGGGCAGGCAGACTCCGAGGCACATCCGAAAGGCGGTCAATCGTCTCTTCCGAAAGAACCTCGTCCACACCCCAGTCATATTGCAGCTGTAGCGCGGCAAGCAGTTCTGCCCGGCTCGGAACAGGCTGGGGTGTCATGAAAAATCCGTTCAGGTTGGCGTATGACCACATGCGGTCTAGAATTGACCCATTATGCAGATCACGCGCGGCTGGCCCAGATCAATTCCGGTTTTTTCGCACTCGCTTCGCGCGGGTCTCTCGGCACTTCTGCTGGCGGGAACCCTCCTGCCCTCAGCATTTGCTGCCCCTCCTCCAGAAACAATGCCCGCTATTGATCCCGGGAAATCCCTGACTGGATGGCTGCTGGCGTCGAGCGTCATGATGCAACGCGGAGAGATCGACGCGGCCTATAACGCGCTCTCACATGTCCTGACGTTATCTTCCCGCGATCTGAAGCTGCGCGAAGATGCTCTGCGCTACGCTGCCATGACCGGACATGAAGATGAGGCTGTGACGTTCGCCAAAACGCTTCCCGCCAGCGATATCGCCACCCTCGTCCTTGCCCAGAACGCGGTTACTCGGAAATCCTGGACGGAAATGCGCCAGACCCTGAGCCGCAACAATCATCGAGGCCCTCTGGCCTCTGTTGCAACGCCAGTTCTTCTGGCATGGGCGCAGGCAGACGAAGGCCATGTCGAGCAGGCACTCTCCACCCTCAACGCCGCTGCGACCTTTGCCCCGACACGCCGCCTGTACCAGTTCCATGCCGCGCTCATTGCGGAGCGACTGCCTTCTCAACATCAGGCAGAACTTCTCTATCAGAAGACTGGCAACAGCCCCGATGATCCGCTGACGCTCCAGATTCTTTACGCCCAGATTTATGGTGGCTGGCTGGAAAGTCAGGGCCAGCATAAGGCGGCACTTGATGCCGTTGCTGCGCTGGGAGTGAGTTCCCCTCTCGCCTCAATGATCATTGGGCCACTTCAGCATAACCTGAAAAAACGACCGCCCCTTTCTCCATCTCAGGGTGCGGCAATTCTGAACCTGCAACTTGCCCTGATGATCACGGACGTTATTCAGCAGGAAGGCATTCCTCACGATCCGGCCATCATCGCATTGCAACAGGCCCTCTACCTTGATCCCACCCTCACGGTTGCACGCATTTTCCTTGCCGATACCTTCCGTGACGGCAATCAGATCTCGAAGGGCCTTGAGACACTCAATTCGGTTTCCAGCACGGACTCTCTGGCAGCACTGGCTGCCCAGGAGCGAGTCAATCTGGCCAGCCACTCCCACGATCTTCCACTTCAGGCCGATGCGCTTCATCGCGCGCTGACCCTGCTTCCGGGCAACCCGCAATTTCTGGTTCAACTGGCTGAAGTTCAGGATCAGATGGGCCATCATGCCGAGGCGATCGATCTTTATACGAAAGCTCTCAAGGCCTCTCCTCCTCGAAAGGAGATTGCCTGGCCGATACTTCTCGGTCGCGCCATGGCCGCCCAGGAAAACGGAGACTGGGCCATGATGCAGGAAGATATGCACCATGCGCTGGAACTCGCCCCTGACCAGCCCGAAGTTCTCAACTTCGTCGGGTATGCCAGTATCGAACACGATATTGACCAAGACCACGCCCTGCAGCTGCTTAAACGCGCGGTGGAACTCCAGCCTAACGATCCATCTATTCAGGACAGCTACGCCTGGGCGCTTCTCAAGGCCAAAGGTGACCTGAAAACCGCGCTACCCATTCTTATTCAAGCTGCAGAACATGCCTCGAGTGATGCCGAAATCGGCTATCATCTGGGCGTTGCCTATTGGTATCTCGGTCGCCACACGGAGGCGCAGGATCAATGGAACCAGTCTCTGGATGACAATCCGCAGCCTCAGGATCGCACTCTCATTCTGAATGCCCTCCAGCAGGGCGGCCCACATCTCAAATCATTCGAACAGAACAAATGACCCGTCTTCAAGATACCGCCCACGCCAAGATCAATCTCTATCTGCATGTCACGGGGCGGCGGCCTGACGGGTATCATCTGCTCGACAGCCTCGCAGTTTTCGCCGGGGCAGCTGACACAATCAGTGTGGGAGAAAAGTGCGATCGGTTTTCTCTGTCCATTGAAGGACGATTTGGCAAAGGCCTTGAAGCCGACGACAGCAATCTCGTCCTCAAGGCAGCCCGTGCGCTTCAGGCAAAAAGTGGCTCCCATGACGCCTACCGACTGACGCTGAAAAAGGATCTACCTGTCGCATCAGGTATTGGCGGCGGCTCAGCGGATGCCGCGTGCACGCTGCGCCTCCTGTCAGGCGTCTGGAACGCAACAGAGTCCGATCTTTGCGCACTTGCAGAGCCCCTTGGTGCCGACGTTCCCGTCTGCGTTCGCCAGCAAGCGACACGCATGGAGGGGATTGGAGAGATTCTGACCTCAGCACCAGACATGCCGAACGGCGGAATTCTGCTGATTAATCCAGGTGTTGGTGTGTCAACGCCCGATATCTTCCGCAGCTTTGCCGCAATGGGGGGTATCGTCCAGCGTACAAAACCGGTGCTCCCCAGCCAATGGGCGTCAATGCGGGACCTTGTGGATCTATTACTGCAAACGGCGAATGATCTTCAGGCGCCCGCGATTGCTCATGCCCCGATTATTTCTGACGTTCTCACTGCGATTCAAAGCCAGTCGGATTGCCTTCTGTCGCGTATGAGCGGATCAGGCGCTACCTGCTTTGGCCTCTTCCCTACCCCACAAAAAGCTCACGAAGCCGAAGAAGCTCTTACCCAAACCGCTACACGCTTGGGTTGGTGGACATGGAGTGGTCCATTCCATCAGAATTCTCCCGTTGGAACCCCCTGAAAAGAGGCGCTCGAGATGACTAACAACCCGCGCATGCAGGTAACCCGCTCAGAAGACGGGCAAAAGATCATTCTCTCCTTTTTGGATGGAAGCGGTCTGACCGGTGACATTTCTCTGGACGAAGCCCAGTTGAACCAGTTGATTACCAGCTTGGGGATGGCACGCACCGCGCTACTGGAAAAGCGCCCGCCAGCACCGATTGAAGGAGCGCGCTTCGCTCCCGTGTATAAAACAAACTGGGCTTTGCAGATTGATGCGCTAACCGAGGGGTCATTGCTGGCCTTTCAACACCCTGCATATGGGCCCGTCGGTTTTGTTTTTACGCCTTCAGATGCGGAGCAGCTACTACGCGGCCTCCAGAAGCATCGGACAATGGTTCACTCCCAACCTGGCGACGCTAGTCAGCCAAGCTGAGGGACACTTAAAATAGTTCTACATCCGCAACAGAGAATGGAGCGACAGGCTGCCCTTTAAGCATCCTGCGAAGATGCTCCAAAGTCACTTGTTCAATTTCGTGACTAGCAATTGTCACACGCTGTACATCAGACTGCCTCGAAAGACGCAGGGAGAGCGCACTCATTTGCTCAAACTCCTGCATCAGGACATCCAGTCCCTGCAGAGAGCCACCCGCATTTTGGCCGCAACCATCCAGCATGACGGTCTCAACATCTCTGCAGAAAGATGATGCCTGGGCCCACTGCTGCGCCATTCCTTGAAACAAAACAGCAAGTTTGATCTGATCCACAAAGTTACGCTCCACAGATGGGACCGAATACTGCCTCGATCCGTGATTTTAGCGAGCTTGTGGTAAAAGGCTTAGCCAGAAAATTGTTTACTCCGGCTGAAATAGCCTGCTGTACCAGCTCCTTATTGGCTTGCCCCGTCAACATAATGAAACCCGTTTTTCCAATCGTAGACGACGCGCGCACAGCCTTTAACAGCTCCAGACCATCCATATCTGGCATATTGAAATCTGATATGATCAGATGTGTTGGATTTGCATTCAGATGTTCAAGAGCTTCCAATCCATTACGGACGCCAGAAACTTTCACAAAGCCTAATTGAACAAGACTGTTCCTCAACAGAGAACGGATGGATGTTTGGTCATCCACAAGAAGAACAGACATGGATGAGGCCGAAATCATTGATAAGTCTCCATTTTTCTGGGATCCGCCAACCGAATAATAGCAGCGCCTATTTCAGGTAAGGGGAGCTGCGTCTCTACAGCGCCACACTCAAATGCTGCTCTGGGCATGCCGTAGATGACCGAAGTCTGTTGATCCTGCCCTATTGTTTTGGCCCCAGCTTCTCGCATAGCTAGTAGCCCGCGCGCACCATCGGCTTCCATCCCGGTCAAAATGACGCCGACAGCTTGAGAGCCGGCAGTTTGGGCGGCAGAGAGAAAAAGCGCATCCACAGAAGGTCGATGGCCGTTCACGGCCGGGCGCGGAACCAAATGGCAGATGTAAGAAGCAGCTTTTTCATCATAAGCAATTTCTGTATGCGCCTCACCTCCAGGCGCGATCAAAACTCGCCCCCGTTCGAGACGACAAAAGTCTGTCACAAGGTTAACCTGAGGGCGAGAAATTGAATTGAGCCGCCGAGAAAAATTCTCAGAAAACTGCTGCGGTATGTGCTGCACAATCACAGTAGGCGGGCAGTCAGCAGGAAAATTTTTCAGAACATCGGAAAGAGCCTCTACACCACCTGTAGACGCACCGATTACCACGATGACGTCCCTTACCTCCTTTTTTACTGAGGTCGTTGCTACTCGCGATAACGAAGCTTGAACTATAGCTTCTCCAAGTCCCTCAAAAGCATCCTCGCCTGGCAAAGCAGGTAATTTGGAGAAACAGCTTACGGCGCCCATCTGCCGAGCTTGTTCCGCAATTTCCCCGTGAGGAGACAATAAGCTGGAAACCATAACAACCGGCATCGGGCGTAAACGCATGATCTTTTCAAGAAACTGCAACCCATTCATTCCCGGCATTTCGACATCAAGAGTCAAAACATCTGGCTTCAGGCGGATAATCATATCCCGCGCCTCAAGGGGTGTAGTTGCAGTTCCCACTACCTGAACGCGTTTGTCTCGTCTCAATGAAAGCGTTATGAGCGCTCGACTTGTCAGAGAATCATCTACAATCAAGACTGATACAGATGAATTTGAGACAGAAGGACCAGAATTTGTGTAGTTCACTTGTATCATACAACTTTTTTGTAAGCACTTATTCCAATAGGTCGAAGACCCAATTCCTCAAAGTTGGTTATTCTCTCAGAGTGACCAATATAAATTTCACCCTTGATATGAAGACGACTAGTAAGCCTTCTCCACAAAATATCAGTAGTTTTTTTATCGAAATAAATTGTAACGTTTCTACAAAAAATTGCATGAAATTTCGATTGAAAAGGCCACTCATCAATAATATTAAGATTTCTAAATAAAACTAAATCGTTAATATATTGTAAAAAAGAAAATTTGTTTTCAAAAAAAATGCAGAATTTATCGAATTTTTCTGATAAATTTTTGGGAATATTATTTTTGGAATAGACACCTCCTTTAGCTCTCCTAATCATCTCTGCATCTATATCGGTCCCTAAAATTTTTATTTTTTTTAAATGACATTCACTTAGTGCCTCAGCCACAGTCATCGCGGCAGAATAAGCTTCTTCTCCACTTGAGCAGGCGGAAGACCAAATACGAATGTTCTCATCTCTCATTATTTCTGCATGAAAATCGTGACATAATAATCTTAGCAAATAATCAAAGTGATGATTTTCTCTAAAGAATGATGTAACATTTGTAGTTAGTGCCGATATTATCTCTTCTTTCTTATATTTTCCCTCGTTTGATTCTATCATTTTAAGATAATCATTTATGTTTTCAAAATCAAAGTCTTTCAAAATGCGAGAAATTTTCAAATTAGCAGAATAACTTTTGTTTTCATTCAGATGAATTCCAGATATTTTTTTTGCTATATCACGAACAATAAAAAGATCTTTTTTTCTTAATGCTTCTTTATTGTTGTTCATTTATACAACCCACCACAAAAGATTTTTCTTTTATTTTGAATATATTTCTTTCCTCTAATGAAATAATACCTTCCAAGAAAATATGACTTTCATTAAAATTTATAGGTCGTAAATCTTCCTTATGATAAGGTAGTATCTCTAAAACATCGTCGACAGAAAAAGAGATTGTTTTATTATCAACCTCAAAAACAATAATGGCTTTTTTTTGATTATTATTTGACGTAGAATTATTTTTTTTGCTAAAATTAATAAGAGGAATAACTGATCCACGGATGTTTATAATTCCCTCCAAGAAATCAGGAGAATTTGGGACAATAGTTGATTTTGTCCAATTCCTTATTTCTTTTACATATGATATATCTACAGAATACTCTTGATTATCAGATAAAAACACTAAAATTTTTGACATTTACTTAACTCCGATTTTGTGCGGTGGATCAAATAAAATTATCGATGTAGCAATCGACATCAATAATAAGAGCTACACTTCCATCTCCAAGAATACTTGAAGACGAAAATCCAGGTATTTTTTTATAATTACTTTCTATCGATTTTATAACAAATCTGGATTGCTCTATTAATTCGTCAACAATTATAGCATGTTTTATTTTTTGATCATTTTCCAGAACCAAACATATTGATGAGTCATTCTTTTTTTTAAAAGAAATAGGTATCAACTCGTTTCTATACAAATATTTCATATCAAATTCAGATATTCTGAATATTTTTTTTTCATTAAGCAAAAAAGCTTCAATAACGTTGCTTATTGGAACAATAAATTTTTGTTCTTCCATCTTAAATATTAATCCCTCAAGAACAGAAAGTGTCATCGGTAAAGAAATTAAGAATTTAGTTCCTTTTTTTTCTTCATAGGAAACTGAAATTTTTCCTCCCATTTCAAATATATTTTTCTTTACTACGTCCATTCCTACACCGCGACCGGACAAATCCGAAACAACATCAAGTGTAGAAAAGCCTGGAGAAAAAATTAAACTTTGAATTTCTTCTTTTCCAAGATGACTTCCAGGCACAATAATGCCCCTAGAAAGGGCCTTTTCATAAATTTTATCAGAATTCAGGCCGCCGCCGTCATCTTCTACTTCGATCACGAAACGGCCAGAACGAATAAAAGCTCTTAAATATAAATTTCCTTCTTTATTTTTTCCATTATCTTCTCTGACATTAGGTTCTTCTATACCATGATCTATCGCATTCCGGATTAAGTGCATTAATGGCTCAGAAAGTTTTTCCATTATTGACCGATCAATTTCTACCTCTTCACCTTCCGTATGAAACACCACATTCTTTCCAGAAAGACGCGCTGCCTCTCTCACAATTCTGTTCATACGCTGGAAAACAGCTTTAATGGGATGCGCACGCATTGCCATTACATTTTCCTGCAACTCTTGGGTAAGATGATTCAATTCAGACATTGCTATGTCAAGTGATGATCCAGGTAGAACATTACTTAATTTCATCTGAGAACGTATAGCTCCCTGATTAATAATTAATTCACTTACTAAATCTACAAGCTTGTCTACTCTACTTGTATATATACGAACTGTCGAATACTCTTTATTATTATATTGATGGTCTCGGTTCACTCCCACAGGACCGACTAAGCCATCATTAGAATTTTCATGCTTCGTGGTAGGTAGAAATTTTAATTCTAAACTATCCGTGGCAGAGGGAGATTCAATAAATTCGTAACTAAAATCCCCCCCTGACCATTCAAATATCTCTTCAATATTCTCTCTGGCTTCAGATGTTCTCAGGATTATTTTCCATTTTAGATAACATACGTCCGTCGCAAAAGACGTTAGAGACGGAATTTTAGCTGCATCCAATTCAACCGTAAGAACACCTTTTTTTTGTAAAAAAATAAATAAATTCGGTACATCGTCACCATGAGAATAAAATGATAATGTTGGGCTAATTTCAATATAAAACGTATTTTCTTCCGGTAATCCGAGATCTATCTTGACAGGATGAAATTCAAATTCATCAATCTCTTTTGTTAAATTAGATATGAATTTCGAATCTCTATCTGAAACACCTGTATCATTTAGGTAATGACAAAGATCATCAGAGATATCATTTGTTTCTATTAATTCAGAACCCGATCGATAAAAAGAAATAATTTCAGCCAGACAATCAGTTGTTTTTAGAAAAATTACGACTGCGTCTTGATCAATATTACGAAATCCTGATCGAAATTTATCAAGCACTTCTTCAAAGAGATGAGAAATACGAACTAATTTTTCCATACCAAGGGCGCCAGCTCCACCTTTAATGGAGTGAACAGCACGAAATATCGCATTTATCTTAGAAAACTTGTCTTGCGATGACTCGATGCTTCCGAGCTCTTCTTCAAGTACAGATAAATTCTCTTCACATTCCTGAAAAAAAATCTGACGAATTTCTCCCAAGCTATCTTGATCGTTCATGGTAATACTCGCTCAATAGTCTCCAGTAATCGCTCCGCATTGAATGGCTTCAACAGCCATCCCGTAGCACCAGATTCACATCCTTTTTTGCGAACCTCCGGCCCCCCTTCAGTCGTCAAAAAAAGAATTGGCAAGTATTCCGTCTTTGGTCCGGATCGCAGCTTTTTAACAAGCTCTAAGCCATCCATTCGTGGCATATTCAGATCCGTAATAATAATATTCGGATCAAATAATTTCAGCTTTTCTAGCGCGTCCAATCCATCCTCCGCAGGACAGACATTATATCCAGCTTTCTCCAATATATTTCGCAGAATATTTCGGATCGTTCTAGAATCATCAACAATCATTATATTCATTGATTATTTTCCTTCTCAAGTAGGAAGGTGCCTCCCAACAATTCGAGAGCTTTCTGAAATTCAACGGATGGATTTTGAATAGAAAAACAGGCTTGGCGCTCATGAGCTGTTTTTTGAGCTGCGAGTAAAATTTCGAAACACCGCCCCCCCAAACGTTTGACAGCGCCACCATCCAAAACAATATCTGTCGCCTGCTTTCTAAGCTGCTCCAAAAAATGCTTTGCAAACGCAGTTCCCATATCTGCCGGGAGACAAAGCACTGTCATCACCGAAACTCCTCCCAACCGTCATCAGAGGTCTGAAAATCATGCGTTGAAAATAAAGAGGTCGCGGGAACGATATTATGATCGACCTGCGCATGAACAGCTCCAAATGAGTTCCGCTCGCCTACATGAAAATGATGAACAATCTGCACCAATTCTCGCGCTTCTCTACTAAGGTTATGGCTCGCAGCCGTAGCTTGCTCGACCATTGCTGCATTCTGCTGCGTATTCTGATCCATCTGGTTTACTGCCAGGCTAATTTCAGACAGATCATTTGCCTGGCTTTGCGCAGCAGTCGCGATTTCTCCAATCAGCACGCTGATTTCACCGACATTTTCAACAATGGTTTTCATGGCAGCACCAGTTTCCTGAACAAGGACTGTGCCTTTGCTGACTTGCTGCGTACTGGACGTAATAAGATTTTTGATATCTTTCGCAGCATTGGCCGATCTCTGAGCGAGAGCTCGCACCTCTGTGGCGACAACAGCAAACCCTCGTCCAGCATCTCCAGCCCGGGCTGCCTCTACGCCAGCGTTTAACGCCAGTAGGTTTGTCTGGAACGTAATATCATCGATAAGCCCCAGAATTTGCCCAATTTGTTTGGATGATTGCTGAATATCAAGCATTGCAGCCATTGCTGCTGCCATGACATCTCGAGAACTCTCGGCGCGCTCACGCGTCTGGGTCACCACAATACTGGCATGCATTGCCGCGTCTGCGGTCTTCTTGACCGTCTCCGTCACACTTCCAACGGACTGAGTCGTCTCTTCAAGCCGACTGACTTGCTGTTCCGTCCTGTGGGCCAGGTCATCGGCGGCAGACGCAATTTCGGCAGATCCAGAAGAAATTGTTCCGACGCTATCATTCAGAGACATCAGAATTCTCTGAAGATCAGTCAGCGTCGCATTGAAATCTTGTCGAAGGCGCTCGTATTTTTCCGGGAAGGCCTCCTCCAGTTTCTGGTCAAGGCGACCTGCTTTGAGGTTCTTTAACGCCGCCCCAAGTACGTCTATCATCTCATCGCGCGAGCCAGCTTCGGCCATCGCTTCACTTTGGGAACGATTAGCTTCTTCCTGAGCGTTCTTTATGGACGCCTGCGCTTCGACAGCACGCTTTTGACTTCTCTCCAGATCAGTTTGCAGACCTAGCAAACGTTCATGCACGCCAGCGAGATCAGGAAAAGGGTTACTAGAAGAGAACACATCCTGAACTGCCAGTTGAGACAAGCCGTACGACAGCCGCTTGACTGGAAGAAACACTTTCCAAAAGATCAGAATGTCGGAGAGAATTATGCCCAGAAAAACTAAAGCATCTGGCGCAAGGCAATTTAAAATTCCGTAGCCAGACATTTCTCGTACGCGCCAGTACGCTGCTCCAAACAGCAGCATCATAGGAAACGCCAGAATTACGCACAGCAGCGGCAATGTGATGCCACTGCTCTCAGGGCGTACAGGCTCGCGCGAAAAGAACATTCCAGATCACCCTGTCAAAACAGAACCTGCCCCAAGTCCGCACGGCGCGAGAGGCATGAAGGGCTATTTTACCAGTGACTGATTTATACTCCGTTAACAGCGCTGACAGAGCATCCAGGGACTACGGCTGCGAGGCTGTACTCTGGCCCGCGTCTGCAGCAGGAATATCTTTATCATGTTGAGCGTAAAGATAATCATCCCGAGAGATCCAAACCCGGTAATGCTTCAGGAAGTCACTACCAAGAAGAACATCGCTTTCTGAAAGATCATCAACAACATCCAGTCTGATGTTTCTGAATACAATGTCCCCAATTTCCAGCGTAGAAAAGAAATGTCGGTAGATTTTTATAGGGTCTCGCGTGACCCCATATCCAGGCATGACGGGATCATTATTCAGCATAGCCTGAGTGACCCCTGCCCTTCGTGCTGCACTCATTGTCACGAGAGTTGAGGAAGCACCTGTATCCAGGATGGCCTCGGCTGGTTTGCCATTAATCTTGATCTGGAGCCTCGTTTTCAATCCATCTGTCGAAGAGTGGGTAACGGGAATTTTGTGGACTGTTCCGTCCCACCCTGGTGTCGGAAACGAACAATCTTCCGTGCGAACCAACTGGACAACATGATCAGGCACATCGACGATGGTATCATAGTTTGCCAGAAATTCCTGCCCGAACAGCCCAACGACAGGCAGACCATCAGCATGCCCCCCAAACTTCCCACCGGCAATGACCGCAAAATTCTTGGCGCTGGATGGCCCCATTTCCAGGCTCTTGATGCGAACAGCCTGAACAAGTTCGCTGCCGCCTACACCCGTCATGGTACCGACCGGCCCCATGACTTCCAGTCCAAACGGCGAGATATAGGCACTCCCGATTACAGAAGTCGTAGCCCCGGTATCGACTATAAGAGCGGCCGGATGCCCATTTATGCCAGCTCGGACAATCGGCGATCCAGACTCATTGATGATGGGCATGACGCCACTGATATACAGCTTGCAATTATGAGGCCCGGTTGGCGCGCAAGCCGATAGAACTCCTGAAAGGAGTCCAACGGCTCCCAATCGCTTCAACACCCGCATTACCGCACGTACCCAATCAAACGTTTCAAACAGTTACACTGTTCGCAGGTCACGTTTTTCCTGCAAGTTATTTTTTTTGTTCGAAAAAAGCATTTTTTTAAAAAACGCTCTTGCCACCCCCAGAGCACGCTGCTAAATCACCGCCACCGACCGAGAGGAAGCCAACACGGCCCCGAACGGACGGTCCAAAGATCGCCTAAAGCGATTTGCGGGTGTAGCTCAGTTGGTTAGAGCGCCGGCCTGTCACGCCGGAGGTCGCGGGTTCGAGCCCCGTCACTCGCGCCACTCTTCTTAAAGAGTGACCATTAAATCCCCCATCCCCAAAAAAAATCTACAGTAAAAACGGGATTTTCGTCTTTTAGCCTTTCAGTAATTAGCGTTACATTTGGCTACAAAGAGCCTTTAATTTCGTAAGAAATTCTTAACCTCTCAAGCAGAAACTCTAAGCATCCTCTCATCTTCTCAGGATGCACTTATGTCTTCCATTTCTGCTCTTGGTACCGCTTCCAATATGTCGGCGCTCTATGCCACAGCAACCGGCCAGAGCTCGAACGCGTCATCCTCCTCTTCTTCCGCCGAAGAGACAACCACAACGACAAACGCTGATGGCACTGTCACCACCACAGTTACAGATTCGTCCGGCAATATTATTTCTGAAAGCACAACAAGCAGCACGTCTGGAGCCACTGACAAAAGCAGGAGCCTGGATACGACAGCCTGAGCCAAGTCACTTAGGCTGTGAGGTAAACCTCCAGAACCTCATCCGGAGGTCCATCCATCCGGATTTTCCCATTTTCCAGCCAGATAACCCGCGTACACCATTTCCGCATAATATCTGGCTGATGGGTTGAAATCACCAAGATGTCCGCGTGCTCAACCATGGCTTCCAACCGTTCCCGTGCCTTGTTCATAAAGGCACCATCCCCGGCCAGGAACCATTCGTCCATGAGCAGAATCTGCGGCGTCATGGCTGTTGCCAAACCGAAAGCCAAGCGAACCGTCATTCCTGAACTATAGGCTTTGACGGGCATATCCATATAACTGCCCAGATCAGCAAATGCCTCAACATCCTGATCCAACTGCGCCGTCTGCTGCTTGGAAAGACCACCGTGCAGCGCAAACAGACGGATATTTTCGCGTCCTGTCAGCTCCACGTTCATGCCAAGGCTACTATCCAGCAATGTCCCGATTGAGCCTTCCAGGCGAACACGCCCGTGTACTGGCTCGTAAATACCCGCGAGCGAACGAAGAAGCGTCGTTTTGCCGGCACCGTTTCGGCCGATCAAACCAAGCCGCTCACCCGGCGCGAGACTGAAGCTGATATCTTGTAAAACGCTAACAATAGTTCTCTCACGGCCATCCTGAACAAGATGCGCTGCCGGAGAACCAGGACGAAGACTGGATAACCTGTCCCCTACATGCCGCTTCAATGAGCGACTTTGGCCATGGTACAGGGGAAAATCGATCCGAAGCTGATCAACGACAATACTTGGCATTACATCAGATCCAGTATGGAATACGGGCACGCATACGACAGAACAATGCAGCAGCGGCGGCCCAAAGAAGGATGCCCTGTCCGATAGCAGCATACCAAAGAACGGGTCTGACCTCGTACCCCATGAGTGGGCCACGCATGACTTCAATAATGGGGTAAAAGGGATCGAGCAGCAGATATTGGCGCCCGGCATAGATCAGATCGGGCTTCCAGATCACGGGTGTGACGAAAAAGAAGATCTGCAGAAGTGACGCCATGATCGGTGCAATATCCCGAAAGCGTGCCCCCAGCATACCAATCAGCAAAATGATCGAAAAACTGTCCAGAAGCCAGAGCGGGACGCTCAGAAGCAGGCTCCAGCTCTGCTTGGGCCAGATATGATAGATGCCAAACACAACGGCAATCACCACCACGTTGTGGAGCAGCATCAGCACGTTACGGACAATCAGTCGAATAACCGGCAGCGTGGCGGGAATTCTTCTGGCATGGAATAGCGACGTACTCTGAGTAAAAGCCGTTGCCGCATCATTAATGACGCCGCTGACATACCCCCACAATACAATCGAAAGCGACAGGAACGGCAGGTAATGCGGCAGATCCATATGGAAAAGATAGCCGTAGACCACCCCCATGGCTGCCGTCATGATTGCGGTCGAAAGTGTCAGCCAGAATGGCCCCAGCACTGACCCGCGATAACGGAGCTTGATGTCCAGCCAGCCAAGAGCAACAGCCAGTGGCAGCAGCCGAAAGCCGGCCTTCAGGTCATCCAATGCGGCCCGGATACGGCCGAATCCCTTCTGGGGAGCCAGATCGAGTATGGGAGTACGGGAGTTGCTGTCTTCCATGGGCTTCTCCCTACCATGAAAGACGTTTCTGCCCACCCCTGCGTGCCCTCGAAACGCCTGTCCGCAGATAAAAGAATGTTTTCCCTTGCATCTGGCCGCGTCCTCGCCGAAATGCTGCGGTCATGTCTTATGCTGTGAAGGAAATGTTCGTCACCCTCCAGGGAGAGGGTGCGCAGACGGGTCGCGCCTCGGTATTCTGCCGGTTTGCCGGGTGCAACCTGTGGTCAGGCCGAGAGCAGGACCGTGAAACGGCAGCATGCCGCTTCTGCGACACGGATTTTATTGGAACCGACGGTGAAGGAGGCGGCCGCTTTCAAGACGCTGCCACTCTGGCGGATACTATCGAACAATGTTGGCAAAGCGTCGCTGATGCTTCGGGCCGCCGTTATGTTGTGTTCACAGGAGGAGAGCCACTTCTCCAACTGAATGCGGAACTGATTGCTGCCGTTAAGGCCCGGGGGTTTGAGATTGCCGTTGAAACCAACGGAACAATCGCCGCACCGGACGGGATCGACTGGATCTGTGTCAGCCCCAAGCCGGGTGGCGCCCTGGTCCAGAAAAATGGCTCGGAACTGAAGCTCGTATATCCCCAGATCGAGCTTCCGCCCGAACTGTTCGACACGCTATCCTTCCAGCACTTCTGGTTGCAGCCAATGGATGGACCTAACCGCCTGGAAAACACGCAGGCTGCTGTTGCGTATTGTCTGGCACATCCGCGCTGGCGCCTTTCCCTGCAAACTCACAAGATGATCGGAATTCCATGAGCAACGCCGCCCTTGTCCTGTTTTCTGGCGGCCAGGATTCAGCAACCTGCCTCGCCTGGGCTCTCTCCCATTTCGACCGTGTTGAGACCGTAGGTTACGCTTACGGACAACGACATCTTGTCGAGCTTGAGTGCCGTGACACCCTGCGCGCGCAGATGGCAGCCCATTCTGCAGAATGGAAAGCAAGGCTGGGCGAAGATCATACCATTGATCTGGCATGCCTTGGCGCCCTGTCCGAGACCGCTCTGACCCGAGAAGCAGAAATTGGATTCAACGAAAGTGGCCTACCCAATACCTTTGTGCCAGGTCGCAACCTGATCTTCCTGACATTCGCAGCCGCGTTGGCTTATCGTCGCAACGTCAAGCATATCGTTACGGGCGTCTGTGAAACCGATTATTCGGGCTACCCCGACTGCCGCGACGATACGATCAAAGCGCTGCAGGTTGCCCTGAACCTGGGCATGGACCAGCGCTTCGTGCTGCACACGCCCCTGATGTGGATCGACAAAGCCCAAACCTGGGATCTGACAGAAGAACTTGGCGGAAAAGCGCTCGTAGATCTTATCAATCAGGAGAGCCACTCCTGCTATATGGGAGATCGCACACATCAGCACGCCTGGGGTTATGGCTGCGGCACATGCCCGGCCTGTCAGCTCCGTGCTGAAGGATGGCGCCGTTATTGCGAGAGCAAAGCATGACCGCAGAACTCGTCTTTACGCGCCGTTTCTGCATGGGCCACAGGCTTATTACTGGCACCAGTGAGAAGTGTGCGGTTCCCCATGGGCATAATGAATATGTGAAAGTGACACTCCGGCCTGTCGAAGAGAAACGGCTGGATGGTCACCAGAACATGATCCTGCCATTTGCAGAGGCCAAAACCCGTTGGCATGATTTCATAGACAACAGTCTCGACCATGCTTTGCAGCTATCGGAGCAAGACCCGCTGCTGACATGGTTTCGGGATCACGAGCCTGAACGCGCACGCAGGATCGTCGTCACGCCAGGCGACCCTACGACCGAAGTCATGACCGCGCTTCTGCTTGCCAAGCTGACAGCCATTCTGGCCGATCAGGGCGGAAAGCTTCGTGTTC
The DNA here is from genome assembly GCF_018812105.1 of Gluconobacter sp. P1D12_c. Lineage (NCBI taxonomy): Bacteria > Pseudomonadati > Pseudomonadota > Alphaproteobacteria > Acetobacterales > Acetobacteraceae > Gluconobacter > Gluconobacter sp. P1D12_c. The sequence goes on from NZ_JACSIQ010000005.1 coordinate 59,006, forward strand.
ATGAAATTGAGCTTGAAGAAACCCCGACCAACACGGTCAAGCTCAGCGGCGATCCCTCATTCTATCTTCCGCAAGTCGATCGCGCTGCCCAAGCCTGCTGGTGGAACCGGGCAGACATGAGCATATCGGATCTTTAAAGCTTTTCAGCTTCGCAGAAGAGATAGGATCTCCATGCGGGCTGCATGGTCATGCTTCCAGGTTCCACGGGCAATCATTGTAACCGTAGTGGAACCCGGCGAGCGTACACCGCGCATGCTCATGCACATATGCTCGGCTTCAATCACAACGAGAACGGCTTCCGGCGCCAGCACATCTTCCATGGCCTGCGCGACCTGATCGGTCAGGCGCTCCTGCAACTGGGGGCGTCGAGCAAAACCTTCCACAACGCGCGCCAGCTTACTAAGGCCCGTCAAACGCCCGCCTGCCGGCAGATAGGCCACATGCGCCTTACCGTGCACCGGCAGAAGGTGATGCTCACACATGGAATGGAAATGGATATCTTTGACGATAACGGCACCATGGTGCTGGTCTGCTGAGAACTGCGTCTTCAGATGATCGCGCGGGTCTTCATACAGACCTTCGAACACTTCCAGATACATCTTTGCCACGCGCTGAGGCGTGTCATGTAAGCCCTCGCGTTCCGGACTTTCCCCGATCGCTTCCAGAATTGTACGAACTGCGCCCGCAATCCGCTCCTGCGCATCGGCAGGCCGAGACAAGCCTTCGAGCGGGCGCAGATCTTCATTGCTGGCTTTTGCAGCCGTGGCGTTCCGGTCAGTCATGTCGGGTTTCAGGCTCCTTCGTTTCCCGAAGCGGCACGATCCGGGTCACGCCGGGTCACATCTCCGCTGGTTCGAGGCAGGACTGCTAGCGCGTCCGCCACCCGACGTCCACCAATCACACGCTCTGCCGCTATTTCCGCCAGAGGTTCGAGAACAAACGCCCGCTCAAACAGATGACGATGCGGCAGCGTCAAAACACGGTCAGAAATACTGCATTCATCATAATGAAGAAGATCAATATCGATGGCCCGTGCCCCCCAGCGGACACCCGGCTGCCTGCCCAACTCCCGCTCAATCCTCTTGCAAATTGCCAGCACTGCATGAGGACGCAGCGTTGTCTGACCCGTTACACACAGATTGACGAATCCCGGCTGATCGATCCCACCCCACGGTGCACTATCGTACAGGGAGGAGACGCTCAGAAGCTGCAAGCCACTCTCCAGAGACAGACAATCTGTTGCGGCTGCCAGCATTGCCTCACGGTCCCCCAGGTTAGCGCCCAGTGAGAACGCAACCTCATGAACCCGCTGGCGCTCAACTGTCGTCGCGGTTTCCGATACAGGATAGGGCACGGGTGCAGCCGGCTTACGCACGGTCACAAGAACCTGCTCAACACGCCCCAGACGCCTCAAAACCTTATCAGCAATCCGTCCCGCGAGTGCCTCTATCAGGCCCATGGGCTTTCCGGTCACGATGTCAGAAGCGATATCGCACAAAGTGCCGTAACAGACGGCCTGAAGGTAATCGTCTGTTTCGATAGCCCCTGAGAGATCTGCACGAATTTCGATATCAATGATGAAGCGTTGCCCGATCCGGTTCTCTTCCGGCAACACGCCATGATAGCCGAACAGACAAAGATCCCGAACAAAGACGGCAGTCAGCGGAGCGGTAATCATTTACAGTCCTTCAGGATCTGGCGCATTGCCAGCGCATCTGCATGCTCCCGAACGTCATGAACACGCAGAATATCAGCGCCAGCATCTGCACCGAAAAGATTGGCAGCCAGGGTTCCCGCCAGCCGTTCGTCTACAGGACGGCCCAGAAGATATCCAAACATAGACTTCCGGGAGAGCCCCAGAAGGACCGGCAGACCATACTCCTGCTTCAGAATACCAAGAGAGGCCACGGCCTGGACGTTCTGATCCTGTGTTTTTCCAAAACCAATTCCCGGGTCCAGAATCAGGAAGTCTTTCTTTACCCCGGCCTTCTCAGCCAGATTGAGTGAATGATCAAAAAACCGGCGCCAGTCCGCCAGTAGATCCAGTTGATCATCGCAATCATGCCGGTTGTGCATGAGAACCGCCGAGGCTCCCCTGTCTGCCACCACGAACGCCATATCTGGATCGGCCTGAAAGCCCCAGACATCATTGATAACTCGTGCGCCCGCCTGAAGAGATTTTCGAGCGACCACAGCTTTCGTTGTATCGACCGAGATCGGAACGCCCTCAGGCGCAAGACGGTTAATAATCGGCTCAAGCCGTGCCCATTCTTCATCGGCCGGCACTGAGCGAAAACCAGGTCGCGTTGACTCCGCCCCGATATCCAGAATGTCGGCACCATCAGTGAGCATGGACCGGGCGTGTGCCAGCGCTGTTTCCGGGGCCTGAAAATGACCGCCGTCAGAAAACGAATCCGGCGTAACATTCAGAATACCCATCAATAAGGGCTGTCTTCCTGAAGGGGAGCCAGAAATACGTGAAGCGCTATTTTCAGACGGAAACAGAGAGAACAGTTTCGATATACCTTAGTGCGAGAAGAGCCGGAGAATCCCAGCTTCTTCAACTGTAAGAGACCTGCATCGTAGTCCGTCCGCATGTGAACGGACAGTGGCGAAGTTTCCGCATTTCTACATGGAAGACGATCTTCACGAGAACGCCTCCATGTTCATATGGCACTCAATTACGGCACTAATTAGGATCCGGAATTTAAGCTTTTCACATTCCCTGCGACGGCCCTTCCGGCACCGAAGAGCTTCTCTTAAGGATTCAGGACTTTCTAGCCTGCTCCAGGAAGGCTTCCATCTGCTCTTCATTAAGAGCACCTGGAGCAACGGCAGCCGAACCGAAAATAAACGTCGGCGTCCCGTCAAGATTGATCGCACGCCCCTGATCCAGATTGGTCGTAATCAGAGCGACAGTCGCAGGTGAGCTCATATCTGCTTTCAGGCGATCGACATCAAGACCGTTTGCCTTCGCAAGCTCCGCAATCCGTTCCATGGTCGGCTTGGTGGTATCTGCCATCAAGGCCTGACGCATCACGTCATATTTCCCCTGCGCGCTGGCAGCGAAAATAGCCCGGCTATCCAGCACGCTTCCGCTTCCCAGAACTGGAATAACCTTTTCAACCAGACGGACATCTGGATGACGGGCCAGAAAACGATCAACTTCCGGCATCATGGCCCGGCAGTACGAGCAGCGCGGATCAAAGAATTCCACCACGGTAATTTTTCCGTGCGGATTACCGCGAACAGCATAGTCAGGAGCCGTCTGCAGATCATGCAGATGCGTTTTTACAGCCTCAAGAGCCGAATCCTGCTTCTGCTGCTCCGCTTTCTCTCGCAGGGAGCGGATGGCGTCCGTCAGAATGGAAGGATCTTCCTTCAGAGCCTGCCGAAGGATCTGAACCACTTCGGCACGCTGTGCAGGCGTAAAGTTTTCTGAGGGGCTTCCCGAAGCGGCCATCGCAGCATTCCCGTAGGAAGAAAGCGCAGCAAAAACGGCGAAAACCGTTGCGGACAGGCGATGTTTCACAGAAGGCTCCGGATTGCAGAAGACGCGGCACCGTAACTGTCCGCGGCCATTAATGAAAGACTGTCACAAAGAGAAGCGCCCAAGACCTCTCCCACAACAGAGGGATTACCGTTATGACTGAGCAAACTGAATGTGAGGTCTCTTCCGAATGGGGAGCATCTCACTTGCCGGACCCGAGACCAGATAGTGGAGAAACGCCAGGTGGCGCACCGTCGAAACCAGATTTCCCTCCGCGGCTCCCGTAAGGCAGGCCGCGTGTCGTTCCACCTTCTGGCTTCGGTAGCCTCAGGGCTCCTGCTGACTGCCTGCTCAAGCATTCCTGGCTTCACGTCCCTCGTGGGCACAGCTCCTGCCCCGGCTCTCACAGGCAGCATCGGCACAGTGGTCGCTGATGAACCACAGGCAGCACTTGTCGGGCACGATGTTCTGGCACGCAAAGGCAATGCTGCAGACGCCGCAGTGGCCACAGCCATTGCCCTTGGTGTGACCCTTCCCTCCCGCGCGTCTCTGGGCGGTGGAGGCGCATGCCTCATATCCCAGCCCGGCGCCTCTGCGCAGAGCATCAGTTTCCTCCCCGCTGCTGGTAGCAGTGCAGGTGGCAATCGCCCGGCGTCCACGCCTGCAACGCTTCGCGGCCTGTTCCTGATCCATCACCATTATGGCTCGGTTGAATTCAACGACCTGATCGCCCCCTCGATGAACCTTGCCAGCAACGGCATCACCGTGAGCCGGGCTCTTGCCTCTGATCTGGCGGTCGTACGCACTGCCCTTCTGGCTGACGAAAATGCACGGGCAATCTTCGGTCGTGGCGAAGCTGGAACCCTGACTTCTGGCGATACTCTGATCCAGCCTCGTCTGGCTGGCTTTCTGGAGCGTGTTCGGTCAGCAGGCGTTGGCGATTTGTATAACGGTGCCTTGGCGGACGTTTACAGCACAGCCGCTCAAAAAGCTGGTGGAGGTCTCAACACCAGCGATCTACGCAGAACGCTGCCGGTCGAGACGGTTGCTCTCACCACACAAGCAAACGGCATCAGCGCTTCGTTCCTTGCTCCACCCGCTGATGGCGGCCTTGGCGCAGCCATTCGCTATACGACCGGTTCATCTGCCCAGGGCGCTGTCAGCGCCTGGCGCGCTTCGGGCGCAACGGATGTCGCTGCCGCACAGGCAGCTCTGGATAACGGCAAGACAGGAGGTAGCGCTCTTCCTGCACTTCCAGCCTCCACATCCTTTGTCGTCACGGACCGTAATGGCATGGCCGTTGCCTGCAGCCTGAGCGAGAACAATCTGTTTGGAACAGGCCGTATCGCTGGCAGCACGGGCATCGTGCTTGGTGCATCTCCCGCCGCGACACCTCGCCCCCTCCTCGCGGCGGCAATTCTGAGAGACCGTCGCGGATTGAAGGCTGCGATTGCGGCGTCTGGCCAGAATGACGCTGCGGATGCTGTGGGCGATGCGGCACGAGCTGCAACTCAGGGGGCAGAAATTGCCCATTCCGGCGCAGGTCGCGTCAACGCAGTAACGTGCACTGACGGCAATAACTGCCACGGAAACACCGATCCGCGCGGCGCAGGCCTTGCCGCCGGAACAACGAACTGATTACCCGGTAAAGCTTCTTACAAGGCTCCCCGCCACCAGTGACCAGCCATCGACGATCACAAAGAAGATCAGTTTGAAGGGCAAAGACACTGTGCTGGGGGGGAGCATCATCATGCCAAGGCTCATCAAGACACTCGAAACAACGAGATCGATGACGAGGAATGGCAGATACAGCAGAAATCCCATTTCAAAACCGCGCCGCAGCTCTCCAATCATGAAAGCCGGCACCAGAACACGCCACGGTGTGTCCTCAATTTTTTGAGGCGGCTTTTCATGGGCAATGTCCAGAAAGGTTGAAATGTCTGCAGGCCGTGCCGTAGCAGCCATGAAATCATGAAAAGGCTGCGCAGACCGGCTTAACCCTTCCATCTCACCAACCTGCCCCGCCATCATGGGAGCAATGCCTGTATCCCAGGATTTCTGAAGCGTTGGCTGCATCACAAATAACGTCAGAAAAAGCGCCAACCCGATCAGAACGGTGTTCGGCGGCGTGCCCTGCGCGCCGAGTGCGCTTCTCAGCAACGACAACACAATCACGATCCGCGTAAAGGCTGTCACCATCACCAGAAGACTGGGGGCAAGCGACAAAACGGTGATGAGAGCACTGAGCTGCACCAGCCTGCTGGTCGTTCCAGCCCCGCCGGACTGCCCCAGATCAATGCTGACGGCCTGAGCATATGCCAGATGCGGGCACAACAGACAGAGCAGGAGTGCAAAAAGGAGAAGGCAGGACTTCACGAGGCCTCCTCCAGCGCTGCAGCAAAACTGGCTCTGTCACCATGCCATTCAAGCAGCACATCCTGACTGCCACCAGTCAAAACCAGAACTTCGCGGCTACCGTACCGTATGACTGAAAGTCGCCGGGTGCGATCCAAGGCCATCTGTCCCACAAGAGACAACCCGGCACCGGACTTTCCATACCCTCCCTGGCGGGAGCGGACGGCCTTCAGCAAAGGCTTCAGACCGACAAGAAGCACTATTATGAACATTAACGCCGAACAGGCAGTTAAACCGTCATGGAGGGTCATGGCACCGTATTTCCTTCACTTTGGAAAAGAGTGCCGGACAAAGATTAATAGACGCCTAATAGCGGCTGGAATTCTGCTCATCACGCGCCCGATTATCATCGGAAGCCAGAGAATCATGGATGCTATCAACCATTCATTAAGCACTTTCCGCCATGATCAACTCTATCGGGCCGAAACAGGGTTCTGCATGGAGGGAAACTGCAGCAATGCGCAACACGGACACCACAGCGACCAGTGGCACAAACCTGTTTGCCCTTGGTCAGGACCGTCTGAACTGGCTTCAGGCGCGTCAGCAGGTTCTTGCAGGTAACATCGCCAATGCAGATACCCCTGATTACACGCCCAAGGATGTCTCCCCTTTTGAAGCGGCATTAAGCCAGTTCGAGATCACACCCACGGCGACGCAGCCTCAACATATCGGCTCATCAGCCTCCGTCACGCATGTGCAAGACGTTGAAACCGAGCAGTCTCTGGATGGCAACCAGGTTTCCCTCGATCAGCAGATGGAACAGGTAGCAGACGTGAGCGACCAGCAGCATCTCGCAGTCAATATCTACGGAAAATACATGAGCATGTTTCAGACAGTTCTCGGCAAATAAGGGGAGCGACCCATGAACCTCTCCAACACCATCGGCATTTCTGCCAGCGGGATGGATGCTCAGGCCCAGCGTCTGCGGATTGTGGCAGAAAACCTTGCCAACCAAGACACGACAGGCTCCACACCCGGCGCGGATCCTTACCGACGAAAAACCATTACTTTCGCAGAACACGTGGACAATGACACTGATCTTTCCACAGTCGATGTACAGGAAATCGGCCGGGACATGTCTGATTTCCAGACGAAGTATGACCCGTCTCATCCAGCGGCCAATGCACAGGGCTATGTGAAAATTTCCAACGTGGATTCAATGGTGGAGATGATGGACATGCGCGAAGCTGAACGCTCGTACGAAGCCAACCTCAACACCATGCAAAGCACCCGTACCATGCTGTCCCGCACACTGGACCTGTTGAAATAACTCATGATCACGTCTCTTTCCCAAGCGCATAGCGCATATGCCCAAAGCCTTCAGAGCCGCTTTCAGACAGGAGTGACGGACGACGTTCCTGATGGCACGGCTGCCTCGGGCGATTTCGGCTCTGTCATGTCGCAGGCGGTCAGCAGCGTCATCAACACTGGCCATGATGCAGAAGCACAGTCTGCTGCCGGACTGCATGGCGGCGGGGACATGACCCAGATCGTCACAGCCGTATCCAACGCCCAGCTCGCGCTTCAGACGTCCACGGTCCTTCGAGACCGAATGGTGCAGGCGTACCAGGACGTTATGAAAATGACGATCTGACCAATGCAGGCAATCGATCTGGGCGCGATTCTGGAGCAGACCTTCATTGTCGCCCTCAAACTGAGCGCTCCGGCTCTCCTCACTGCGCTGGCCGTTGGCCTGTTGGTGTCACTCTTTCAAGCCGTCACGCAGCTGAATGAGAGCACATTGTCCTTTGTCCCCAAAGTGATCGCCATCGGTGTTGTCATGATGATGGCAGGCTCCTTCATGACGGCAACCCTGCTGACGTTCACGCGACATCTGTTTGATCAGCTCATTCTCGTCGGAACAACGTGACATCGTTTCCTTTTCCAACGGATCTGTCCGGACAGGCTCTGACAGAATGGGCCTTGGCGTTTGTGCTGGTTCTTTGCCGAACGGGTGCAACGGTCATGGTGATGCCAGGGCTGGGGGAACAGTCACTCCCCATGATGATCAGAGCAGGAATTGCCCTGACGCTTACCTTCCTGATCCTTCCCTTGGTCCTCCCTTTGCTGAACACTTCGCAGCTCGACACGCTCGGCCCGATAGCGCTCGCAGGAATGATATCTGTGGAGCTCTTCGCTGGCCTTCTGATCGGATGGATTGCACGCCTGATTACGATGGCGCTCCCTATTGCTGGTCAGATGATCGCCATGTTCATTGGTATTTCCAGCGTGCTCCAGCCAGACCCCGACCTTGGCTCCAGTAGCTCAGCGCCCGCACGCTTCATGAATCTGCTCGCCCCTCTGATCCTGTTGATCACCGGTGCCTACCTTTTGCCAATTCACGCAGTAATTGGCAGCTACAGCCTCATTCCGCCGGGAGGGGCGCTCATGAACCATGCTGCAGTTCCACACTGGCCCATTCTGGGAGATGCGGCGCGCAGTATTATTCAGATGACGGGTAAGGCATTTTCCCTTGGGCTAGAGCTTAGCGCTCCATTTCTGATCCTGTCGCTCGTCTGGGAAATGATGCTCGGGATCATGACGAGGCTGCTCCCAAATCTGCAAATTTATAATGCCGCCAACCCTTTACAAATGTTGGGAGGCATTGCGCTCCTGGGGTTAACACTTCAGGCTATGCTGACAGTCTGGCAAGGACAGGCTTTCGATGTGCTCCGCGCACTGCCAGGGCTTTGACGCGTGGCAGACGCAGAAGACAGAACAGAAGCCCCTTCGCAACAAAGGCTCCAGAAAGCCCGAGACGACGGACAAATCGTTCTTTCTCGGGAAGCCATGAGCTTTACTGTCCTGCTCGGCGGCCTCCTGGGTATTTTCGCGCTTCTTCCGTTTTTGGTGCCCAACTTTGTGCACAGCATGAAAAGTCTCATGGACAATGCCGGAACCATTTCGATGGTACAGGGCGGCCTTCTTTCCACAACGCAACACACCATCACCGCAGGGCTTGCACTCGCCCTTCCCGTAGCAGGGCTCATCACGGCACTCACGCTAGGTGTGGGCTTCCTGCAAACCGGCTTTCTGATTCATCCCGGATCATTACTCCCCAAGATGTCCCGCGCCTCTCCTATGGGAGGTCTTAAAAGGATTTTGGGCGGCGGCACCTTGCCGGATACATGCAAAGCCCTCGTCAAACTGCTGATTTTCGTAACCGTACTCTGGCACCTGGCGAAAGGCATTATCCCTGACGCCCGGAGTATGACAGGCCTCAACGCAAGCGCCATTCTGACGACTGTTATTCGTCTGGGGCTCAGTGGCGCCACAGGCATGATTTTGGCTCAACTTATGATTGCTGGAGGCGACATCTTCTGGATGCGCTTTCGGCACACAGCCAAACTCAAAATGAGCCGGGAAGAGCTCAAGGAAGAATACCGAAATACTGAAGGCGATCCGCACGTTAAAGGCAAATTGAAAGCCATGCGCGCCAAGGTGGCCAGGCAGCGCATGATGGACGCCGTAAAAACCGCCACGGTCATTGTGACCAATCCAACGCACTATGCCGTCGCACTCGTTTATGAAAAGGGCGCATCAAGTGCCCCTAAGATCGTTGCCAAAGGTGTTGACGACGTAGCCGCGCGCATTCGAGAGCTAGCACAGGACCACCGCGTACCCATCGTAGCGAATCCTCCTTTGGCCCGCGCTCTTTATCCCTTGCCTCTCGAAAGTGAAATTCCGGCAGAGCATTTCAAGGTCGTGGCCGCAGTCATTGCTTATGTATGGAAACTCAGAAGGCCAGCCGGCAACCATTCTCCGATCCGATAAAAAGAATCTTCTTTTTTCTAATGCTACCCCCTTGGCGAAGCCTCTTGTTCTCATGATATGGTGACCAGAACATTTGTGAACACGACACCTCAGAACACGATGAAATTCTCTCCGGTGAGAGGTGCCCTCCTATGCGGGGGGCGTAGCAAGGTCTATCGTGTTCCTACCCACCAGCCATGAACGATTACGAGGATTGAATGGACAAGACCAAGGCGCTTGAAGGCGCTCTCAGCCAGATCGAGCGTGCGTTCGGCAAAGGGTCGATCATGCGGATGGGCCAGCGCCCGAAAGAGCAGGCTGACGTTATTTCAACCGGTTCCCTGGGGCTTGATATCGCTCTCGGAATTGGCGGCATGCCCCGCGGCCGCGTTGTCGAAATTTACGGGCCGGAAAGCTCGGGCAAAACCACGCTGGCACTGCATGTTCTGGCTGAAGCACAGAAAAAGGGCGGTACAGTCGCCTTTATTGACGCGGAACATGCGCTTGACCCTGGATATGCCAAGAAGCTCGGCGTTAACGTCGATGACCTTCTGCTGAGCCAGCCGGATGCCGGTGAGCAGGCGCTGGAAATCGTCGATACTCTGGTTCGTTCCGGCGCCATTGATGTTCTGGTTGTGGACTCAGTGGCCGCGCTGGTCCCCCGGGCAGAACTCGAAGGCGATATGGGCGACAGCCACGTCGGCCTTCATGCCCGCCTCATGAGTCAGGCCCTGCGCAAGCTGACCGGAACCGTCTCACGGTCGAACACACTGGTCATCTTCCTCAACCAGATCCGCATGAAAATTGGCGTGATGTTCGGCAACCCGGAGACCACAACCGGCGGTAACGCGCTGAAGTTCTACGCTTCCGTTCGTCTTGATATCCGGCGCATCGGCTCCATCAAGGACAAAGATGAAGTCGTTGGCAACCAGACGCGCGTCAAAGTGGTCAAGAACAAGATGGCCCCGCCGTTCCGTCAGGTTGAGTTCGACATCATGTACGGTGAAGGCATCAGTAAGGTCGGTGAGCTTCTTGATCTGGGCGTGAAAGCGAACATCGTCGAGAAATCCGGCGCATGGTTCTCTTTCGACAGCCAGCGCATTGGTCAGGGACGTGAAAACGCCAAACAGTTCCTGCGAGACCATCCTGAAATGGCGCAGGAAATCGAGCGTCGCGTACGTTCTGAAGCCGGGGTCGTGGCAGAAGCCATGATGACAGGCCCAGAGAGTGACGACGACGCATCAACTGAAGATTGATTTCAGCAAAAAGAGGCTCCGACAAGGGGCCTCTTTTTTTGTCTGTTGGAATACAGAAAAGCCAATATCAGATTTAAGAAACGCTTTCTTGCCCTGTCTTCAGCCCAAAGCCTTACAAGGCATAGACCTGATAGCTATGGGCCCTCCGGCAGATTAAAGACCTGAAACAGGGCATAAAAAAAGGATCAGGCGAACCTGATCCTTTTGGTCTTCCGAAGTTCCAAAAATTATTTCACGAGGCAGACTTCGCGGGGCATAGCTTGCTGCGTAGACATGCCCATGTCTTTGCTCCTTTGATAATCGCTCTCGCAATGGCCGGAGTGGTTGTGGGCCGAAGCAACCGCGGATCATAGCCCGCAAAGCGGCGGTCATTCTCATCAAGGCAGAGCTGCATCAGGTCAGGAACATTGACGTCCATATTCGTCATGTCCTTGGCCCCGGTGACCGTAAAATTATTGTCCTGCGTGTACTCTTCACCGCTCTCGTCGATGCTGCGCGCCAAGCCCATGCGCTCATACGCCAGGAAGATCCAGACGCCGATAACACGCGCTTCAAACCATGGGCGCTTCCAGAACGGCATTGTTGCCCGATGCCAGGCCAGCCAGTTCGCAAACAGCAGAATGTGCCGGCATTCTTCCTGCATCACAGGCTCAAATGTCTCGATCAGTTCCGGCGGGAAAAGCCCTGCGCGCTCAGCCAGGGCAAACAGGCCAAAGGCAAAGAAACTGTCCACACATTCAGAGAAGCCCGTCACCAGGTAGGCCCATTCCGTGTCTTTCGGCTCCACATAGGGAGGCTCAGGCGCCATCGGAATTTTGTAGGCTTCAACCAGCTTGGTCAGAACTTCCTTATGGCGATTTTCTTCCCAGGCATTGCGGGACAGAGCGTCCTTCATGTCCGGGTCATCAATCATCGCCGCATAGGCGGCCATACGGAGGCGTGCCTTGCCTTCGGTCTGAACAGCAATATCCCAGATTGGCAGGGACGTGATGCGATGCAGCGTTTCCGGATCAAGTTCCGGCCAGTCAATGACTGAGGGCTTGTACGGATTGAACGTGTCGCGGAACATCTGCGCGACAGCCTTCTTGTGCTCTTCCGTTCCCGGCTTGAGAGGCCCCTTGATTGGGCTGCTCCAGTGGCGCGCTTCATAATCGACGCGCTCAAGCGTCTTCTCCGACGGTGCGTCGGGAAGGTGGGAATAGATTTCGGCCAGGCTTTTCATGATAGTCTTCGCGGCGTGCCCTGCGGCACGCCGTGCCCCTTGGAGCTTGTAGTTTTACTTCAGGTCGGTCGCGGAATGGATGATACGGTGAACAAGCCCGTAGTCGATCGCTTCCTTCGCGGACATCCAGTAGTTGCGGTCCGTATCCTTGGCGACCTTCTCGTACGTCTGTCCCGTTTCCTTGGCGAAAATCCGGTTCAGACGCTCACGCATCTTGATGATCTCACGGGCTTCAATGTCGATATCCGTTGCCGGACCGCGCACACCGCCCATCGGCTGATGAAGCAGGAACCGCGTATTCGGCAGGCAGACGCGACGCTCCGGGCGCCCCGCTGCATAGATCAGCGCACCAGCGGAGGCGACCCAGCCAGTACCAATCATATTGATGGGCGCAATCGAATCCACGAAGCGGATCATGTCATGGATGGTGTCGCCACTCTCCACATGTCCACCCGGGGAATTCACATAGACGTCGATCGGCTTGTCGGACGAACCGGCCAGCGCCAGAAGGCGCCCCGTCACGTCACGGGCGATCTTGTCGTTGATCCCACCAAAGATCAGAACCTTGCGCTGGTCGAACAGGCGGCTTTCGAGTTCGCTGATCGGGCTGTTCAGCGTCTTGTTGTCGTCTTCCGGGGCCTCTGGGGCATCGGGCTCGTCGTCCAGACGGGTAAGGGTCATTCTGGTGATGTCCATGTCGTTTCCAGATCCATCGTGCGTCTTCATCCCCCTATCCTGCTCTTCGTTTGCCTTCATGCCAAGTCCGGGAAAGACGAAGTCTCGCCATCCCGATCACGAACGGCTAGTCTCCGCCCTGTTCAGAGATTTGGCGAAGGCAGGAACGGCACAGTGGGTTCAGGGAACATGACGCATCCCGGGAAAGCGGTAACGCGCAGAAATGCGGGAAAGATCCCGTTCATGCTGCTGCTGGCCACTCCCCTCTTTGCCGGCTGCCAGCATCAGGACCCTGTCGATACGACCGCCGGGTGGTGGCATAGCTTCGAAGGCGGAGAAATTGCCAAGCTGCGTCCGCCTCCGCCGGGCCAGAACGAGCCCTACCCACATGTAGGGCGCACCCCCACGAAACTGCCGGAAATGCCGTCCCCGGAAGCCCGCATCAACCTCACGATGCAGCTTGAGGCTCAGCGCAATCTTGCCCAGCGTGAAACCGCAGCACGCGGCACGTTGCCGGTAGCGCCACCACCACCTCCCCGGACAGCCCCTTCCGCCGTTAATCCAACGGGCACGGACTCAGACGAACAAAACAGCCTGACCATGACCTCTGCCGGGCAACCTGCTCAGGATGCCGCCGCAACAGATACGGCGACAAGCACGCCCGTAACACCCGCCAAGGCGCCCGCACCGGTGAAGATTGTAAAGTCTGACCAGCAGAAGCAGCCAGAAGCAGAGCTTCCTCCCGTCATCGCCAAATCGATCCCGCCGACACCTCCCGGGGAATATCCGCAGATTGGCGCATTACCGCCACCGCCACCCCAGTTCCCTGGCTTTGATATTCCAATGGACGCCAATCTGAGCGGCCCGCTTCGCCCGGATATTGATAGCTCCACGCCCGAAGGAACGCTGATCCGCTTTCAGCCTTCCACAGATCATGTGGTGGGCGACCCGTCTGGAGATTACCAGCGCCTGCTATCCCATCGCGGCAAGCAGAAGGTGACGATTCTGGGCTTTGGGGCAGCCATGAGTGCGGATGCGGGGCTCTCCGCCGCAGATCAGGCGAGAGAAATCTCTCTGGGCCTTCTGCGTGCCCGGACCGTAGCTGATGCTCTTGTCAAAAGAGGTGTTCCGGCGTCTGACATCAGCATTCATGCGGAAGCCATTGGGGACGGTGTCCGCGTACGGATTGGAGGCTGAGCCCTTCTCTGCGCCATACCCCCGTAAAGGACTGTTCCTCTTACGGAAAAACCTGTCTATCGTGCCTCCTCCCTTAATCTTCTCATCCTGAGCTGGTCATGACCGAAGAGTTCCACCGCATCCGCCGCCTGCCGCCCTACGTGTTCGCTGAAGTGAACAAGGCCAAGGCTACCGCGCGAGCGGCCGGTGAGGACATCATTGATCTTGGCATGGGCAATCCGGACAGTGCTCCGCCGGCTCATGTCGTGCAGAAGCTGGTCGAAACCGTGGGTGACCCGCGCGCGCATGGCTATTCTGTGAGCCGCGGTATTCCCGGTCTGCGCCGCGCCATGGCGAACTACTATGAGCGGCGCTTCAACGTTTCTGTTGACCCGGAAACGGAAGTCATCGCAACGCTGGGATCCAAGGAAGGTCTGGCCAATCTGGCCGCCGCCATCACCAGCCCCGGTGACACGATCCTCGTGCCGAACCCGTCCTATCCTATCCATCAGTTCGGGTTCATCATCGCAGGCGCGTCCGTCCGCTCCATTCCAGCCACACCGGATGAGGACATGCTGCGCGCGCTGGACCGCGCCGTGCGTCACTCCGTTCCGAAGCCGACCGCGCTGATCGTCAACTTCCCGTCCAACCCGACGGCATTCGTCGCTAATCTCGATTTCTACAAGGAAATCGTGGCCTTCGCGCGCCGGGAAAACATCTGGATCCTGTCGGACCTCGCCTATAGCGAGATCTATTTCAACGCAGATGAACCGCCGCCATCTTTGCTGGCCGTACCAGGCGCGAAGGATGTGGCCGTGGAGTTCACCTCCATGTCCAAGACGTATTCCATGGCGGGCTGGCGCATGGGCTTTGCCGTTGGCAATCCGAAGCTGATTCAGGCCCTGACACGCATTAAATCGTATCTGGACTACGGTGCTTTCACGCCAATTCAGGTGGCATCTGTAGCGGCTCTAAATGGCCCACAGGATTACGTGTCGGACATCCGTGCCATGTATAAAGATCGCCGAGACGTTCTGCTGCGCGGCCTGAGCGCTGCTGGCTGGGACGTTCCTGCCCCCGCCGGATCCATGTTCGCATGGGCCCCTATTCCCCCCGCTTTCGCTGACATGGGGAGCGTGGAATTTTCCAAGCTCCTGCTGAAAGAAGCTGGCGTGGCCGTCGCACCCGGCCTGGGCTTTGGCGAATATGGCGAAGGGTTCGTCCGGATCGGACTTGTTGAAAATACTCAGCGGCTGCGTCAGGCGACGCGGGCCATCAAGAGCTTCATGAGCCGGCACGGTGCCGGCGCATCGACCGCTGACCTTCTTGGAGCTGCATCATCGTGAAACCACTGCGGATCGGACTGGCCGGACTTGGGACTGTCGGTGTCGGCGTCATTCGTCTCCTGCGGGAGAACGCTGAAACGATCACCGCCCGCGCTGGCCGCCCGATCGAAGTTGTGGCGGTTACAGCGCGCAGCAAAAGCAAGGATCGCGGCGTCGATCTGTCTACCACCCGCTGGCATGACGACGCCGTATCCGTTGCTCAGGACCCGGAGATCGACGTTGTTGTCGAACTGATCGGCGGCTCTGAAGGCCCGGCGCATGACATGGTAGAAACGGCACTCACGCGTGGTTTGCCTGTTGTGACCGCCAACAAGGCTCTGGTCGCCCTGCATGGTTCCGCACTGACACGCCTTTCAGCCGAAAATAGTGCGCCTCTCCTGTTCGAAGCCGCTGTTGCTGGAGGCATTCCCGCCATCAAACTTGTGCGTGAAGGTCTGGCTGCAGATCGTCTCCACAGCGTGGGTGGCATCCTGAACGGCACCTGCAACTATATCCTCACGGAAATGCGCACGACTGGCCGGGATTTCGGAGATGTTCTGACCGAAGCTCAGGCCAAAGGCTATGCGGAAGCTGAGCCTTCCACGGATGTGGACGGATGGGACACGGCTCACAAGCTGGCCATCCTCGCCGGCATCGCGTTTCAGCCCATCGCATTTGACACTCTTCCTGTCCACGGTATCCGAGATGTGACAGCGGCGGATCTGACGTTCGCCAACGAACTGGGATACCGTATCAAACTGCTCGGCATGGCTCGTGCCAGCAAAGACAGCGGGATCGAGGCGTGGGTTCGCCCATGTCTGGTCCCCGCCAAGGCAGCCATCGCCGCCGTGGAAGGGGTATTCAATGCCGTCACCACACAAGGCCCGTTCAGTGGTCCTATCACCATTTCCGGCCGGGGAGCGGGCGAAGGCCCGACAGCCAGCGCCGTGGTAGCAGACCTGATCGATCTGGCCCGTGGTGCAGACCTTCCGGTCTGGGGCGTCAGGAACACACCAGCCCCCGTTGCCTGCACCAGCCTCGGGGAACTGAAGAGCGCCTTCTATATTCGTCTGGATGTGGAAGATCGCTCGGGTGTCATGGCTGATCTGACATCGGTTCTCCGGGACCATGATGTTTCCGTGCACTTTGTCTCGCAACATGATGCTGCAGCGGGACGTGCATATCTGGCCCTGGTGACTCATCAGGCCCCAGAAAAGGCTATTTCTGCAGCTATCACAGCACTTTCCGCGCTCCCTGTTGTTAAGGGAGCTCCCCTGGTGCTCAAGATCGAGGATTCTCTCCAGTGATCGATCCTACAAATGTTCTTCCCTACCGCGTAACTGACCGCAACCTGGCGCTGGAGCTTGTCCGCGTCACGGAAGCGGCCGCCATTGCCTCTGACCGCTGGACAGGCCGCGGCCTGAAGAACGACGCCGATGGTGCGGCTGTTCAGGCCATGCGCGCCGCCTTTGATACGGTTGCCATTGATGGCGTCGTCACCATTGGCGAAGGCGAGATGGACGAAGCACCGATGCTTTACATCGGTGAGAAGGTCGGCTCCGGCGGCCCAGCCATGGACATCGCGGTCGATCCGCTTGAGGGCACGAACCTGTGTGCCAAGAGCCTGCCGAATGCCATTACGGTGGTCGCCCTCGCCGAGCGCGGCAAGTTCCTGCACGCCCCAGACATCTATATGGAAAAGATTGTCGTCGGGCCGGACCTGCCGGACGATGTCGTCAATCTGGACTCTTCCATCGAAGAAAACCTGCGTAACCTTGCGAAAGCCAAGAAGCGCGACGTATCAGACCTCGTTCTCTGTACGCTGGACCGTGAACGCCATGAAGAACTGATTGCCCGTGCCCGTCAGGCTGGTGCCCGCGTTCAGCTTCTCAGCGACGGTGACGTTGCTGCGGCGATCGCTACCTGTATCGATGGCGGTGGTGTGGATCTGTACGCTGGTTCCGGCGGTGCTCCTGAGGGTGTTCTGGCAGCAGCCGCAATCCGTTGCATGAATGGTCAGATGCAGGGGCGCCTCCTGTTTGAAGACGATGCACAGCGTGAACGCGCCCGCGAGATGGCTGACGGCAAAGACCCAACGCGTCTTCTTGGTTTGCACGACATGGCCGCCGGTCACGTTTTGTTTAGCGCTACAGGCGTCACCACCGGCTCTCTGCTGAGGGGTGTGGAACGGGTCAGCCCAACCCGCGCCAAGACGCATTCGATCGTTATGCGTTCAAAATCTGGCACAGTTCGCTATATTGAGAGCCATCACGACTTCAGCCTGAAGACAAATCGACCATCCTGAATGGAGTAGCATGTTAGAAGACGATACGGGCCTGGTACTCGGCGTATCCCGCAGCGCAGGCAACCGTCGGTGGATCTGGCGCGATCCACGTCTGGCAGAGGCGGATAACCGCCTTGCCCTTGGAATGGCTCAAAGAGCAGCCATTCCGGAACTTCTGGCCCGTATCCTGACTGCCCGTGGTGTCACAGCCACGGAAGCAGCCTCCTTTCTGGACCCGCGCCTGCGGGATCTTATGCCCGACCCTTCCTGCCTGCAGGATATGGACAAAGCTGCTGACAGACTTGCTCAAGCCGTCCGCAAGCGTGAACATATCGGCCTCTTTGGCGACTACGATGTGGATGGAGCCTGCGGCACAGCGCTCATCTGTGACACCCTCCGGGAACTTGGCTGTACCGTCAGCACACACATCCCAGACCGCATGACCGAGGGCTACGGCCCCAACACGCCAGCACTCGAAAAACTGGTCTCCGAGGGCGCAACCCTGCTCGTCTGCATTGATTGCGGCACAGCTGCGATCGACATTCTGAACGGCTTTCACGGCCAAACGGACGTCATTGTCCTTGATCATCACAAGCCGGATGGCTCGATCCTGCCGAACGGCATTGTCGTTAACCCGAACCGCCTCGACTGCACTTCTGGTCTTGGCGCAATCTGCGCAACCGCTGTCGCTTTCCTGACCATGGTCGCCACCGTACGTCTTCTTCGGCGAGACGGCTGGTTTACGGATGGACGCGTTGCCCCTGACCTTCTTAAGCGTCTGGATCTCGCGGCCCTTGCCACGATCTGTGACGTCATGCCTCTTACCGGGCTGAACCGTGCACTCGTCATGCAGGGTTTGCGCGTCATGGCGCGTGGAGAGCGCCTGGGATTAGCCACACTGTCTTCTGTGGCGGGCGTGAAGGAAGAAGCCAGCGCGATGGCTTGTGGCTTCGCTCTGGGGCCACGCATCAACGCGGGAGGCCGCATTGCCAAGGCCAATCTTGGTTTGCGACTTCTGCTCTCCGAAGACGTCGTGGAGGCTCGTGCTCTTGCGGATGAGCTGGATAACGTAAACCGGCAACGTCAGAGCGTCGAAGCTGGCATTCTTGCTCAGGCTATGGAGCAGGCTGAACAGCAGATCGAAGCCAATCATGCGGTGATCTTTCTGCATGGTGAAACCTGGCACCCAGGTGTTGTGGGCATTGTTGCGGGGCGGCTGAAAGAACGTTTCAATCGTCCGGCTTTGGTCGGCGCTCTCGCGGACGGAATTATTAAAGGATCTGCCCGCTCGGTTCCTGGACTGGATATCGGTGCTGCAATCATCGCGGCCAGACAGTCCGGGCTTCTTCTGACCGGTGGTGGCCATGCCATGGCTGCCGGCTTCTCGCTGGAAGCAGACAATGCTGCCACATTCCATGAACTACTGGATAACACGCTTTCCGAAGCACGCGCTCTTCCGGTTCAGGACGCATTAAGGATCGATGGCCTCACCACACTCAGAGGAGCCTCGCTTGAAGTCGCTGCTCAGCTTGCGCGGTTGGCTCCTTTTGGACCCGGCAATGAAGAGCCCGTTCTGGCAATCAGCAATGTGCGATGCGTCAAGACTGATCGCATTGGCAAGGACGGAAACACCCTGCGCGTGATGTTCCAGGGGGAAGACGGCGGGACACGCCTGAAGGCACTTGTCTTCCGTGCGGGAGACAAACCATTTGTCCCGTTGCTGGAAGATCGGACGATGCCGCTGTTGCATCTGGCAGGGCATTTGAGGGTGGAAACCTGGCAGGAACGACAAAATCTAACTTTTTTCATTTCTGACGTTTCAAGTGCTTGACGGCACAAATGAACCCCCTTATACACCCGCTCACGCCTCCAGTCCCGTTCGTCTAGAGGCCTAGGACACTGCCCTTTCACGGCGGCAACACGGGTTCGAATCCCGTACGGGACACCAAGCTTTTCAAAAGCTTACAGGCACATTTCTCAACATGAAATGACACGGATATCCAGCTTTGACCGTATTTTGTACGGTCTCAGAGCTGGAATTTTCTGTTTGTGCCCAGCGTTTTGAACGAAGCTGAATGTTCAGACATTCCAATCTTATACATCCCCCCAAATTTTGCTGCGGCTCTGGATTTTCCATGAGTCTGAAACCTTTTTTAACTCTTGAGATCACGATTCCGTGTCATAGATCAGACATCTTTTGACATGGAGAACGTAGTTGTCCCGTTTCCCTCTGCGCATGGCCTGCAGCACTGTTTTTTCTATCCGCAGGCTCCTGATGATGAGCACAGCGTTCGGTCTGCTCGCAGTACATTCACAGGCACACGCAGATGACGATGTGATGTCTCGCATGGAAAAGGAGATGCACCGCCTTCAGGAAGCGCAGGCCCATGTTCAGCAGGAACAGGAAGAGATCAATCGCGATCTTGTCATGCTGCGCTCAGAGATGGCCAAGCATCATCACACGGCTCAGCCCGCAGACAAGACGACGACGAACACGACAATGGTCGCTCGCGGCACGCCTTCGAAGTCCGCCATTCATGGAGTTGCACCTCACGCGCCACAACTCCATTCGTCCCCGCACCCAACAGAACTTGCTTCAGAAGCAACATTCGCATCCAACGCCAACTCGCCTGAAGGACACGCTTCCCGCGCTCTCCCCTCATCAGACTCAAGAGACCGTGTTGCACGAGATCGTCGCGACCACGGGGTGACTGAGTCTGGCGCCGGATCTGAACTGGCCGTGGTCGGGAAACGGACAGAAGATGTCATGGTACGCTTCGCTGAAAATGGTGTTGGCCCACATCCGCGTGAAACAATCGGCGCGCAGGCCGCAGGCGCCGTAGGCGACCATGGCGTGTTTCACCTTGGCCCTGTCACGCTCATGCTGGGTGGCTTTGTGGACATGGCGGCCGTTCTTGAGAACCGCCATATCGCGTCTGGCACATTCAATTATTGGCAGGACATGCCGTATCCGAATGAACCGCGGTATCACACCAACAATTTCGAAGGGAGCGCTCGGTATAGCCGCCTCTCTCTTCTGGCACGCGGCAACATCAATTCCGAAGCAACCATTTCGGGCTTCTTTGAATCCGATTTTGGCGCCGGTGCAGTTACGACGGATCCATATGAAAGCAACAGCTATGCGTTCCGGATGCGTCAGGCCTATCTGGCCTATGATGATAACAAAGCTGGCTGGCATTTCCTCGGCGGTCAGGCCTGGAGCCTTCTGACGCCCGGCCGTATTGGTATCGTGGCCCGTCAGGAGAGCCTTCCGGAAACCATCGAAGCATCCATGCTGGCGGGTCAGACATGGGCTCGCCAATGGCAGGTGCGCGTCGTCAAGGATTTCATGGACCATCGCCTCTGGGCAGGTTTCTCCATCGAAAACCCGGCAACCCTGTATGACACCACCGGCTTCACGAAAACCAACGGCACGGTGTCCCTTCCAAACGGCAACACGGCCACGATTGGCGAAAACGGCGTTGGTCTGACGAATGACACAGCAAACTTCTCAAACGAAATCGCACCAGACCTGATTGGCAAACTGGCTTACGATCCAAGCTGGGGCCATTACGAAGTCGAAGGCATCCTGCATTTCCCGCATGATCGCGTGACCATCAATCATACAGGCCACAACAACACCGCCATTGCGGGTGGCGCAGGAGGATCGCTGATCCTGCCAATCATTTCAGGCAAGCTGGAGTTCCGCGCGGCTGGCCTCGCGGGATGGGGCATCAACCGCTACGGTTCAGTGCTGCTTCCGGATGCAACACTGAATGCCAAGGGCGACCCGGTGCCCCTCTTCGGCCTTCAAGCCCAGGCAGGCCTGATTGCACATCCCAACCCGCATATTGATGTGTATGGATATTTTGGCACACAGCGCGTGGGACACGCCTATTTCAATAGCGATGGCTCGTCCTACGGCTACGGCAACCCCCTGTATTCGAATGCTGGCTGCCTACAGGAGCTTTCGTCCCTCACCTGCTCCGCCAATACACGCGGCGTTTCAGAGGCGACGATCGGTGCCTGGTGGCGGTTCTTCAAAGGTCGTTTTGGCACTGTTGAAGGCGGCACCCAGCTTGCCTACGCACGACGGGATATCTGGAAAGGCATCGGCGGTGATCCGCATACCAGTATGAGCCAGATCTTCTTCGACTTCCGCTATCTGCCCTTCCAGTAAAACGCGCCTGCCCTAAAAGCCGCCTGCTCAACACACGCGGCTTTTTTTCATTTTCAGCCCTTCGTCCAGTACCCAGACGCCTTGATCCACTGCGGCGAAATTCCACGCTCGTTTTCCAGAACACTTCGGATAGAGCGTGCAACGGATGCTTCAGCCGCAACCCAGATGAATGTCTGCGGCACGATCTGAATGGTTTTCAGGGCGCGTAAGAACGGCTCGGCCTGATGCGCCTGTTCGCTTGGACGATGAACCCAGACAGGTGTGTAGGACGCCTTCGTTTCGAAGGACTGTTCCTCTGAAGCATCTGTCACCGCAGCCAGTGTGGTGACAGGCGTTCCGGCATCCAGTTCCTCGACGCGCCTGCCAATAGCGGGAAGTGCGGTTTCATCCCCGATCAGAAGCCAGTTACGAATATCACCCGTAATGACGCGCGATCCTTTGGGGCCACCAATTGCCAGATGATCGCCGGGCTTGGCGCTCCGAGCCCAGTCCGCCGCCGGTCCGCCATCATGGTCCACAAAATCCAGAACCAGCGCCCCAGCAGCGCGGTCAAACACGCGCGGCGTGTAATCCCGACGGGCCATGTCCCCATCACCCTGTGGAACAAAGATCTTGATGTGATCATCCGGTGACAGGCTGGGAAAATCCCGAAGGCTCTCATCCTGAAGCGTGATGCGGATCATGTGTGGCGTCACACGCCCGACGTCCACAACGGTCAGGTCTCGGCGCTTCAACTCGTGCATGACACGACGGATTTCCGGGGGAGCAATAATTGTGGTGTCAGTAACGGTCATCTTCTCATCCTTGAATTACCCCTGAGCAACGGGTCTGAGGACTGCATGACGACAGACGCACAGGCCCGGCACAGCACAGGGGCTGTTCGGTTCTGTGCGTTGATTGACGTTAACGCTTACGGAAACTGGAGACGCCCAGCCTCGATGTCATCTCCAGCCACGATCTGACTGGAGCATTCCTTCAGCTTTTCCCTTTACTGGTCCTCGACCGAAAATTCGATAGGAACAGTGAGAGAAACTGTCGCCCCTGCAATCTCTTCCGGCGGCGGCGGGAACGGTTCTGCACGCCGGACAACCGCCAGTGTTTCTTCGTCCAGCAATGCAAAACCACCACTTTTCCGGATTTTTGCAGACAAAACATGTCCACGCCGATCCATGACGAAGAATAGCACAGGAGTTCCCTCCTGATGCTGCGCCAAAGCGTCTGCCGGGTAACGCTTGAAACGTTCCAGACGCGCCAAAATATCGCCCTGCCAGGTCACGGGCGCGTTGCTGGAGTGACTCGCGTGAGAGGCAGACGCCGCGCTGCTACTCTGGGAGGGCGCACTATCGGCAGCAGGCGGCGCCGTCATCCTGTCGGCAACAGGAGCCTGCATCGGGATCGGCTTCACCGGCTGAGGCGGGCTCTTGGCTGTTTTCTTGTGAACCTTGACCTTCTCCACCTTTGGAACAGGCACAGGCGGATGCGGCGCGGGAGACGGCGGGGCATCGACCTGCTGAGGCGTATCCGGCTGCGGTTCCGGCGGCGTGACCATCTGCTGCGGCCCGGGATCAACCTCTTGTGGAGGAGCCGGCGCAGGTGTCGGCATGGGGGACATGTCAATCGCGATAGCAGGCGGGGGAGCTGCACTTGGGGCCACAACCTGTGACGGCGCATGTGTCACGGCCCACCAGAGTGCGATACCTGTCAGAATAGTCATAGCGGCACCAGACAGACCCCAGACACGGACACTGCGCTGGTCTTCGGTCTGCTGATACCACTGATACCAGTCCCGAAAGGTCGTGGGGAGAGACGCGTGTGAAGAACTCACGGCCCTTCCCCAGCCTCCTGCCCCTGAAGCGTGACAAGTGCGACCTTGAGGAAACCGGCCTTCCGAAGCTGCCCCATCACATCCATGAGCGTTCCATAATCGACGGTCTTGTCCGCCCGCAGGAAAATACGCTCTTCCTTGTTTCCCTTACTGGCTTTGCCGAGTGCATCAATAAGCTGATCCGAACTGACGGCATCTTCGCCCAGAGCCAGCGTATGGTCAGCCTTGACGGTCAAGAAAACCGGCTCATCCGGGCGGGGAGCAGGCGTTTCGGTTGAAGATGGCAGATCAACCGGGACGTTGACCGTCGTCAGAGGTGCAGCAACCATGAAGATCACGAGCAGAACGAGCATGACGTCGATAAACGGCGTCACATTGATTTCATGCGCTTCCAGCACCGCCTCATCGGCATGACGAATGTGAATAGCCATGCCTGCGATTACTCCGCAGCAGCCATAAAGCGGACGACATTGCCACTTGCTGCAAGCGCCGCGCGGGCCAGATCACGGGAGACCAGACGCATCACAAGTGACGTCAGATCCGCGACGCAGGCACGGCAGGCCGCCGTCTGGCGGGCCAGATGATTGTATATCACAACAGCAGGAATAGCCGCGACCAGACCAAGCGCCGTGGCCAGAAGGGCCTCTGCAATACCAGGAGCAACAACGGCCAGACTGGTCGCATGAGCGGCGGCAATGCCCGTGAAGGACGACATGATGCCCCATACCGTTCCGAACAGGCCAATGAAGGGAGACGTCGCACCAATTGTGGCGAGCACGCCGGTCCCTCTCATTAGGCGACGGCCTTCAGCAGCTTCCAGACGCTCAAGATGCAGAACAATCCGCTCCTTGATGCCGTCACGATCGGCAGGAATATCTTCCGAGCGGCGGCGCTCCGCTTCTGCGGCCAGCACCATGGCGTGAGCGATACCCGCACCATCGCGCGTCCATTCTTCTCCCAGATGCAGTGTGTCTGCGTCTTCCAGCGCCGTTTCTGATTTTTTGAGCTGCGCCCGCAAACGGATCAGCTCAACAGTTTTGGCAATGAAGATCGTCCATGTGACGACGGATGCCGCCGCCAGAAGCGTCATGACGCAGCGGACAACCGGCCCGGCGCCAAGAAACATCTGCCAGGGGGAGAAGGTAAGAGACATTACTGTGCCTGTCGGGGCGACACGCTGCGCCCTCCTGTCTCGGGGTTGAAACACGATGTCCTTGCAACAAACCGACAGTCGCCGCGCACAGTCCGGGCGACACGCGCCACATGGATTGCACTAGTCTGCAAAGAGCTTTAAAGAACGATAATGAGAGTCATTCTTAATTACAAGCAGGATTCTCATCCGCTTTGAAAAAAGCCCCAAGACCCGTCTTAGGAAGACCACACCCATGCTGATCCACATTCCGAATATCCTGTCTCCTGAAGAGGTACGCTATTGCCGCGACCAACTTGAGACGGCGCAGTGGACAGATGGGCGTGTTACAGCGGGAGAACAGTCTGCAAAGGCAAAGTTAAACCTTCAGATTCCGCAGGATTCAGATGTGTGCCGTGAACTTGGAGAAATTGTTCTGAGAGCTTTAGGGCGCAACCCAACTTTTAATAGCGCGGCCCTGCCCCTGAGAGTTTATCCACCACTTTTCAACCGATACGACACCGGAATGCATTTCAACGCACATGTTGATAATGCTATTCGGCCTATTCCGGGCGCAGGCTTCCGTATCCGGACGGACGTTTCCTCCACACTATTTCTGTCTTCCCCAGAAGATTACGACGGCGGAGAACTCGTCATTCAGGACACGTACGGCAATCAGAACGTCAAACTCCCTGCGGGCGACATGGTGGTCTATCCGTCTACCAGCCTGCACAGCGTTAACCGCATTACGCGCGGTAGCCGATGGGCGTCGTTCTTCTGGTCGCAATCCATGATCCGCGACGATACAAAACGCGCTCTTATGTACGATTTTGACTGCTCCATCATCGAGACCCGCAAGGCACTTCCCGACGATCACCCAGCAGTTCTGGGTCTGACCTCAACCTACCACAACCTTCTGCGGCAATGGGCTGAGCTTTAAGCTGGATTGCCCCGTTTCCTGAACGGGGTAATCCGGCGTTTATCAATGCCCGTGATGGTCGTGTTCTGATGGGCCATGCTGATGTCCATGGCCGCCACTCTGAAACGCCATGGCCAAAACGTCGTTGGTATTCTTGCCATTCGCTTCAGCAATCTGCGCAATCGACTGGTCTTCAGATGTCACCGCCAGGCCATGCGCAGAGAGCTTATGGGCCAGCATTCCCCCATCCATATGCGCGAGGGGAGCGACCTGAGACAGGGGAGCCTGTGTCACCAGCGGTATCAGCATGAAGGCAACCTGCTTGTTGCCAGCATGACCGGACGACGATTGCGGCAGGAAGAAATAGGCTGTTGAAGCCAGTGCCACCAGAAGCGGAACATAGAGTGTTCCGCGCCGGGCGTAATTGACGAGTGACGTCCAGTTCTTGATCAGATGCAGCGCGAACGGCACGAGCAGGACCATGCTCAGCCATTCATGCATCGGATGGAAAGCTCCGGGACCCCAGTGGAAGAAAAGTGCCACCCCGGTAATGGCCGAGATCAGGAAAAATCCTGTCGTCAGTGGGGTTCCGTAACGGTTCATGAAAGTTCTGAACATTGAGCTTTCCAGAAAAGGACGCACACGCCCTGTTAGAGAATGAAAAATTCAGCCGGGCAGAAAACGGCTGACTTCCAGCCCTGTCCCGACGGAGAGCGGCACACTCAGAACACCAGGACGGGAGCGAACGAATTCCTGATAGCGCCGGGCATCTTCACCGCCCGGAATAATCATATTGTCCGCAACCAGAACGGCGCCCGGCCGCAGATGCGGCATCAGGGCTTCAAGGCAAGGCACATAGAGATCCTTCCAGAGATCCAGGAGGACGAAATCAATGCCATCCTTCAACTCTGAAATCATCTCAACCGCATCCCCGATACGATACTCAATGTGCTCTTCCACACCGGCACGCACTGCCATGTCTCTGGCGAAAGCAACCTTCTCTCGCTCCAGCTCCATGGTGATGACCCGACCGCCCGTTCGCCGTGCCGCTTCCGCAAGCCACAGGGTGGAATAGCCAAAGGACGTTCCCAGTTCGAGGATCGTCGGCGCTTTGAGATTGCGCGCCAGAATGTTGATCAGTTGCCCGGTCTGCGGGCCTACAGCCATAAAACGCTCGGACGCAGGACGGGAAACCCCGTCCGCATGGTCCTGCCGTTCTTTCAGGATCCGCTCATAATAGAAATCCAAAACAGCATTCAGTTTATCATCCATGAGTATGCTCCAGTACGGCCAGCTTCCCGTCACGCACCGTGTAATCCTTCTGATTATCGGGCCCGATCAGGGAGGTGGAATAACTGTCAAACGTCATTGGCAGGACGACAGATGTCTTCACAGGATGGTAATTCGCAGCGGAATTCACATCGCCATGCCCCGTATAGCGGGCGATAAACGGATAAGGATAAACCGGCCGACTGGCGATAGCTGCGCCGTTGGGACTGGCATAAGGCTGACTGGGCACGACCGCCGCATGGATCTGACCGCCCCCAATTTTCCCTGCACCTCCCGGCTTCCGTCCCGGCGCCCCCATAGGCAGATCGGACTGTGCGGTTCTTTCCGTCAGGAGCGCGTTTGGCGCAGTTCCGTTTTCCGTCCATGCCATCAGCGGAGACAGAAAATCCACCTGCGGGAAACCATCACCGTTTCCACAATGTCCGACACCCGGCAGCAGATAGAAACGCAGGAAACGATCCGTCAGGGTACGTCCCATTTCCTTCTGCACGCCCTGGTAATAGGCAATCGTGTTGACGGGAGAAATCGACTGATCGGCCAGTCCATGCCAGAGGATCAGATGGCCGCCCCGGCGCTGAAACGGATGAAGGTTCGTATTCTCGGCATTATAGAGCGGTGCCAGTTCGTTCATGGCGTCGAACGTCGCCTGATCGAACTGGAACAACGTCAGATCCGCAGCCTTTTCGTTCACTTCCTGTGAAATGACATAGGCAATGGCAGACGCGGCAATTCCATTACTCATGCTTTCGCCGGTTGGCGACGAAGGCAGCGCCCACTGCGTTTCAGAACCGGGGAATGGCCCGTGCAGAATATAGGACCGTCCGGAAGCGTCGGTTGCACCACTATAGATCCGGAGGGCTGCCTGTGTTTCCTCTGCTGTCAGGCACTCAGACGTATTGGTCTGACCAGCCGGACACTGCACCCACGCAGGATCGAAATGACAGGCTCTCGGCTCTTCCAGAATACCGTCAGCAACTCCGGACAGTGTCGGGCAGTGCCGAACAACCGCGTCATGCAGAATGGAAACACGATCCTGTAGCAGGATATTCGTGCCATCAGCGCGCTGGTTCCCGCGGACATTCCAGGCGTGGTAAAATGAGTTCTGCACCGTAAAGAGTGCGGCCGGAGCGCCTGCGGAAATACCGTCAAAATCATCTGGGAAACGCTGGGCCTCCATAAGCGCCTCGCGTCCACCGTCCGAACAGCCCACAAAATAGGAATATTTTGGAGCCTGTCCGTAAAACGCTTTCGTCAGTGCTTTGGCGGCGAGTGTTGTCAGATGATTGGCACGATATGCAAAATCGATCCGCTTCTGTGGATCTTTACCAAAGAAGCCCTGCTGTAATCCCATCATGGAACCGATGTGACCCAGATCATCACCGGCCATGACAAATTCACCGTTCAGGGCAGGAGCACAGGCACCCGCATTGCTGACACCAACGCGCGTCATGCCACATAAACCACCGCAACCGCCCAGCAGAAAGCGCTGCGTCCAGTGCTCCATAGGGAGGTCCACTTCAAAGGAAATAGTCGGAGCGATCTGTCCGGTAACCTTGCAGAATTTGCCCTTAGGGGTTTCCAGAACGACTGAGACCTGATGGTCAACAGATGCACCGACAAAGGATACCAGATCCGTTTTCCCAAGCATCTCACACGATATGACAGGCATAGCCGCAGGCAGGCCAGCAATAGCGGCAGCCTTTGCAGACTGCACGATCCCCAGAGCCAGCATGACCGGAAATATTGCAGCCAAAAGGCTCCACACCCGGCGTCGACAGTATTGGAAAACAGACCTCAAGACGCACCTCTCCATGAACAAGGTTTCGATAGTCCGATCATATGACATTGCTTGCCAGTCACGCGGTGCGACAGAAGTGTATGAATTTGTAAATCCGACGCAGACGCTGCTACTCCGCACATAATCTCTCGCCGGACGAAAGCTGAGCCAATGTGGTGAAGACAATGCGGGGCGGCTCTTTCCGTGCAAGATGCCGGATGGCTTGTGCTTTCACTGCATGGAAAGCAGGATCTTCACAAAATCCGATAAGATCAATGATAGCCCGGGCAACATCCGGAAAACTGGTTTTCAGAGCTTTCTGCAGACAATACACAGCTACCGAGACATCCTGCTGTGCCAGCGCAAGACGTGCGAGATTAAGGTCTGCCCAGCAGTCCCCTCCTTCCGATGCGGCCTGAAAGAAGACTTTCGCGCCTTCCGGATCAGGCGATCCGCTGACGCCGTCTTCGTGCAAAAGCCCCAACATATTAAGAGCTTTCACATTGCCTTTTTCAGCAGACGATACATAGAGCCGGTAGGCGCGTGCCCGGTTCTTTGGAACTCCGTCTCCCAGCAACAGAAGATCCGCCAGATTGAACATGGCCCATGCCTCTCCAAGGGCTGCAGCTACCTCAAAATAAGCGGCGGCCTGAGCCGGGTTACGGGAGACACCCCACCCTCTTTCATACGCACGACCTAGCATATTCACCGCAACCGGATGACCACTTCGTGCAGCCGCTTCAAAATATGGAAAAGCCTCATTCAGCCATCCCCTATCCACATGCATCTGACCCAACAGAAGTTGGGCCTGCACCTGCGGAGGGCAGCTCATAACTGGTCTTTCTTGTTCAGACGCTGGACCGAGGGGCTGTCCGCACGAAGCCATGATTTTCACCGATACTCACCCGAAAAGCCCTTCCGGCCTATGACCGGAAGGGCTGCAAACAGTTCTTTCTGAAGAGGGCTTCAGAAATTGAGGCCAAAGCTTCCCATGAATGTCCGCCCTGACATCGGAACAGCGCGGCTTGAGCTGAACGCTGAACCATAATTCAGATGGTTGGTCAGATTATTGGCATTAAACTGCACATGATAACGGCCGTAATCGTAGGACACGATGCCGTTCAGCGAAAAGTTGTAAGGCATGCGCGCCGTATTGGCCTCGTTAGCCCAATAGCCGGAGCTATACTGTGCACCGCCGCCAGCCTTCAGCGTACCCTGCCCTGCTCTCAGCACCAGATGCGACAGGTTGTAGGTGCTCCAGACCGAGAACGTATTGTGCGGAAGCTGAGGCGCCTGATTACCATACATCGTAGCGCTGTTCGTCACTTTACCGCCCATATATGCGTAGGTGGCATAGATATCCCAGGCCTGCGTGATCTTGCCGGTCGCACTCAGTTCAACACCGCGGATCCGGCGGCCTGTTCCAGCATCCTGGAAACCCGTGATGATGCTGCCATCGTCATCATACGTGTAAGAGTTGTTCTGGTTGATCTGGAACAGGGCCCCCGTCACACCAAGGCGCTTGTTGAAGAAATCCAGCTTGCTTCCAACTTCAAACAGATCACTGCGCTGCGGCTTCAGATCACGACCGTTGACCGCAACATCGCCGACGCTGGCCTGATTGGTGATCTGGGAAGACACATCCGTTCCGACAGGCTTGTAAGAGCGGGCAAACGTGAAATAGACGGTCGCGTCTTTGGTGACGTCATACATGATGCTGGCAGACGGACTGAACTTGTTGGAGCTCTGCGCCTGTGTGCCAGAAGAGGCAGCCGCAGCACTCCAGTACGTGCTCTTATAGCTATCCCAGCGGAACGTTCCGAAAATGGACAGTTTCTTGGTGAGGTGAATTTTATCAGCCAGGAACAGGCCCAGATCACGGAAATCTGCGGTCCGATGCCCGCTGGATGGCCAGGTGATATATGTGCCCGGCGAAGAGTAATACGGGTTGCGGATGGTCTGGTTGTTCGTCCGGTTTACGTACGTGCCCATGATCCGGTCGTCCTTGGTGTAGTTGATATCCACACCAGCCCGCAGATCATGCTTCAGGAACCACGTGTCAAATTTCGAACGCGTCATCATAACGTTCTGAATGCCCCAACCATCCTGCTGGTAAGCAGCACCACCGCCTGCGCCGTAGGCCAAAGACGGGTTTCCTCCGGCAAGGAAACTGGAAGCACAGGTGCCGGAACAGGCACTGGGATTGGTCGCTGCGTAATCACGATGATAATGGCTGAAACGCGTGTCGTTGCTAAGTGTCAGCCACTTCGCAATTTCAGTTGCGAATTTCGACGTGACCATGTGGATATTGGAATTATCCCGGTCAAAGCTACGCGTATATGTCGTGTTTCGGTTCAATCCGTGTTCGGTAATTGGCGTGTACATATTGCCAATCTGGATCATCGGCACACCGTAATCTGGCGTTCCGCGACTTCCGAGCCACTGGTAGTTCAGGTGATAAGTCGTCTTCGTTCCCAAACCAAAACCAAGATCCGCCGCTACACCATAGCGATCGGAGCGAACGTTGTTCCGGTCTGTCACGTCCTGCTTGTTGTACATGCCGTTCACGCGAAGAGCAGTATGTTTGCCAAGCTGGTAATTGACGTCTGCGGACCCGCGATACTGCATCCCGCTTCCGATGGACTGATCGAGCGCGTAGTGATTTCCAAGATGCGCCTTTTTCAGCGTCTGGTTGATCACACCGCCCACGTTGCCCGCACCGAAATACTCGCCGCTTGGGCCTTTGACCACTTCAACACTTTCTGTGTTGAACGTGTCACGCACATAGGTGCCGAAATCCCGCAAACCATCTTCGTAAATGTCGCCGCGGGCCTGCTGGCCACGAATACGGAACTGATCGCCATTCAGGCCGCCGTTCCCCTCACCGGTAGACATAGTAATGCCCGGAACATTCGCCAGAGCCTGATCCAGCGTGAACAGACGCTGCTGTTCAATCAGCGCTTTGGGAACAACACTGATGATCTGAGGCGTTTCCCGAACGGTGTCCGGCATACGTCCGATATCGAGTGTAGTGTTGTTCGTATTGGTTGGTTCCGGTGCAGCCGTGTCTGTCTGTCCGTGAACCTTGACAGCAGGAAGACTGACGGAAGCCGCATCGTTGGCAGCCCCGGCATCCTGGGCGTCTGCTTCTCCGGTTTCCGTCACGCCCAGCCCAGCCCCCAGAGCCAGAAGCGCCAGTTTCTGCCATTTGACGGTGGAGGATTGACCTGCCTCGGTGGAAATCAGGCTATCCGTCAGAGATCGCGGGCTGAGATGTTCGTTTTTCGAAGGCATGAAACCACCTGAACTGATTGGCCGACAGCATACAGACGAAACAGTCGCCAGCCTTGATCACCCGGAACGATCCCGTCGCCATCACCGCATTCAAGCGGACGGCTTATTCGGAAAATGCATTCCTACAAGGCCATGCACATCACATCTGCATGCCGAAACTGGCGCTATCTTCCTCAGAACGAGTGCGAATGCAAATGATTCTCAACAATAATATAAAATATTCTTCAAACACATCTCATATAGTGCGAATTCGCCACAGTTCCTGCCGCACGGCATGATGCACTGTTTCACGCAGCCAGCGGTGCAACTGGTCCGTGTCAACGCGTGGATGCCAAGCCTGAAAAGGCCGAACGGGCGGCAGTTCGAAAGGAAATTCGAAGCTGTCCAACCCCATGCGTTCAAGCGGGAAACGCTCAATAACCGTTCTAGGCAAAGGCAGAATGAGATCAGTTTCGCCAATGGCCGCGATCAGAGAATGATAGGTCGGCACAACCATCGCAATCCGACGTGACAACCCGTAGCGTTCCTTCAGAACCGCATCGATCGGTCCGTTCGAGCGGCCTTTTCTGGACACACTCACATGGTCGTACGCGGCCAGAGACTGGGGCGTTATTTTATCCTTCAGGATAGGATGCCCTTTCCGGACCAGCGCACTAAACGACGTTTCAAACAGGGTTTGCCGCATGATTTCCGGGCTCAGCTCATCCGTCGCGCCAATATAAAGATCAATCTTGTTCGCCCGCAGGGCTTCGCTGGCCGTTCCTTCGGATTCCGGCGAGAACACGATCCGGCAGTCAGGGCACTCTTTTTGCAGCGCTTGAAGAATGGGCCGACCGAATGCTCCCACCACAATATCATTCGCCCGAATAGTGAACTTCGGGGACATGGCTTTCAGGTTCAGCGTAGCGCCATCATTGAGAAGGTCATCCGCTTCCCGAACGAGCGTCTGCACACGATCCCGGATACGGTTCGCAAAGGCCGTCGCCACCATACGTCGCCCGGACATGACAAGGATCGGATCCCCGAACACGGTCCGTAAACGCGCAAGATGTCGGCTCATGGCGGGCTCACTCACCTTGAGACGCCGCGCCGCAAGGGAGACGCTCTGCTCTTCCACCAGCACCTGCAGGTAACGCAGGAGATCCAGATCATAACGGCGTCCGAGAGACTGCTTGTCTGACATGCGACATCCTTCCTGCGTGTAACAGCAAACGTTCCTGTGAGCATAAACAGGAACCATGCGGTCCAACATACAGAAATGAAAGACTTCTCACTCACCCTTCCGGAAAATGGAATCCTCACTTACCTGAAGTGAGGGTTTTCTGCGGCCGCCATGCCTCGATAGATGCGCTCAGACACCAAGAGAGCAGCTGATGGCATTACCTTCACAAACCGCAGCGCCACCCGCGCAACCGTCTTACATGCCGCCCTTCGGGATGCGCACCCTGATTGGGTGCCTTGGTATGTTGCTGGCCGTTCATGTTGCGGGTTTCAACGAACACATCACCGAAATCGGCCTGTCGGACATTCGTGGCGCCATGCATATCGGCCATGATGAAGGCACCTGGTTCATCTCGACCTACGAGGCCTTCAACATTGCCGCCATGGCTTTTACGCCATGGTTTTACATGACGTTCTCGATCTATCGTTTCTCGATCTTCATGACGGCGGTTCTGGCTCTTCTGGCCATTCCTCTGCCCTTCATGCCGGACATGATTTCCCTGTGCTTCCTTCGTGCCGCACAGGGATTGAGCGCCGGATGCCTCCCCCCCGTCCTCATGACAGTAATGCTCAAATACCTGCCGCCACCCATCAAGGTGTTTGGCGTAGGTGGATACGCCATGAGTGCGACATTCGGCCCCAATCTTGGCGGCCCTCTGGAAGCCTTGTGGTTCGAGCATTTCGGCTGGCACTGGCTCTACTGGGAGGTCATTCCCCTCAGTGCCATTGCCATTGCGATGATGGCCTACGGTCTCCCCAAAGACCCAGTGCATCTCGAACGGTTCACGAAGTTCAACTGGCGCGGCTTTTTCATTGGTGTGCCATCCATTCTCTGCGTGGTCACAGTCCTTTATCAGGGCGACCGTCTGGACTGGTTCCGCTCTCCAATCATTTCTCATCTGACGTTCTGGGGCGGTGCGCTGTTTGTGGGGTTTCTATTCCACGAATGGCATCATCACAGCCCGTTCTTCCGACTTCAGTACTGGAAGAACCGGAACATTGCGATGGCCATGCTGACCCTTGTGGGCGTTCTGGTCATCTGCGGTCTGATGATGGAAATTCCGTCCACCTATCTGGCGGAAGTCCGTGGATACCGTCCATCCCAGACGGCGCCCATCGCGCTGATGGTGGCTCTGCCACAACTCATCATGCTTCCCTTGACGGCAGCCCTCTGTAACATGCGCTCGGTGGACTGCCGTTATCTGCTCGGCATTGGTATGAGCTGCCTTGGGCTGGCTGCGTTTCTTGGAACCTGGCTGACACCGGACTGGGTGCGGGACAATTTCTATCTTCTGCAGGGCCTTCAGATTGTGGGGCAGCCCATGGTGGTCATTCCCGTCCTGATGCTGGCCACGATGTCTCTCGGACCGGCGGATGGACCGTTTATTTCCGGCATGGTGAATATGCTCAAGGGCATGGCGAACGCTGTTGCTGCAGCCCTTTTCGAAGTCTTGCTTCGCCGGCGCGAGCAGTATCATTCCAACATGCTGCTGGACCGTTCCGGTAATAACGCGACGTCTCTGTCAGGCATGGGAAACCCGATTGAAAACGCGATCCAGAACACATCTCCAGATACGACGCACGTCTCCCGGAATGCGTTGGAAATCTTTCATGACTATCTGCATGAGCAATCTGTCGTGCTCGCTCTGGCCGATATCTATCTCGTCGTTGCGGTGGTGTGCGCAGCCTACGTCGTTCTGGCCATCATTCTGCCAAAACGCGTCTATCCACCCGGCAAAGGTCCGGCGCCCAAACCCGCTCCTGTTTCTACTCCTGTTCCGGCGGCTCCCCTTTCCGCCCCCGCACATTAAGATCCGGATCTCCCAAACATGATATATGGAAAGCCTCTTCTTCTCGCCGGCTGTGCAGTCGTGGTTCTGACCGGACTGGCCTGGAGTGCCGATCGTTTCTTCGTGGGTGACGGCGTTCATCAGAAAACCAATGACGCATATGTCACGGCTGACTTCACGACCGTTGCGCCCAAGGTTTCGGGCCGGATCGATCGTGTTCTGGCAGAAGACAACGAAAACGTTCACGCTGGCGAAGAACTCGCCCATATTGAAGACGACGACTATCGCGCAGCCCTTGCTGCCGCCAAAGGCGACGTGGCGGCCGCAGAAGGCGATGTAAGCAACCTTCAGGCCATGCTGGCTCGCCAGGACAGCCTGATTGCGGCCGCTTCGGATACTGTTAAAGCCGACGAAGCCAGTCTGGCCTTCGCCCAGCAGAACGCCACCCGCTATCACAATCTTTCCGCAGGTGGAGCCAGCACGCTCGAGCAGCAGCAGGGCGCGGATGCCCATCTTCGGGAAGCGATGGCCACTCTCGCCCGAGACAAAGCTGGTGTTGATAGTGCTCAACAGCAAATTCCGGTTCTTCAGGCTCAGATCCAGCGTGCACAGGGCGCCTTGCTCAAAGCGCAAAGTGCAGAGCATCAGGCAGAGCTGAACCTGTCTTACTGCACCATTCCAGCACCGGTAGACGGCATTGTTGGTGAGCGTGGCGTGCGCGTCGGTGCATACGTGCATCCGGGCACAGGTCTACTGGCCGTGGTTCCCGTTCAGAAAGCCTATGTACTGGCCAATTTTCAGGAAACCCAACTAACGAAGATGCAAACTGGTCAGCGGGCAACCGTCTGGGTTGATACCTTCCCCGGCCATCCGCTCCACGCACATGTGGATAGTCTGGCCCCAGCAACCGGCGTCGCCTTCGCTGCGATTCAGCCGGATAATGCCACGGGCAACTTCACGAAGGTGGTCCAGCGAGTGCCCGTTAAACTGACATTCGATGCAGGTCAGCCTCTGGCGGCCAAGGTTCGTGTCGGCATGTCTGTTGAAGCGGAAGTGGATACGGCTTCACAGCCGGAAGGCCCGCATGCCCGTGACAACCGTTACGCCTGGCAGTGAGACATCCCATGCGCCTTTCTCTTTTCTCCCGGGCCACAGCTCTGCTGACCGTCACGGCCCTGACTGCGTGTACGGTCGGACCGGATTACCACGCCCCACCAGATCACGCGCCCGCGCAATATCATCAGAGCGTCACACCAGCCGCGGATCATCCGACGCAGGCTGCACTCGATCCACAATGGTGGCGTCTCTACAACGACCCGGTGCTGACACAGCTTGAAGCTGACGTGGCTCGCAACAACCTTGATCTGCGAACAGCAGCCCTGAATCTGGCTGAAAGCACCGCAGAACGACGGATTGCCAGTGCCGCGCAAATGCCCCGCCTGGATGGAGCAGCGTCCTACGCACGGGAGCGCGCCAGCACCAACGGTATCCTTGGACTTCTGGGAACAACCGAGCAGGCCAGTCCCGGCGATATTGCCAGTGGCGCGCAGGGATTTGGCCCAGCCGCCGCTGATGGCGCGAAGGGCAATCCCTCTTTCAACCTTCCCCAATACGGTCTGAGTGCCTCTTGGGAAGTTGATTTCTGGGGGCATGTCAGGCGGCAGGTTGAAGCCGCCACAGCGGCCATGCATGCAACGGAAGACATGCAGCGCAACGTGCTTGTCTCCCTCATGGCGGAGACCGCACAGGACTATATTGCGCTCCGCAATGTGCAGGCACAGATCGCCATTACCCAGCAGAGCATCGAGATTGCCCATCACAGCGTGGACCTGACAACGCTGCGCTTTACACAGGGAACTGCCACCAAACTGGATGTCGCCTATTCCCGTGGACAGATGCACAGCTTCGAAGCGCGTCTACCCCCTCTGAAAAGCCAGAGCGTGCATCTGATCAATGCACTCAGTTTCCTTGTGGCACGTGAACCCGGTGCCTTGGCCAGCACACTGAACAAACCGGGCATTATTCCGCCCGTCCCAACCAACATTCCAACGGGCCTGCCATCTCAACTCGCGGACCGGAGACCGGATATTCGCGCGGCCAAAGAACGTCTTCATGCTGCAACGGCGAGTATCGGTGTGGCGATTGCAGACTTCTACCCGCGCATCACATTGTCCGGCAGCTTGGATATTCAGGCACTCCAGTTCAGCGGACTTGGATCATGGGCCTCGCGTCAGTACGGCTTTGGCCCAACCATGACATTGCCCCTCTTTGAGGGCGGCCGTCTGACAGGACAGTTGCACCTTCGCAAGGCCCAGCAGAAAGAAGCCGCCATTGCTCTGCAGCGCACAATCCTCCGCGCATGGGAGGAAATTGACGATGCCATGACGGACCTCAGTACAGCTCAGGACCGCCAGAAACGGCTTGAAGAAAGCGTTATCGAGAACGAAACAGCCGTTCACATTGCCCAGCTACAATACAGTCAGGGTGCGGGCGACTTCCTGAACGTTCTCACCGCGCAAAACGCGCTTCTTGCAACACGCAGCGCCCTTTCCGAAGCCAGAGCAGGTGTCTCTGTTTCAATGACACACCTTTACCGCGCTCTGGGGGGCGGTTGGGAAGGCTCTCTTTAAACCGCTCCGGGTATTCCCAAGACACTCTGTCGTTTGGCGCAACACCAGCCGGACGACAGATATGCCCCTTTTCGGGGTTTCCTGTGCTCAGGAGAAATTCAGCAAATCCATGAAATACCGTGCTCTCAGGCCCTTCTGTATTTCCCAGACAGCTATTTCTGGCGAACAGAACGGTTTTGCCTTAACGCTTATGAGATGAAAAAAGGTCTTTTTGTGATATTATCTTTCAGATATACCCACGCAAAAGCACCTTGTTAGTATTTTTTTAGTGTTTTCTCGCGACACTCGGATTTATGGTCAAGCGGGACAGGCTTAGTGAACACCTTTCAGGAACAGAATTTCGGAACTTATCTTGAATCACTTCAGGCATGGTCCGAAAGTTCTCACGATTCCTTTGTTCTCCATGCTCTTGATTGCTCGGCTATTGTTGCCGTAACGAATACTAAAGGAAAAATTCTTTCCGTTAATGAAAAATTTGTCGAAATCAGTGGCTATTCCAGGGCTGAACTGATTGGACAAGACCATCGAATGCTTCATTCTGGCGTTCATGATTCCAGTTTCTTCCAGAAAATGTACCGGACCATTGCGCAGGGTGGTGTCTGGCATGGTGAAATCTGCAACAGGAAGAAAAACGGAAAACTATACTGGGTTGATACGACGATTGTTCCCCGATGCAATGAAAAAGGGAAAGTCATCAATTATGTGGCTATCCGCTTTGACATCACTGCTCGAAAACGTGCCGAACAACGCCTGACAGCCAACCGGCTGAAATTGCAGGAAGCCGTTAACACTGACTTCCTCACCAACATTTCCAATCGCACATCATTCTCACAATACCTGAAAGTGCTCTTCGCCCAGGAACATCCGGACGATCGACATTTCTGCCTGTGCCTGCTCGATATCGATACGTTCAAGATTATCAATGATACATCAGGCCATGAATCCGGTGACCGGCTGCTCAAAAAAATTGCAGGTCGTCTGAAGACCTTTCAATCTACCGACTGTTTCATTGCACGGATTGGTGGCGACGAATTTGCCATCATCATGGTCTCAAATGAGCCAGAGATATTTGAAATCAAGCTCCATAAAATTCTTGAAGCCATGCGATTTCGGTTTCGTAGCGGAAGTTTGACGCATTTATGCAGCGCCAGTCTGGGATATGCCGTTTCAAAACTGAATGACAGTCGAAAACGCGAAATTCTACGCTGTGCAGACCTTGCACTTTATGAAGCCAAAGCAGACGGCCGCAATAGAATCAAAAAATATGCTCCTTCCATGAAAGAAAAAACGGAGCGTCGGTCGCGGCTACGGACAGCCATGCAGGCCGCGTTAAAAAAGAAACAGTTCAAACTTTTCTATCAGCTTGTCCTCCCTTTAAATCAGGAACGCCCTCCCTCTTTCGAGGCTCTCTTACGGTGGGATCATCCAGAGCGCGGTCTTCTCAGCCCGCAATATTTTTATGATGCTTTCGACGATGCCGAGCTCAGTATTGCAATTGGGAATTTCGTGCTGCGACAGGCTCTCACGGACATCCGGTATCTGCTGCAACACAAGATTCCTTTTGACCGCATTTCCATCAACGTAACGTCAGATGATTTTCGGGATCATAATTTTACGGAACGGCTTTTCCGTGAAATGAAGAAATATGCTGTTCCGGCTGAAAAACTGACAATCGAGATTACGGAAAAAATTCTTTTCGGCCAGCACAACCAGCATATTCTGGATGAACTCAAGAAACTCAATCGCGCAGGCGTCCAGATTTCACTGGATGACTTCGGAACCGGATTTGCGTCTCTGACCCATCTCCGAACCGTGACGTTCGATCATATCAAGATCGACCGCGTCTTTACCTCAGGCGTCACAGAACGCGGTATCGATACAGCCATTATCCAAGGCGTTATCGATATTGTTCACAGCATGAACCGTGTTGTTGTGGCTGAAGGCGTAGAAACAGCTGAGCAAGCAGAAGAGCTGCGTCTGATGGGATGTGACTTCCTGCAAGGCTGGCATTTTTCA
The DNA here is from genome assembly GCF_018812105.1 of Gluconobacter sp. P1D12_c. NCBI lineage: Bacteria > Pseudomonadati > Pseudomonadota > Alphaproteobacteria > Acetobacterales > Acetobacteraceae > Gluconobacter > Gluconobacter sp. P1D12_c. The sequence goes on from NZ_JACSIQ010000005.1 coordinate 98,673, forward strand.
AAAGCCGTTCCCTTGTCTCAAATCCCACACGTTCTGAACATGGATGGCCCACCCTGGATCAGAAGTGAATCGATCGTCCCTGAAATGGACGTTGCAGAATAGGCCTTTTCAGCCGCTTTCCATACAAAAACGGAGGCAAACTGCTTTCGCAGCTGCCCCCGTTTTCAACTCTGGATAGCTCAGACGATCAGAACCGCTGATCAATACCGGTCAGGATTGTACGGCGCAGACCATACTGTGGCGCACCAACACCAATTCCACTGCCATCACGCAGAAGATACGTCTTGTCGAACAGGTTCGTCACATCCAGACGAACCTGCGTCTGCTTCAGGAACGGAACGTGGAACAGATCCTTGAAAGACTGGACCAGCGACAGATTGAACGTCGCATACTGCGGGACAGAAGCACCATTCGGCGTCGCTCCATCCGCTCTCAGACCGCTTCCATAAACCATCGTTGCTGACAGACGCAGCGGATGACCCGTTCTGTAGAAAGCCGTGTAGCTCGTCCCCGCAGAAGCCGTCCAACGCTGGTCATGATCAAGGTGAACCCAGTGTTTCTTGATGTATGAGAGATCGTCCGGATCGAAGTTCCATTCACCAGACACCACATCCTTGCCGATGGCGCGCGACCAGGAGAAGTTGCCGTAAACACTGAAAGCACCACGTGTGTAGTCTGTGGAGAACTCGTACCCGTGGACCTGGCCACGACGATAGTTAAACACAGACAGAATAACCGGGGAGCCGAACTGCCCTTCATCGATCATGTTCTTCGCCAGCTTGACGTAGGCATCAAACGATGCGTGCCAGCCCGGTAGAATTGTCTGGGAGAAACCAGCGTCAAAGTAATGGTCGCGCTCAGCCTTGACCGTGCTGTTTTTGTAGTTCGCAGGCTGTGCGGAGGTGCCGGTATATTTGTACAGGGACGTTCCGGTCACGAGTTCAAACGGCGGCGGTGTGAAGTAACGGGAATAGCCCGCATGGAAGGTTCCACCATGCCACGGCTTATAAACGATGTTGATACGCGGGCTGACCTGCTTCGAATGGGTGTATTCATCTACGCCATCAAAACGCAGGCCGTAATTGATGGTCAGATTCTTGATGGGGCGCCATTCATCCTGCGCGTACAGGCCATACATCCAGCCAGTCCGGCCAGAACCATCATGAATGTTGGCAGTATCGCCGGAGTAAACGGCATTGCCGTCTTCATCTTCACCCGTCTGCGTATAAACGGTTGAGTCAGACTTGGACGTATTCCGCTCGACATAGATCTGATAGCCGAAACGGACAGTATGGTTCTTCGCGGCCTGCCAGGTTGCATCCGTCTGGTTTCCGGTTGAGAAAACCGAGCGCGCTGCGCGCTGTGCAATGCCATTATAAACCAGATCGCCCAGTGGATCAGGCGAATAACGCAAGGAACTATACCGCAGCACGGCAGACGTCTGGAAGCTCAGACGTCCCATGTCCTTCTGAAGGGACAACATACCGAAATCCGTGATTTCCTTCTGATGCTCACTCAGGCTGCTACTGTCACCGTTACCATACTGGTTCTGGGATAGAGTACTGCCAAGATAGGACGGATTAGCAAACTGACGCTGCTGGCCCGGATTGTTCGGGAGCTGGTATTCAGCGTTAGACACACCGGCCGTCAGGCTGATCCGGGTATTTTCGTCGACCGTGTAACGGGCATGACCAAGGAAATGATACTGATTGGTCAGATCGTGGATCGCATTGAAGCTGGGGGTCGTATTTTCAATACCAACACGGTTGTGAACATAGTCAGCCGTAGCGAACCAGTCCCACTTCCCCTTGTGACCACCATATTGCAGAGACGGGAAGAAATAGTCGCGCGCACCACCGTAGATGGAAATGCTGCCACCGGGATCGGAATAGCCGTTCTTGGTGTTGATATCGATCACACCGGCCTGAAGAAATCCGTACTCGCTGGGGAGCGCACCCGTCGTCAGGGACATGGAATGTGCGAAGCGGGTCATCAGCGCCTGACCGAAAACACTCATGCCTTCCGGTAGGGCAACGCCATCCAGACGGAACTGAACTTCGTTATGGTCGCCACGAACATGGATCTGGCCATAACTATCCTGCGCAACACCCGGAGCCTGAAGCAGAACGGAGGTAAGCGGGGCATTGTCACCGCCCGGATTGGTCTCAATATCCTGACGGCTAAAATGGTAGGTCGTGGCACCCGTGGAAGACTGGAGCGCATCGCGGGCACGTTCCAGATGGGCATTGACGACAATATTGTCTTCACCCTGACGGCTCGTTTCCGTCACGGTTGTGCCGTGCTGGTCGTCAGAATGACCGAAGCTGGAACGGGACGTTTCCGTATCGGTTGTCGTGCCTGTCGTTGCGTCCTGAGCATATGCCGTACCACACAGGGCAGTCGTGCACCCAAGCAGCAGAATAAAAGATCGAGCAGACACAAAAGGCAGCATGTTGTCCTCAGAAGGCGAAGAAGGTTCTAAGTGCGACTCCTTATTATGTTATATCATAACAAATCAAGCAGAACTGGACCTTTTCCCTCCTGATTGTTGGCTCTGCAGATCACGTGCGGTATAAAAGCCACAATTTCCCATTCTTCCGCTCCCGGAGACCAGTGTCCCCATGTCGTTCCGCAGGGTTCTTCTTCTCGGAGCCAGTCTTGCTGGCCTCCCATCAGCCCTGTGGGCAGCGCCTGCCGCACAACAGCACGACAAGACACCCCGCCACACACACCCGAAATCGGTTAATGCGCAGGCTGATGAGACGATCAAAGTCAGCGTCAAACGAACGGATTTTGCCTTCCAGGCCGCACAGAAACAGCCGGATGCAGACACGCGCCTGACTGCCGAGCGACTGATCGAACGTGGCGTTGTCACGTTACGGGATATTGAACGCGTGGCCCCCAACCTGACGATCCAGTCCATTAACGGCACGGCTTCCACAAATTTCTACCTTCGCGGCGTCGGCTTCAACGATTTCACGCAAAACAACATCCCGACCGTTCTAACCTATTTCGATGACGTGCCTTTCGCGTTTTCAACCATGGCCAGTGGCCTGATGTTCGATCTGGCAGATGCAACTGTCACACCCGGCCCCGTCGGCACCATGCATGGGCAGTCCGACACAGGCGGTGAAGTCCGTTTTCGGACAGCGGACCCGACGAGCACATGGCATTATGGCGCCAGCGAAGACATTGCGTCCTATGCCCGCAGCAGGAGCGAAGCCTATGTGTCCGGCCCCTTGGCAAAAGGACTGGATTTCCGTCTTGCTGGTCAGACGCGACAGGGTGGTGGCTGGCAGACCAATCCTCTCACGGGCGCACATCTGGGGGACGCAGATTCCTGGGCCCTGCGCGGCAAGCTCCGCTGGCGCCCCGATAGCCGCACGACCATCATGCTATCCAGTCATTTCGTGCAGGATAACAGCGAAGTCGTCACCGGCGTTCCGGTCTATCGCCTGATCGGCTCACAGGGCCTGCCCTCACTGGGACGACAGCAAGCTGAATGGTCTCTCAAGCCACAGTTCGCCGCTCTGATCGGCCGCCCCCGCAGCCTCAAACCCAGCGAGCACAACCAGTTCTGGGGTTTTGACCTGCATATGGACCGTGATCTCGGCTTTGCCAAAATCACGTCCATCAGCGCTTTCGAAACGGAACGCCAAGGGGAATATACGGATCAGGACGGCACATCTGCGTCACAGGCGGATACGTACAGAACGATCAGTGCGAACGCATTTACGCAGGAGTTGCGCTTGTCTTCAAACGATCCGAACAGCCGTTTGCAATGGGTTGTCGGAGCATTTTATCAGCGCAGCCGCATGAAACAGCGCTTCCTGTTCGATTACACAGACTACTCGGCCCGTGGCTATATGATGTCCACCAATTTTGGAATGAACCAGGAAAGTACGTCCGAGTTTGGTCACATCAGCTATCGTCTGCCGCATAATGTCACGCTGTTTGGCGGCCTACTACACGAAATCGACGACCGCTCTCTGACAGGTCTGAAATCAGAAATTTTTGGTGGCTCGACACATATTTTCCAGCCTGAAAGCACTGCCTCGGCTCAGTTCGCAGGACAGGTCGGTGTGTCTTGGCAGATGTTGCCGAGTACGATGGTGTATTACAAGCTGAGCAAAGGTTTCAAACCTGGTGGGTTCAGCGCCAATAATACCCAGATTCAGGCCCAGCTCGATCCGTTCGGCCCGGAAACAGTTCTAACCCACGAGGTTGGCTTCAAAAGTGATCCAATCCCGGGAAAGCTCCGCCTGAATGGCGCGGCCTTCTATAATGATTTCCACGGACAGCAGGTTGTCGGGACCGTGATGATCCCGAATTACGGCCCACTCAGCGAAATCACCAATGTCCCAAAGTCCGAGAGCTGGGGCTTTGAAGGCACGGTGGAAATGCATCCGGTCCGACATATCTTTGTCACGCAGAACATTGGCTGGCAGCGTGGCAATTATCAGGATTTTCCGAACGTCAATCGTGCTGCCACAAACGCCTATTATGCCAAGACCGGTGTCTGGAAGGCCATTAACAATAACTTCGCTGGGGTTGATAACGGCCAGCCAAAACTCACCCTGAACGGACAGGCAGAGTGGCGGCAGGCACTGACTGACCATCTGGGACTGGATATTGGCCCGGATTGGTCTTATCGCGGCAGCCAGGCCATTGCCGTAGGAGGCACAGGCTTTTATCGCCTGCCTCCCTATTTCCTACTCGGCGCCCATGCGACCCTGCGCCCCTCATCCGGGCACTGGGAAGCAACGATTTACGCCTCGAACATTCTGAACCGCCAGTATTTCGAAAGCGGAGGAATGGCGACAACAACGTATTTCTACATTCCCGGCACACCACGTTTCATCGGCGGCCGCGTCTCCTGCGGCTTCTGAAACACACCCCTATTGGCGCGTCCCAATCAGGCAGCGGGTCAGAGCCTTGAGGTCACGGATGTTGACTTCCGTTTCGATGCTCTTGTTCCACAGCGTATCCATGGCACGGAAGTGGATGGTGCTGAGAATGACATCCAGAACCGTATCCGCCGGATAGCAGAAAGCCTCTTCGTCTCGCTTCTTTGCGCGCTCAAGAAAGCGATGCATCTGCTGTCGGGCTGGCTCAATACTCACTTCGCGGAGCACAGTACCGAACTCCGGGTTATGCACGGCTTCACCCAGGAGCGTACCATATGTGCGGCCCAGCGGAGTTGCCAGGAAGCGAATACGCGCTTCGATCAGTTGGTCGACGTCTCCCAAAAAGCTGCCTGTATCAATTTCAGGTGTCAGGCTGAACTTCCACTGACGGATGGCATCAAAGAACATGGCCTGCTTGGTAGGCCAACGGCGATAGACCGTCGCGGTAGACACACCTGCCTGCTTGGCAACTTTTCCGATCGTAAGGCCCTGATAGCCCTCTTCCGTCAGGACCGTGGCAATCGCTGAAAGAATCGTATCCTTCAGCAGAAGATTGATAGGCCTGCCCGGTGAGCGACTGACCCTCATATCTGCCAGATGCGGCGGAAAAGCTTCCTTTACCGCTAAAGATGATGACTGGGACATGCCCTGCCTCCCTGATTGAATAAGGTCTTGCATCTAGCCTTAACGAAACCGAGAGGCTTTCCACAAGCCTTAAGATTGGTGCGTTTCTCCTAAAAAACACCCCTCATGAAATTGTGAGCAGTGAACGGTAAAGTTCGGGGCCGCTCATTTCTGCCCATTGGGGACGGGATAGCGAAGTGGGTCCAATCTCTTTAATATATTTCTGTGAACGCGAGCCGGACCCTGCGATCAGACTGATGATCTGTCTGCTCGACAATCCTGGGAACATTGGGAAGAGTAAAACATGGCTATCGTGCGGGTTGTGATGATGCAGCGTGATGAGGGCACTGCACTGGCGCGATGGATCACGCATTACGCCTGGCTCTTCGGGTTCGAAAACCTCACCATTCTCGATAACGGCTCAGTCGACCCACAGACAATCTCCATTCTCGAAGCCGTCGAAAAACAAGGTGTCACGGTTCGCCGGGATTTGAACCAACCACATGATTTTCACCGCAAAGGCGGGCATCTTACCCGTATCATTCAGGACTGGGACCAAAATTACGAATATGATTTTGCCTTACCTGTCGATTGCGACGAGCTTCTGGCCGTCTTTACCCATGAGGGCATCACTTTAGACAAAACCGCAATTCATGATGCTTTCGATGCCTTGAAAGGTACGGATTGCGCGCTCAGAATTGATACATCCCTTTTCAACGTTCCGGGCCAACCCGGCTGGTATGCTCCCGTCCGGCACTTCCACAAGGGGTTTGTACCCGCAAAGACAATCTCCATCTGTGATGACGGGCAACATGAGCCACGCTCAGCGATCCGCGATGAGTTCAAGAGTACCGTTTTCACTTATCTGCATGATCATCACCTTCCCTATGCGGCCTGGAGAGATCGTCTGAAAAACAAGGTCACGGGGCTTGTCGATGCTGATGATGAGAACGCTCTTCGCGCATACCTGACCAAACCTCATGCTGAAGGCGCTCATGCTGTTCAGGCGCTTCTGGTGACAGCCGAAGAGTACACGCATTTGTATGACGACAGCGTGCGCGTCTTTATAGGGGCTGGCTCGACAGAGCTCGCTTTCGTTGAGGGGCCCGGCCTGGCAACGACATTATGGAACAGTGACGCCTATCTTGCTGCCCACCGCGATGTAAGGCGCCATTACACAATAGGCCCGCTCCAGCATTATCTACGCGACGGCTTTAGGGAGAAGCGCGCTCTGACTGCCTAGAGTCATTAGCGCTGCGGCGTTTTCAAAACGTCGGCGGCGTACACGAACTGATCACTTCGCAGGCTTCGTCGCTGATACAGCGAAAGCGATGAGGCTTACGACTGTCAAAGTAATAAGCGTCTCCCGGCCCAAGAATATGGGACTGGTTCTCCACCGTCACCTCCATCTGGCCGCGAATGACAACGCCAGCCTCTTCACCGTCATGCGCATACGCGACACCGGTATCAGCCCCAGGATCGTAACGCTCGTGCAGGACCTGGAGAGCGCGACCAAAAAGGTTCCCGCCAATCTGCCGCAGAGAGATACCACTCTGCCCAATTTCAGTTAAATCATCAGCCAGATAGAAGTATTTTTCCTGCCCTTCTGTCTCGAAACTGAAGAAATCGCCAAGTGTGACGGGAATGCCGTCCAGAACACGCTTCAAGGTGCCGATTGAGGGATTCATATCCCCCGACTCAATCAAGGAAATTGTGGAATTGGTGACACCGGTGCGCTTGGCCAACTCACGCTGGGAAAGATTTTTTGCAACACGAACGAGCCGCAACCGCTGACCAACATCCGTCACCATTCATTCTCCCAATCGTCTGACCATCACATCTCAGTATGTCATAACGATTGAGGAATGGAACATGAAAAAAGCCCGATACACCAATGAGATGCTGGCAAATTACTTTTCCGGTAGCCTCGTTTTGATAGATGCGCTCAAAAACCCCTCACAGGTTTCTTTCAGCTCTCCTTGAAGCATAGTATTTCTTGCCTGAAATGAGATAATTAATTTAATTATGAATGCATCAATGCCACATCACGGCTTATGGACGTAGCCAGAAATCCAATATGCAAATTCAAAGGGCAGTAAGACTCCGCCAGATCATATAGGTAGCCACCACAAAGATCACACATGCAAAGAACGTGGTCAGCGTACCCCCGGCTCCCGCCAAGCGTCGGGCTGCTGAGGTCCCAAGCGTACTGCCCACCACACCGCCAAGAACAAAAAGTGCGCCCATCGTCCAGTCAATGTACCCAGACAGCATGTAGCTGAGAGCAGTACTGGCCCCAAAAGCGGCGACGGCGACCAAAGACGTCCCTATTGCATTCAGAATGGACATCCTCGTGCAGGCAACCAGCGAGGGCACAATAAGAAACCCACCACCAATGCCAAAGAAGCCCGACAAAAGCCCTGTGGCCGTTCCGCTGGCCATGACCTTGGGCATATTGTCGCGATTACAGGCAGCGCCTGCGATGCCAGGGTTCCGACGTCCCCTAAGCATCAGAATACCGACGACAATCATCAGAACTGCAAAGCAAAGCAGCAGTTTCTGCCCGTCAACAGCCTTACCTAGCGCAGCGCCCACCAAGGCGCCGACAACACCAAAAGGCGCAAAAACCGCGGCACACCGCCATTTGACGGTTTTCTGTCGCGCATGACTGACAAGCCCCGCCAGTGCGTTGACGGCAACAGCCATGGCGCTTGTCCCGATCGCAACATGGGGATTTTTTACCCCCACGACATAGACCATCAGCGGAACAGCCAAGATTGATCCGCCACCGCCAATCAACCCCAGCGTAAAACCAATAATGACACCACAGAACAGCTCAAGCGCGATTTGCATCAGTCTGGCCGATACTTATTTCTTACCAGACTTCAGGGACTTAGGCGCAACGAAGAGCTCATGCCCCTTGAGCATTCCCTTCCAGTAAAGGGCCGGCATGACGTATTTTTTGAGCCACCAAGCGAGGCGGGTCGCCTTTTGGCCATTGAGCAGCCACTTCGGGAGTGTCGGCGCCAATTTCCCACCGTAGGCGAACTCTGCAAGAACAATCTTTCCATTTTCGACCGTCAACGGGCATGCGCCGTATCCGTCGTATCCAGAGACCGGGGTCTTGCGCTCCAAGAATGCCAGAACATTCGTTGCAACGACGGGAGCTTGCACACGCACGGCTGCCGCCGTCTTGGCGCAGGATGCTCCAATTACGTCACCGAGGGCGAAGATCTGCGGATACCGGACATGCTGGAGCGTCTCCGGATTGACTTCAACAAAACCGTCCGAGCCGGCAATGGCGCTTTCCCTGACAACCTTGGGAGAAACCTGAGGTGGCACGACATGCAGCATGTCAAACGTGCTCTCCACACGCTCCACGCCTGCGTCCGTCTTCCGCTCAAAAACAGCAGTCCGAGCAGGACCATTCACCTCGACCAGCTTTGATCCCAGATGGAGGGCGATACCGTAGTCCCGCACATAATCCATCAGAGGGGGAACAAACTCTTTCACCCCAAACAGACCCGGCGTGGCTGTATTGAATTCGACGGAAATATTCTTCAGAACGCCCCGACGACGCCAGGCATCACTGGCCAGATACATGGCTTTCTGTGGAGCACCGGCGCATTTGATGGGCATAGGCGGCTGCGTGAAAATAGCTTTACCGCCCTTAAGCTTCTCGACCAGCTGCCATGTGTAAGGCGCCAGATCAAAGCGATAGTTGGACGTCACCCCGTTCTTGCCCAGCGTTTCACTCAGGCCGGGAATAGCATCCCAGTTCAGGGAAATGCCTGTCGCTACAATCAGCGCATCATAGGACAGAACCGTGCCATCCTTCAGGACGACCTCACGCGCCTCAGGCCGAAAAAGTTCAACAGACGTTTTCAGCCAGACAGCGCCTTTTGGAATCAGGTCCTGTTCCCGACAACGTGTCTGAGATGCCTTGAAAACACCGCCCCCGACGAGGGTCCAGCCCGGCTGATAGAAATGCTCTTCTGAGGGTTCAACAATCCCCAGAGCCAGGGCAGGATTACGCTTGAGCAGACTGGCGGAAGCGGAAAGGCCACCCGCACCGCCGCCGATAACCAGCACCTGAAAATGCCGCGCGCCTTCACGTGCAGCCATGGTCGGAGCAGGCACAGCATCCATCCGCGATTTCAACCCACCCAGATCAATACCGGCGCGCGCAGTATCTGCGAGAATTTCCGAAGCAGGACGCGTGCCAGCTTCTGCGAGAGCCCAGATCTGGGCAGCCCGCGTTCCTGAGCGACAATACCCGACAACCGGAGCAGGAAGAGATGCCAGCGCCTCTCTGGCCTGCAACACCTGAGCGTCACTCGGCACCGTTCCCGCCTTCACAGGAATTGCGATAAACGCCAGTCCTTCTGCCTTCGCTGCAGCTTCTACGGCTGCTGCATCCGGCTGATTCGGTGCTTCACCATCCGGACGAAATGAAATGATGCTTCGAAAACCTTCGGCCTTGATATCCGCAACATCTTGCGGCGTGACCTGAGGGGAAACAGCGTAGCGATCCGTTAAAGATGTGGTTGGCATGACGTGCTCTCCGACAAAAATATCTTGGTGGATCAACCTGCTCAGAGGCGATTAACGGGTATCTTGATATAGCTGATGCCGTCAGCTTCCGGCTCCGGCATGTGACCGCCGCGCATATTGACCTGCACTGAGGGCATCAGGAGTTTTGGCATGGCAAGAGTTGCGTCCCGCGTTGTGCGCATTGCCACGAAATCTTCCTCTCTCACGCCATCATGAACATGAATATTGTGCTCACGTTCCAGGGCCACAGTGGTCAGCCATGCGTACTCGTCTCGCTCCGGCGCCTTATAGTCGTGACAAAGAAATAAACGTGTTTGCAGGGGGAGCGACAGCAAGCGGCGGATGGAATGGTAAAGCTGTCGCGCATCCCCTCCCGGGAAATCTGCACGAGCCGTCCCAAAATCTGGCATGAAGATCGTATCGCCCACAAAGGCGCAGTTTCCGATCACGAACGCCATATCTGCTGGCGTATGGCCTGGCACATGCAAGACCGTGACCGGTAGGTCACCAATGGAAAAGGTCTCACCATCATGGAAAAGGTGGTCGAACTGAGATCCATCCCGCGCAAACCGGGTGCCTGCGTTGAAGATCTTTCCAAACACATCCTGGACACGCACAATGTTCGCGCCAATTCCCAGCTTGCCGCCCAACTGCTCCTGTAGCCATGGAGCCGCGGACAAATGATCGGCGTGCGCATGGGTTTCCAGCTGCCATTCAACAGATAGCCCCTCCCCACGCACATAATCCACAATCGCCTGCGCAGAACCATTGGAGGTCCGCCCCGCAGCTGCGTCATAATCCAGTACGCTATCGAGGATCGCAGCGCGTTTGGTAATCGGGCAGTGAACAACGTGACTGGCTGTATTTGTCGCTTCATCAAAGAACGTGCAAACTACAGGAGATGGAACCTCACCACTCTGCACACGTCCGATCTGGGCAGTTGCAGCTTCAATGGCAGCATCAGGCATGACGTTTTCACCTCTGGAGTTCACAGTTTCCAAGAAAACAATTATGTGTTTAATAAAGTCATAAACTATCAACAGTCAAGACCCGGACAGGCTGGATACAGCATCATGACAGGCCCCCTCACTGACGACTCCGCATTTTTTCCCCTTCGGATTGGCGATGAAGCCCCCGACTTTACTGCCCGAACGACCCACGGTGAATTCGTACTAAGCTCACTCAGAGGGCGGTGGGTGATGCTATTTGCACACCCTGCGGATTTTACTCCTGTATGCACCAGCGAGTTTATTGCTTTTGCAAAGGTAGAAACTTTTTTCCGAGAGCGGAACTGCGTTCTCCTCGGGCTATCCGCAGATAGTCTTCCCGCTCATCTGGCGTGGATTACGGCCATTGAAGAGCGTTTCAATGTCCGCATTCCTTTCCCAATCGTTGAAGATCCCTCCATGGAAGTCGCACGCGCTTATGGAATGATGGATCTGGAAGCACAGGACAGCGCCACCGTACGGTCCGTCTTTTTCATTGATCCAACAGGAATCATTCGCGCCATCCTGAGCTATCCTGCCAGCGTTGGTCGATCAGTGGCCGAGCTGCAGCGCATGCTTTCCGCCTTGCAGGAAGTTGATCGCTCCAACGTCCTGACTCCTGAAGGCTGGCAGCCAGGGCAAGCTGCCATTGCGCCCCCTCTGCAGACCCAGGAAGCAGTTCAGAAAGCAGGTCCGAACTGGTTCCTTCAGCCGAAAAAGCCGCGTCCATGACTCTTCTTGCCCTTGAAGAAAGCCGAAATCTTGCCGAATGGCTGCGCCTTCTCGCCCAGCCTCAGCGCCTTATGATCTTATCCGCCCTGCTCGATGGCTCCCACGCTGTCAGTGAAATCGAGACCATGACAGGCATTGGCCAACCGACACTGAGTCAACATCTCGGTACACTCCGGCGGAGTGGGTTGATTGAGTCTCAGCGAGAGTCCCGCGCCATCAGTTACTGCATGGCTGATACGCCTGATGCCGCCCGCGCCAGAATGCTCATCATGACACTGCGCCCTGACGGACTGGCAGTCTCACCAACAGCTACAGCCCCTTCACGCAAACCCGGTGCCCAACGCTCCTCCCTGGAAGGCGCAAGGTTTGCGCGCATCGTCCGTCCGCTCTCCCGATGACCAGAACCCGGCTTGCACCGCACCCTGTTTCACCGTGCGAGCCAACGGAAACTGTCCTGCTTATCAAACGCTTTTAGATGGAAAAAGGAGAAGGTCCATGACCCGCTATCTGATGCTTCTGGCCTGCCTGACCGGTTTTGCCGCACTGTCTGGCACGGGATCAGCCGCGACACGCGATGAGCAGAAACAGGCTTGCCAAGGTGATGCCATCCGCCTGTGCACGTTTGCCATTCCTAACGAAGCCAAGATTACAGCCTGTATGAGAAAGAAGATGGATCAGCTCAGCCCGAAATGCCGGGCGATGTTTGAACCTGCTCCGCAGAAAAATACTGCAACAACAAAGCCAAAAAACTGAGACGTTTACCCTCTTGTCGTAATCGTGAAGATGGGCAGACGACGTTCAGACCAGCATTTACCTGAGACACCTGCATATTAGGTGCCTTCACGTTCTTCCGTCAGGATTGCACGAAGGCAGCGTTTTCATTATTGGATAACATATGAAAACAACCCGTCAGTACGGTCGTCGCAAGGTTACGCTCAAGGATGTAGCGGCACAGGTCGGGGTGTCCCATACGACAGTCTCGAATGCCTATATCCGGCCGGGCCAACTCTCGGCTGCGCTGAGGGAAAAGATTTTCGCGGCAGCTCAGGAACTTGGATACACAGGCCCTGATCCAGCAGCGAAACAGCTTGCGACCGGGCATTCCGGGGCACTGGGCTTTCTCTTCAGTGAAGATCTTCCATACGCATTCTCTGATCCTGCCGTTCTCGCCGTCCTGAACGGCGTCGCGAAAAGCTGCGATGAAATGGAAACGGATCTGGCCCTGATTTCAGCAGGCAGCAGCCTCCGCAACATGAACACACCTGTTTCGCTCGGCAATGCTGCGGTCGACGGGTACATCCTCTACTCCGTGGCCCCCGATAGCCGGTGCGTTTTGATGGCGCAGCAGCGGAACGTTCCGCTCGTTGTGGTGGATCAGCCTCGTTTGGACAACGTGCCATATGTCGGCATTGATGACCGGGGGGCAGCCTACAACGCGGCAAAAACCCTGCTTGAGCTTGGACACCGTCGCTTCGGTATCCTGTCCCTCAAAACAGCCCATGATGACTATTTTGGCATCCTGACAGCCAAGCGTCGCGCCAATATTGCACACAGCACGATTGCCATGCGTCTGGAAGGGTATCTAACAGCCCTTCAGGAAGCAGGCATTGCCCCCGAAAACGTACCGGCCTGGGAAATTCCGATCAATTCTGAAGAGTCCGGTGCTGAAGGCGCGCGCTTTCTGCTGAACCGACAGAATGCACCGACAGCAATTCTGGCAATGAGTGACCGCGTTGCAATTGGCGCTATGCAAACAATCCGTGCGGCGGGTCTCAGCATTCCTGAAGACGTGTCGATTTTTGGATTTGATGACATTCCTGCCGCTGCCCTGTCGGACCTCAGCACAATCCGCCAGCCTCATGAGCGCAAAGGCATGGAGGCAGTCCGTCTTCTGACCCAGCAGGACGGCCGCCAGAACAAGAACGTCATTCTGGAAACAGAACTCGTCGCTCGCGGCAGCATTGGTCCAGCCCCAAAGGGCTGAACCACACTGTATTAGCGAGCGACGTTCAGAAGCCCGGCAATACTGTCGATCTGAAAATCCGGCTTCAGGTCAATGCACTGCGTTGCAGACCCGTGCCCATAACTCGCCCAGCAGGATGCAATGCCACTATTGCGGGCAAATCCAAGATCTGCCGCCGTGTCGCCAACCATCAGAAAATCCGATGCGGGGACTTCCGGGAACAACGGCCGCACACGGTCCGTCATGACCCGGGGATCCGGCTTGTGCGGGTAGTCTGGTTCGGACGCGATCACATTGCTGATCCACCCACCAAGGCCGAAGCGCTCGATGCTGGCATGAACCGTTGGAGCATGCTTGTTGCTGAGGATTACCAGCGTTGCCCCGTCAGCCTTAAGATCATCGAGTACTGACTTCACCCCGTCAAACAGAACGGTCTCTTCCTGATCGGCTTTAGGGTAATACGCCCGATAGTGACGAACAAAAGCCTGTGCATCATCAACGTCACTGTCGGGAACGATCGCCTGAAACAGCGTCTGAAGCGTCCCACCCTTTGACAACTGATGCTTCAGGGCGTCTGATGAAGGGCCCTTGTAGCCGCTGGCTTCAAAGGCTTCCTTCAGGCTGCGAAGAATGGCCGGCTGCGTTTCCGCCAGAGTACCATCGTAGTCGAGAAGAACGATCGGGAATCTTGTCATTCCCTTTTGTCACCCCGTTTACGCAGGAAATCCAGCCCTCTCCGCTTCAGATCGGACGTCGCCCAAGAAGGCGGCAAAGGGCTGATGCTGTATCTGCATGATTCAACGTATAGAAATGGAATTGCTCCACCCCTTCAGCTTTCAGTGTCTGACAAAGCCGGTCGGCAATCGTGGCCGCGACAAACGCCCGCGCCTGAGGCGTTTCATCCAATCCATCGAACAGGTCGCGCATCCACTTCGGCACGTTTGCACCACACATATCGGCAAATTTCCAGGCCTGCGCAGCACTTCCAACCGGAAGAATACCCGGCACGATCGGCCGCTCGATTCCAATGCCCGCAGCACGGTCCCGGAAGCGTAGAAATGTGTCCGCTTCGAAGAAGAACTGCGTCAAAGCCCGGTCCGCACCCGCATCAATCTTCGCTCGCAGATGCTCCAGATCCGACTGCGGGCTAAGCGCGGCAGGATGCGTTTCCGGATACGCCGCAACGGAGATTTCGAACGGCGCAATCTCCTTTAATCCGCGCACCAGATCCACAGCCCCCGCGTAGCCTTCCGGATGGGGCTCATAGACGCCCCCGGCTGACGGTGGCGGATCACCACGCAGGGCCACAATGTGCTTCACACCAGCGTCCCAGTACGCCTGCGCCACAGCATTGACGTCTTCTTTGGAGGCTCCCACGCAGGTCAGATGCCCAGCCATTGGCGCGCCAGTTTCCCGAACCATGTCTTTCAGGGTAGCCAGGGTGCGGTCCCGTGTTGACCCACCTGCCCCATACGTCACGGACATGAACTGCGGACCAAAAGCAGCTAGCGTTTTTGCGTTTTCCAGCAGCGTGGCGGCTGCCTTTTCCGACTTTGCAGGGAAAAACTCGAACGAAATTGCGGGCAGAGGCCCTGTCTGTGCGGGCATCGCGCCAGCTCCTTATTCAATAATTCAGCTTAGTTGGGGCGTTGGCCGAGCCAGAGTTTCACAGTCAGCTCGCCTTCAAGAGCCACTGGCTCTGCGGGAACCAGACCGGCTGCGCGAAACCACGTCGCCATCTGCGCATCAGTAAACCCAAGCCGAACATGCGCATCCCGTGTGCGAAGTTCTTCGCGGCTATGGGAGGCAAAATCGATAATCAGTAATCGACCATTGGCATCCAGAATCCGCGCGGCCTCCGCAATTACAGCAGCCGGATGCTGTGCATAGTGCAGAACCTGATGCATGACTGCGACATCGGCTGAATGCTCCGGCAACGGAAGGGCCTGAAAGTCTCCCTGCCGCAGATCAGCCTGCTCCAGACCAGCTTCCGCAAGCTTGGTTCGCGCCAATCGCAGCATGGCGGGACTGCGATCAAACCCGATGACTGTCTGGGCGCCGCTTCCCAGCAGCTCCATCATACGACCAGTCCCAGTGCCTATATCCACAAGGCGCCCGATCGGAGATGCTGAGAGCGTCTTTACGATCGCTGCTTCGACCTCCTGTTCGGACACATGCAAGGAACGCAACGCGTCCCATTCTGCCGCGTGGGTTTCAAACCAGTCTTCCGCCGCGAGCGCACGAACATCTCGAATGGCCTGCAAGCGAATACGATCCGCACGGATTTCCGCCGGCTCCCGCGCAGTCCATCGATCCAGCGCCATAAAGACAGGCTCCAGACGTTCCGGAACACCCAAAGTCAAAAAGACCCAGCTTCCTTCCTTGCGGCGCTCAATCAATCCCGCATCTGCCAGGATCTTTACATGCCGTGACACGCGGGGCTGGCTTTGCCCGAGCACCTGCGCCACCTCTCCGATGGACAGTTCCATCTCGCGCAGAAGGGCCAGAGTCCGCAGACGGGTCATGTCTGCCAGTGCCTGGAAAATAATGAGGGCGTGTTCCATACGAATTTACATATAAGGAGTTCTTTATATGAGCAAGAGCTATTGACTCGTTTTCAGGACATGCGGCAGTCATAAGGCTTGTCATGGTTCCGCGCCGGATGTTCACGCATCCGGCGTGGCTAAGAGGGAAGCCGGTGCAAAGCCGGCGCTGCCCCCGCAACTGTCAGCGGCGAGTGCCGATTCCACACAGGCCACTGGGCGAAAGTCCGGGAAGGCGGAATCAGCGCGAAGACCCGTAA
Source organism: Gluconobacter sp. P1D12_c (assembly GCF_018812105.1). Lineage (NCBI taxonomy): Bacteria > Pseudomonadati > Pseudomonadota > Alphaproteobacteria > Acetobacterales > Acetobacteraceae > Gluconobacter > Gluconobacter sp. P1D12_c. Next base: position 115,242 of record NZ_JACSIQ010000005.1, read on the forward strand.
GCCAGGAGACCTGCCACGGCACATAACATCCTCCGGCGGGGCGTTCCGGACGGGTCACGCATGTCTCCACGCCGCACATTTCCTGTTCGGGGCGTGAACGATCCTGCATGCCCTGAGAGCGCACTGCCACGAACCTGTCGAGGCTTTCATGACCGTCCGCGTCGCAACTCTGGGCTTTCCGCGTATCGGCACCCGCCGTGAACTGAAAACCGCTCTTGAACAGTACTGGGCGGGAAATTCCTCCGCCGATGATCTGCTTTCCACCGCCGCGTCCCTTCGGGCGTCAGCCTGGCAGCGCCAGAAAGACCTCGGTGCCGAGATCATCCCTTCCAACGATTTTTCGCTTTACGATCATGTGCTGGATACATCCGCAATGGTCGGTGCTGTTTCCGCCATTTACGGCAACGTGCAGGGCAAGGTGGACTTGGGAACCTACTTCGCCATGGCCCGCGGCTCCCAGACGACATCCGAAGAGTGTGGCTGCGGTCATACTCATGCCCCCCCTGAGGATGTCCCTGCCGCCGAAATGACCAAGTGGTTTGACACGAACTACCATTACCTTGTTCCGCAATTCACAGCAGACCAGACGTTCAGCCTCGCCTCCACAAAACCCGTCGACGAATATCGGGAAGCCAAGGCGCTTGGGATTGAGACACGCCCTGTTCTGCTCGGTCCTGTCAGTTTCCTGCTTCTGGGAAAATGTGACGGCCCGGCGTTTGATCGCCTTGATCTGCTCCCTGCCTTGCTGCCCATTTATGAAAGGGTTCTGAAGGCCCTCCGAGCAGAAGGCGCAGACTGGGTTCAGATTGACGAGCCGTGCCTTGTTCTGGATCTGCCGGGAAATGCTGCCGCAGCGTTCAAGACAGCATACAAAACTCTGACAACCACAGTTCCAGACCTGAAACTGATGCTCGCCACGTATTTCGGTGCGCTCGGAAACAATCAGGACATCGCCCTAAGCCTGCCAGTTCACGGGCTGCATGTGGATCTTGTCCGCGCTCCCGAACAACTTGCATCTATTCTGGAGGAAGCGCGACCTGACCTACTGCTGTCTCTCGGCGTAGTGGATGGGCGAAATATCTGGAAGGCCGACCTGAACGCGCTTCTGGACCATCTTGAACCGCTGGTGGGCCAGCGTGACCTGATCCTCGCGCCGTCTTGCTCTCTCCTCCACACACCCATTGACCTGGAACGGGAGACAGATCTGGACGCGGATGTAAAATCCTGGCTCGCATTCGCCGTTCAAAAAATCGAGGAGTTGCACACACTGGCGCGCGCCCTGAATGAAGGCCGGGGCGTTGTGCAAACCATTTTAGCCGAAAACGCTGCGGCTCTTCAGGCACGTCGCTCTTCCACGAAAATCAACGATCCTGCCGTTCAGGCACGCTCTGCAGATCGCAACCCAGCTCTCACCCAGCGCCTTTCCCCTTTCCCCGCGCGCCGTCCGTTGCAACAGGCCAAACTCAGGCTGCCGCTTTACCCAACGACGACCATCGGGTCCTTCCCCCAGACACCTGAAGTCCGCAAAGCTCGTGCGGATCATGCACGAGGAGAGCTCCCTTCCGAGGCTTACGAAGCCTTCCTGCGGGAAGAAACCGCCCGGACCATCCGCTGGCAGGAAGAGATTGATCTTAATGTGCTGGTGCATGGCGAGTTTGAGCGCAATGACATGGTGCAGTATTTCGGGGAGCAGCTTTCCGGCTTTGCGTTCACGAAGCACGCCTGGGTTCAGTCCTACGGGTCCCGCTATGTCCGGCCGCCCATCATTTTCGGGGATGTGTCACGCCCGAAAGCCATGACGGTTGAATGGTGGGAATATGCCCAATCCATCACCAATCGCCCGATGAAAGGCATGCTGACGGGGCCAGTCACGATCCTGAACTGGTCTTTCGTGCGAGACGATCAGCCGCGTTCGGAAACGTGCCGACAGATCGCTTTCGCGATCCGGGATGAAGTGTGCGATCTGGAAAAAGCTGGATGCGGCATCATCCAGATTGATGAAGCCGCCTTGCGTGAAGGCCTGCCGCTCTGTCGCGCAGACTGGCAATCCTATCTGGACTGGGCCGTGGAGAGCTTCCGCATTTCAGCCTCGGGTGTGCAGGACGCCACGCAGATCCACACCCATATGTGCTACTCGGAATTCAACGACATCATTGCTGCCATTGGCGCGATGGATGCGGATGTGATTTCGATTGAAACCGCCCGCTCCCGCATGGAACTACTCGATGCGTTCGCAGCTTATCGCTACCCTGCGGAAATCGGGCCGGGCGTTTACGATATCCATTCCCCACGCGTGCCGTCTGTCGAGGAAATGGTGGACCTGCTTCGGGCAGCCAGCAAAGCCATTAGCCCGGATGCCCTCTGGGTCAATCCGGATTGTGGACTGAAAACCCGCAAATGGCCGGAGACGAAAGCTGCACTCATCAACATGGTTGCGGCAGCCCATTATATGCGCCCGTAAACCAGTAAGTAGATGGGGTGGATCACCACCCCATCATACGCAATTACCAGATTTTGACGCGCTGATCCGGGGTCAGATAGAGCTTGTCACCCGGCTGCACGTTCCAGGCCTTGTACCAGAGATCCACATTGTGCATCGGGATGTTTACGCGAGCTTTCGGCGGCGAGTGCGGATCGATGACGACCATCTGCTTCTCCGTGTCCGGACGAACCTTCTCACGCCAGACCTGTGCCCACCCCATGAACACGCGCTGATCGCCCGTCAGACCATCAATGACCGGAGCTGGCTTCCCATTCAGAGAGGCATGATAAGCATCTAGCGCCAGTGTCAGGCCACCAAGATCGGCAATGTTTTCGCCCATCGTAAGCTTACCGTTCACATGCACGCCCGGCTGAACCTCGAACGCGTCATACTGCGCACCAAACCGATCTGCGAGCTTCTGAAAGCGCGCTTCGTCTTCCTTTGTCCACCAGTTCCGCAGACGCCCCTTGTCGTCGTACTTGCGGCCTTTGTCGTCAAAAGAATGGGTCATTTCATGCCCGATGACACCACCGATCGCCCCGTAATTCACAGCCGGATCAGCCTTCGGGTTGAAGAACGGCGGCTGAAGGATCGCCGCAGGAAACACGACTTCCACAAAACGCGGATTGTTGTAGGCGTTCACTGTTGCGGGCGACATCAGCCACTCGTTGCGGTCAACAACCTTGTCGAGATGGCTTAACTGATAGTGCCATTCGAAAGCGAAAGAGCGCTCGGCATTGCCGTACACATCGCCCTTCTTCACAACCAGATCGGAATAGTCCCGCCACTCATTCGGGTAACCCACCTGGATTTCAAAGCTGGCCAGCTTCTTCAGCGCGGCTTCACGCGTCTGCGCGCTCATCCATGTGTTGTGTTCGAGGCGGTTGTGGAAAGCCGCCTTCAGATTACCCGTCAGCGTCTGCATAGCCGCACGATCCGAAGCCGGGAAATAGCGCTCCACGTAGATTTTGCCGAGCGCCATTTCCATGGCGGAACTCGTGAAATCCACACCACGCTTCCAACGCGCTGCCAGAGCAGGCTGGCCTGACATGGCCTTCACATAGGCGAAACGCGTTTGCACAAAAGCATCCGGCAAGAACGATGCAGCATTGCTCGCCGTATGGAACGCCTGCCAGGCGCGCAGCGTATTCAGATCCGTCTTTGCAATCAGGTCTGCTTCCGCCTTGATGGCGGAAGGCTCACCAACAATAACAATCCGCTGCGCCAGGCCGGCCTCGGGCACACCTGACGCCCGCAACCATGTCATCCAGTCAAAAGAGGGAACACTCTTGACCAGCGCTTCTACCGTCATCGGGTTGTAGGTCTTGTCCGGATCGCGGAGTTCCGTGCGCGCCCAATGAACTTTGGCAATCTCGGTTTCAAAAGCCACAATGTCTGCGGCTGACTTGGCGGGATCAGCCCAGTGAACGAGCGTCAGAAGCTTCGTGACATATGCCTGATAGGCCGCTTTCTTGGATGCAAATTCCGGCTTCAGGTAATTGTCCCGATCCGGCATCCCGAGCCCGGCGTGATCGACACTGAGCGCGTATTTCGTCGGATCTTTTGCATCCACATCTACATCCAGCGCGAACGGCGATGATCCGAACGTATCGGACGACGCCCCGCTAAACTGCGCAAATGCCTTCAGATCCGTAATTGTGTGGATGCTTGCGATTTCAGCATCCAGCGGCTTGGAACCCAAAGCTTCGACAGCCTTCTCATCCATGAAAGACGCATAATAGGTGCCCAGCTTCTCATCGATCGTCTGAGGCTGAGCGACCGGATGAGCGGACAGGTCTTTCAGAATGGACTGAATGCGCTGGCGGGATGCTTCAGCCAGCGCGTTAAACGGGCCGTAGCTGCTCATATCCGATGGAATTTCGAGCGCTTTCAGGAAGCTGCCATTGGCATAATCGAAGAAACTGTCTCCCGGCTTGACGCTCACATCCCGCCCGGCCAGATCCAGACCATACTGGTCATAAGTAATCTGAGGCGCGGGGGGCTTGGCAGACGCAATCGAAGACAGTGCTACCAGGCCAAGACTGGCGGACAGCAGCAAAGCGGCCTTGGGGGAAAGTTTCTTCTGATGCATATGAGAGGCCTAAATGTGAAAAACAGGCAGGCCTTTTGGTCCGTCCGCGGGCCTGTAACTTAAGTTTACAGTCGAAACGACCTGGACGCCAAGGGCCATACCTCGCGCAGAAAATCGAGGTATGGAAAAAGTCATTAATTCTGGCTGGAAATAAGCGCTTTAATGCCAGGGAGAATGGCAATGAGCAGCCCCCCGGGAGGCTGCTCGCGCCTCAGGGACAACAGATGATTGGATGAGTTGTGAAACAGCTCTTCCTGTGCAGCAATCAGGTGCTGCGCATCCAGCCGCCAGGCTGTTCCTGAAGCTCCATTCAGGACATTTAATCCCGCGTTGGAGAGGGCCGCAACCGTATGAGATACGGGCGTAACCTCCTCCAGAGCAGGCACATCTGCTGCAATTGCGACAAAAGCTTCATCATTGGCAGCCCAGCTTGCCAGCATGGCCTTCAAGGGAGCCTTCAAGCTCTTTTCACCCGCGACATACCGTTTAGCCATATCGTTGAAGCGGATAGCCTCAAAAGCATCCGGATCGGCAATCGCGACCGGCGCCGACAGCATGGCATCGCCACTTTTGGACGCCAGACGATTCAAGGCATAATTGCGCACCGGAACCGTGACGCTCAGAAGCGTGGAGAGAGGGCCGGTATGCGCAGGTGCCAGAGTCTCCTTCAAAACATTTTCATGCTGCACGGCTTGCAACCCTGTTGATTGGAGTTCTGCCATGATCACAGGCAGCCGGCGCTCCAGATCATCCACATCCCGCACGTTTTCAGAAGACCAGAACCGCTCGGCCAGAGCTGCGGTACGGGGCCACAGACGGGCATCCAACATGTTTTCGGAGACAACCTCCGTCCAGAGCGCGGCTTCTGCACCCAGAACCATTTTCTTCTGATCATCGGTCAAAGGCGCTGCATTCGGGTCCTGAATGAAAGCCTGAAGCAGCGGGGTAATCTTCGGATGTGTCTCCGCCAGCTCTTCTGGCGTGATGCCATTCGCCTTGGTGTCATACGGATCAATAGCGTAATGCGTCCGGGACGGCGTCAACATATCCAGATAATAGCCCGAAGACACGACAACCGGATGCCCGGCCTGTGTGGCAGAACCCGTCCACTTTGAGCCGCGCCACCCTTCCACAACAACGTTTTTGGGAATTGGCGCTTCGCTGACTTCGTCCCACCCCATCATGACGCGGCCCTGGCTGGACAGGATTTTTTCTACCTGCGCCGTGAAGGCTGCCTGAAGGGCTGGTGCATCCTTGTATCCGTGCACCTTCATATAAGCCGCAATTTTTGGATTGCTGGTCCACTGAGTGCCGAGAACCTCGTCACCACCCGAATGGAAATAATGATCCGGAAAGAGTGTTTCCATTTCCGCATACAGCGCACGAATGAATGTCAGCGTCTTGGGATTGGTTGGGTCCATCGCCGGGTTGTTCAGGTTTTCACCCACGGCGTTGGCCTCCGGCAGCGGCTGGGCGGCCAGTTCCGGATAGGCCTGCAACACCGCAAGCGCGTGACCCGGCACGTCAAATTCAGGCACAACGCGGATACCGCGATCCGCAGCATACGCCACAATGTCTCGAACCTCAGCCTGCGTATAATACTTCCCGTGCGATCCAACGCTCGTCAGCTTCGGGAAAACACGGCTCTCCACACGGAAGCCGGTCCCGTCATTCAAATGCCAGTGCAGCACGTTAAGCTTCAGAAGCTCCATGGCATCAAGCTGGCGTTTGACGGTCTCTACAGAAGCAAAATGCCGGGACACATCCAGCAGAAGGCCACGCCATGCAAAGCGTGGAGCATCATCAATATGCAGCCGTTCTACCACAACCCCATCTGATGTTTTCTGAACAAGCTGCAGGAATGTGGCCAGCCCGTGCACAACGCCTGCCGGTCCATCAGCTTCCAGATGGGCGCCATCCGCTGATGTCGTGAGAGCATAATGCTCTTTGGCACCAACCGTGAGATAGGCCGGATCATAAGATGCACTAATATGCAGAACGTACGGGCCACCATGCGCAGAAGGTGCGCCTGTCAGAGCACCGAGGCGTTGAGAAAAACGGGCTGCGGCTCTTTGCAAAAGGGGTGACGGTGGGGTGGCCCAGACAATCCGGACACCTCCTGCAAGGGATGCCACACCATTGGACGCCGAGACGGATTGCGGCACAGGCATCAGAGCAGGTGCCGCTTGGGCCATGCCTCCAAAAACCGTGCCAGCCAGCAAAGCACTCCCCAGACACACTTTCTTCCAGAAAGAACCATAAGGGAAAGGCGTGGTCCGGGTCATTCAAGGCTTCCTTGCAGTTACGGATCAGTATCTGAAACGATTTTCACCGTATCACTCTGCCGTATCGTGTCACTCCGGCGGCAGAGCTGCAAGCATGCGACGCGCATCCTCAGTCCGGAGCGTAATTCCGTAAAACTGACGATAGAACTGCTGCATCTTTGCAATCATTCCTGCCTCATCCACATGACCCGTCTGAACAATCTGACGGGCCCAGTCGACCTGCAAAAGCAATTCAGGGCTGTACCGATCCCATGGGAAAATTCCCGCCGGATTGCGGTAAACACGGCCAGCTTTGACAGCGGCGAGCTGAGACCAGACGCCATCGCTGGCAAGCTGGGCAGGATCGCCTGCATTGGCGCCCACAATAATAATGTCCGGGTTCCAGGAGAGCACCTGCTCGACAGAGACAGGCTGCTTGTTCCCATGCACGCCCACAGCCGCATTGCGTCCACCAGCAGAACGGATCCACTGATCGATAATACTCTGATCTCCATCCACGCGCAGAGGTTTCAGAGATTCAACGTGAAGGACTTTGGGCCCTTGCGGGTTGGTTGCGGCCTGCGAAATTTCCTTAAGGAAAGCCACACGATAAGCCTGCGCGCGCTGCGTCGCCAGGGGCGTCTGAAGAAGGGTGGCCGTGCTATCCACACATTCCAGCAGCCCTATGAAACGATCAAAGCCCTCAGGGACAACATGTAGACCAACCTTGGAGAGCGCCGCGACGGAATGGCTCGACGCTGTGACAAACACCAGATCCGGCGCGAGACGTAAAAGCTCTTCTCCGTTCAGATTTCCCGGGTCCAGAGGCTGTGCTTTGGAAAGAGATGGCACCAGACGGAACATCCACGGCATGATTGATGGCTTGGCGACCGTTGCGATGATCTTGTCCTGCGCGCCGAGCATAATGAGCGTGGCGTTATGGGCATACCATCCCTCCACCAGACGTGTGGGAGGAGCAGCAAATGCTGTGGTGGCCATGAGCGAAAGACCCAGAAGCCCTCCAGCCAGTCGAGACAGTCTCATCATTCACTCTCCTCACGATGGAAAAAACGTTTCCCGGCATGATCAATCTGCGCCAGAGGAACGCCATAAAGACGGGACATCCGTTCAGCCGTCACAATAAGCTCGGGTGGGCCGTCCGCCACAATTTGCGCTTCTTCTAAAATAAGAGCGCGATGGCCGGCGGAAAAGAATTCTTCTGGCCGGTGGGACGTCAGAAGAATGAGATGTCCTTCAGCGGCCAGTTCTGCAAGCAGACTCATCAAACGAAGCTGATGACCATAGTCCAGGCCGCTCATCGGCTCATCAAGAAGAAGCCCGACAGCTTCCTGCGCAAGGGCTCGCGCCAGCACAACACGCTGCTTTTCGCCGCCAGACAGCTCCGTCACCGGACGCTCTGCCAAGGGCAGGAGTCCCAGACGATCCATGGCCTGATCAACGCGGAGCCGGTCTTCCGCTCCGAGGCGCCCTGCCACGCCATGATGGGGAATACGCCCCAGTTCGACCATCCGCCGAACCGTGTAAGGAAACGTCATCGCGTGTGCCTGGGGCACATACGCCAGACGCCGCGCCACGTCTAAAGGCCGCAGAGATGATAACAACGTACCTTCAAGATACACCTCACCGGACGTCGGTTTGAGCAACCCCATCAGAATGCGCAAAAGGGTGCTTTTGCCCGCACCATTAAGGCCAAGAAGCCCAATCAGTTCACCACGCCGGAACGTCAGGCTGACATCATTCAGCACCACGGATCGAGGCGATCGTTTCAGCGTAATACCTTGGCAGGAGAGAAAATCCCGACTCATGTCGCGTCCCCGCGGAGACGCCGGAGCACGAGAATAAAGGCAAGGGCACCGAAAAGCTCCGTCATGATCCCGAGTGGCACTTCTCCGGAGGTTAGGCTGCGCGACACGGTATCCGCCAGCAGAACACCGGCAGCTCCCAGCAAGGCACAGACCGGCATCATCCGCCGATGCTCTGCGCCCGCCAGCATTCTGGAAATGTGAGGCACCAGAAGCCCGACCCAGCCAATAATACCCGCCATGGAAATCGTCATGGCACAGGCCAGCGTCGCAAGCAGAATGACGAAAGGCCGCATAATCTGAATGGGAACCCCAAGACTCCGCGCTTCATCGTCTCCGAGAGAAAGTACATCCAGTAAAGGCGCAAGTAAAACCAACACCGCAACCAGAACAAGCACTGGAACAGTCAACCAGGAAAGCTCTTTCCATCCCGTCTGGGACAGTGTTCCCAGTAGCCAGTTCACAACAGCAGGCAACTGATCCATCGGATCAGCGGTATATTTCACAAGAGACAGAAGCGCTGTGAAAACCGCATTGGCCACAAGGCCACCCATCAGCAATGTCAGGAGGCCCCCCTGTGGCAACAGACGGGAAATGGAAATTCCAGACCCCACGGCCACGATACCACCAGCAAACGCACCGATCTGAATCCATGCAGGTGACGCACCCAGAACAATCATGAGTGCCGCCCCAAAAGCGGAGCCACTCAGAACACCCAGAAGATCAGGCGAAACAAGGGGATTTCGAAGAACGACCTGATAGGTTGCGCCACCGCAGGATAGCGCACTTCCCACCAGAATTCCGGCCAGAACACGCGGCAACCGAACCTGCTGGACCACAGCATCGGCAACAGGATCCTGCCCACCCCAGAGATGAAGCAACCGACCAAGCACCATCACCACACGATGCGGAGACAGCGGGTAACGGCCGCAGCACAGAGCCAACACAATGGACAGCACCAGAGCCCCTCCAGCGAGGCTCCGGACGTAAGTCGGACGAATGATAATGAGCCGCCCTTTCACACAACGATCTGCCCCACTCTACTCCGGCTCAGATGCGCTCGGAAACAGGGAGGTTCTTCTTTTCATGCGACAGGATTGCGAACAGCCCCAGAAGAACGAATTCATTTTGGCACCGAGTGACAAAATATTCAATCACTCCGAATCGTTTTTTCAAGAGTGAACAGACAATGACACGCCGATATAGGACTAATAAAATCCCTATTCTGAAATATGAATATTGGCGCATCATCTCGTGAATTTGAGTGAACACCGTCCCCATTTGTGTGACATTGAAACCCGCCCCCGATGAAAACTGCACTTTGACCTCGATCAGACCGAATTTTGAGTTATCTCAATCTTCCCTTTCTGGTGCCCGTGCCATATTGAGGGGAACAATCATCCGTCACGTTGTGGACGGCAGTTTTTCAAACAGTGCCGGGACAGTACAAGAATGCTCAAACGGATAGCCGCCAGTATTGTGGGCCTCGGTGCAGTGGGCGGCCTCGGTTTCCTCGCCTATGCGTGGTACCCCGCAATCGCCCCCATCTCCCCTCCCGCTGCGGCCTCTTTTTCCTCAGACGCCATCAAGCGTGGCGAAATCGTTGCCGCCGGTGGATACTGTGCCGAATGTCACACCCGCGTGGATGGCACCCCCGGCCCCGAACTGGCCGGTGACTTCAAGATGGCCACCCCATTCGGTGACATCTTTTCTTCCAACATCACGCCTGACCCTGAATGGGGTATCGGTAACTGGTCTCTGGAAGCCTTCAAGCGCGCCATGAACAAGGGCATTGCCCGTGATGGTTCACAGCTTTATCCGGCGTTCCCGTTCGACCACTTCACGAAGGTCAACGATCAGGACGTCTCGGACCTGTATGCGTATCTGATGACGCGTCCGGCCGTGCACCTGAAGCCGCGTGACAACACGGTCCCCTTCCCGATCGACATCCGTCTGATTGGTCAGGGTTTCTGGAAGCTCCTGTTCTTTACGCCAGGCCGCTACCAGAACGACCCGAAGCATGATGCGCAATGGAACCGCGGGGCCTATCTGGCCGAAGGTAACGCCCATTGTGGTGCCTGCCATACGCCGCGTAACCTTCTGGGTGCAGAGAAGCTGAGCCATGCTTATGACGGTGCTGTCATTGATGGCTGGATTGCGCCACCGCTGAACGACCACAACCCAACTCCGGTTGTCTGGACGGAAGACGAATTTTTCCAGTACCTGCGCTTTGGTGTGGCCCCGCTCCATGGCTCCGCTGCTGGCCCGATGTCGCCAGTGCCGCATCGCTTCCTGTCCAAAATTCCGGAAGACGATGTGCATGCCATTGCTCATTATTATGCAGACGTCGCGAAGGCTGCCCAGCGTTCTCAGGGCGATCAGACTGCCATTGCTCGCGCCATGCAGATGTCCGGCAAGGATCTGACTGGCCCGCAGACACTGGATGCCGATGCGCGCCTGTATCAGGGAGCCTGTGGCGCCTGCCATTACAATTCCGGCCCGATGCCGGTCTCTGGCCGCCCGGAACTGGCTCTGAACAACGCGCTGTGGCTGGATGAGCCGAACAATCTCTTCCAGGTGATGCTGCATGGCATCGGCGCTGCCGAAGGTCAGGACAATATTGCTATGCCAAGCTTCTACACGGCCCTTTCGGACCATGACATGGCCCGCATCGCCGCGTATCTCCGCCGCACCCGCACCACTCTGCCCCCCTGGACGGATCTGGAAAAGAAGGCCGCGGCTGCCCGCGCCACGCTGTCCGCACCGCCCGTTAACGCCTCGCACTGATCCGGGCAGGACAGGGAAAACGAAATATGACCACGAAATTTGAACTCAACGGACAGCCTGTTTCGGTCGATGCACCGGATGATACCCCTCTGCTGTGGGTCTTGCGGGATGAACTGAACCTGACCGGCACCAAGTTTGGCTGCGGCATTGGCGAATGCGGTGCCTGCACCGTTCATGTCGGTGGGCGCGCCACACGGTCCTGCATCACCCCGCTGTCTTCCATCGAAGGCGCCTCGATCACCACGATCGAAGGTCTCGATCCGGAAGGCAATCACGTCGTGCAGGTCGCCTGGCGTGACCAGCAGGTGCCGCAGTGCGGCTACTGCCAGTCCGGCCAGATCATGCAGGCCGCAAGCCTTCTGAAAGATTATCCGAAGCCGACGGATGAAGAGATTGACGGCGTCATGGGCGGCAGTCTCTGCCGCTGCATGACGTATGTCCGCATCCGCAAGGCCATCAAGGAAGCAGCTGCCGCGCAGCAGGGAGGCGCCACCAATGGCTAAGATCGAACAGATCGCCAAGAGATCCGACGCAGGCCGCCTGTCTCGCCGCAGTTTTCTGATGACGGCAGCAGGCGCAGGTCTGATGTTCGGCTTCGCCCGCAAGGCCGAAGCTGCGCAGACCTATCCGTCTGCTATGCCGCCGGAAGCCGCGTTCGAGCCGAACATGTGGTGCGCCATCGCGCCGGACGGCTCCATCAACGTCAATGTTGTCCGTGCCGAGATGGGTCAGCATGTCGGCACCGCCCTCGCCCGCATCATTGCGGACGAAATGGAAGCCGACTGGGATCACATCAAGATCACGGAAGTGGACACCGCTCCGAAATGGGCTGGCAAGTTCGTGACCGGCGGCTCCTGGTCCGTCTGGGATACGTGGGACACGTTCCGTCAGGCTGGTGCCGCTGCCCGTACGATCATGCTGGAGGAAGGCGCAAAGCTGCTCGGCACAACGCCGGACAAATGCGTTGCCCGCAACAGCACGGTCACGGCAGGCAGCAAGAGCGTCTCTTATGGCGAGATCGTTTCCAAAGCCAAGCCGACGCGCAGCTTCACGGCTGACGAAATGGCCAAGCTGCCGCTCAAGCCCGCCAGTGAGCGCCGCCTGATCAGCAAGCCGGTTCCTGCTCTGGATATTCCGGACAAAACGACCGGCAAAGCAATCTACGGCATCGACGTGAAGCTCGAAGGGATGGTCTATGGCCGCCCCAAGATGCCGCCGACGCGCTACGCCGCGAAGGTGCAGTCCGTCGATGACAGCGAAGCCAAGAAGATCCCCGGCTACATTCGCTATGTTGTTCTGGATGATCCATCTGGCATCGTTCCGGGCTGGGTTGTGGCTCTGGCCAAGACCTATCCCGCCGCTATAAAAGCTGCGGACGTTCTAAAGGTTCAGTGGAATCCCGGTCCGACGATCAATGTCTCGGAAGCAGACATCATCGAGCATGGCCGCAAGCTGATTGCAGATCAGAGCACTGGCGCTCGCGTCTTCAACGATAAGGGCGTGGACGAGGCATTTGCCCATCCGGCACACTCCTTCGAACGCAGCTACACCTGTGCCTCCGTCGCGCATTACCAGCTTGAGCCAGTCAATGCAGTGGCCCGTCATATTGATGGCATGTGGGAAATCCATACCGGCAACCAGTGGCAGTCTCTCGTTCTGCCGCAGCTCTCCAAGGCGCTTCAGGTGCCTGAAGAGCAGGTTGTCATGCGCACTTACCTGCTGGGCGGCGGGTTTGGTCGTCGCCTGAACGGTGACTATTCCATTCCGGCGGCTCTGGCGTCCAAGGCCATTGGTGGTGCACCAGTCAAGCTGATCCTGACACGTTCGGACGATATGGCGTTTGACTCCATTCGTTCCCCATCTCTTCAGACGGTTCGCGTCGCCCTTGATGCAGACCAGAAGAAGATTGTGGCGATGGATTACGCTGCAACAGCAGGCTGGCCCACACTCGTCATGGCACCGGCGTTTCTGGCCAAGGGTGAAGACGGCAAGTCCTACGATCCGTTTGCGATTGCGGGCGCTGATCACTGGTACGAAACCGGGCCAACCCGCGTCCGTGCCATCACGAACGATCTGGCCAACAAGACTTTCCGTCCGGGCTGGCTCCGTTCCGTGTCCGCAGGTTGGACTCCTTGGGCGCTTGAGTCCTTCCTTGACGAACTGGCTCACCAGACGAAGCAGGACCCGCTGGCATTCCGCCTGTCCATGTTCACAGCTACAGGACGGAACGAAGGCTCCGCTCCCAATGCTGTAGGCGGCGCCAAGCGGCAGGCCGCAGCCCTTCAGCGCCTTGCCGACAAGATTAACTACGGCAAGACGCAGCTTCCGGCAGACACTGGCATTGGTATTGCCACAAGCTTCGGACAGGAACGCGGTATGCCGACCTGGACGGCTGGAGCGGCACAGGTCCACGTTGATCGCAAGACCGGCGTCATCACCTGTCAGAAGCTCTGGCTGGTTCTGGATGCTGGCACGATCGTTGATCCGGGTGGCGCACTGGCACAGACCGAGGGTGCAGCTCTATGGGGTCTGAGCATGGCACTGTTTGAAGGCACCGAGATCGTCAACGGTACGATCAAGGACAGTAACCTCAACACCTACACGCCGGTCCGCCTTCCGGACGTGCCGGACATGGATATCGAGTTCGTCCAGAACACCGAAAAGCCTACGGGCCTTGGTGAACCGGGTGTGACGGTTGTGGCGCCTGCCATCGGTAATGCCGTGTTCAACGCCATTGGTGTGCGTCTGCGCCATCTGCCAATGCGTCCGGCAGATGTGCTGCGTGAACTGAACGGTCACAACAGCTAAAATCTGGCCTTATCGTCGGAAAACAGAAACGCCGCGCCCCAACCTGGGACGCGGCGTTTTTTATGGCTGCATCAGCCGTTGCGATAATAATAGCTGTAGCCGTTCAGGGCCGGTGCGCCACCCAGATGAACGTACAGAACCTTTGACCCGTCCGGGAAATATCCCTTCTTCGTCAGATCAATCAGGCCCTGCATGGATTTCCCTTCATAAACAGGGTCCGTCATCATGGCTTCCGTACGGGCCGCCAGCCGAATGGCTTCGTTCGTTTCTTCAGAGGGGACGCCGTAAGCGGGATAGGCGTAGTCCTCGAGGATCACGATCTCATCGTTCCGCACTGTCCGCCCGAGTTCCACCAGATCGGCTGTGCGGTCCACGATCTCCCGCACCTGCTCGCGCGTCTGCTCGGGCGTTCCGGAGGCATCAATGCCAATGACCCGATCCGCACGGTCCTGCGCGGCAAATCCGACAATCATTCCCGCTTGCGTCGAGCCCGTTACGACACAGACGATAATGTAATCGAACGTGAAGCCGAGTTCCTTTTCCTGCTCCGCAACTTCTTCCGCAAAAGCAGCGTAACCAACGCCGCCATATTGATGAACGGATGCACCAGCCGGAATGGCATAGGGCTTTCCGCCAACATCCTTCACGGACTGGATGGCATCTTCCCAGCTCTGACGGATACCAATATCAAAACCATCTTCCACAATGCGGGACTCAGCCCCCATGAGGCGCGTCATGAGGATATTGCCGACACGGTCATAAACAGCGTCGTAATGCGGGACCCACTTCTCCTGCACGACAACGCATTTCATGCCCAGCTTGGCAGCAGTCGCTGCGACCATGCGGGTATGATTGGATTGCACACCGCCGATAGAGACCAGCGTATCTGCGCCAGAGGCCAAAATATCCGGAACAATATATTCCAGCTTGCGGAGCTTGTTGCCCCCCATCGCCATGCCCGAATTGCAATCTTCACGCTTGGCATAGATCTGCACTTTGCCACCCAGGGCTTCGCTCAGACGTGGAAGATGCTCAATAGCCGTTTTCCCAAAAGTCAGCGGATAGCGCTCAAATTTCTCAAGGTTCACAGACAGCCTCCCAAGGTGTTTACACCCGAAAGCAGTAGTAAAATATTCTTCGAAGGTGCTTTCTAATTTAGGCAATAATTTCTGTATTTTAATCTTAAAATAGAATTTTAATGGATGTTTCTCTTATAATTTGAGGAAATAATGAAAGATTCCATCATACCGGATCTGGACGCAATCGACCGGAACATTCTTCGCCTTCTGCAAGGCAACGGGCGCATGTCCAATGCCGAACTGGCCGAGCGTGTGAACGTGAGCGCCGCCACATGTCATCGGCGTACCCAGAGACTGTTTCAGGACGGTTATATCCGTGGCGTTCGGGCCGAGATTGATCCCGTCAAAGTCGGGCTGGGAACGATCGCTCTGGTTGGCGTCGTGCTGGACCGGTCCACTCCCGAGAGCTTCGCGGAACTGGAAGAGGCTGTAAAAACCATGCCAATGGTGCTGGACTGTCATCTGGTCGCGGGCGATTTCGATTATCTGCTGAAGATCCGTGTGGAAGACATGGCGGATTTCAATCGGCTTCACGCAGAAAAGCTCATTGCCTTTCCGGGAGTGCGACAGGCACGGACGTTTTTTGTCATCAAGGAAGTCAAGGACAACGGGCCACTCGCGTTCTAGAATTGCGTTCGCATGGAACGTCCTGTTGCCTCTGTGCAATGATTTCCTTTGCGGTATTGTCACGTCCTTGCCTGCCACCAGCTATGGAACCCTCTGCCCATGCCCCTTCACCCCACCGTCCCGAAGCCGGAACGTTTTAGAAAAACGCGGAAGGCCCTACGCCGCACGCTGGCACTTGGACTGGTCGCTGGCGGCCTGCTGGCAGCCTCCGCGCAGGCGAAAGCTGACCCGCGCCTTGTCATTTTTGACGATGACGGCTTCAGCATTGCCCAGTGGATGATCATCAAGGCCCCCAATGTCCGCGTGCTTGGCATCACGACTGTCACGGGTGACGTCTGGCAGAAAGAAGCGACGAATGACGCGCTTCGTGGTGTGGAAGTGGCAGGCCGGGCAGACATTCCCGTTGTTCCGGGCGCCACCTACCCGTTCCTGAACTCGGAAAAGCTGACGGACCGCTGGGAAGCCCTTTACGGAAAGCTGATCTGGAAAGGGGTATGGATGAAAAAATGGGTCGAAAAGACCGAGCAGCCACTTCCCTATTATCATGGCCCGGATGTTGTTCCAGACCTGCCATACGGCAATCCGGTCAAGAAGCCAGAAACCGAGCGCGCAGCTGACTTCCTCATTCGGATGGTTCACCAATATCCAGGACAGGTCAGCATCATTGCAACGGGTCCGATGACCAACATCGCACTGGCACAGACGCTTGATCCGGAATTTGCGGGCCTTGCAAAAGAACTCGTTTACATGGGCGGTGGCCTGAACCCGCGCCAGACACGGCCCGGCGTTGTGGCACACCAGTTCGCGCGTGAATTCCTGAATAGCCCCCGTCGTGAATTCAATTTCCGTCTGGACCCGGAAAGCGCAAGTGCGGCCCTTCGCGCACCATGGAAGCACATCGTGATGGTTCCGGCCGATCCTTCAACGGATACCGAACTCACGCCGGAATTTCTGAAGAAGCTGGAAGCCACAGGCACGCCCGTCGGGCATGTCATGAAGTGGCATCTGAGCGGCTTCCCGCTCTGGGATGAAATTGCAGCATCCGTCTGGCTGGACCCGAGCATCATCACGGAGAAGCAGGATCTGTTCGTGGATGTGAACAGCCAGTTTGGCCCTGGCTACGGTGACGTTGTGTCCTGGACGCCGGGCTACGAGCCAGGTCTGGGCGAGCGCAAGAACGAAGTTGTCCTGCGCATCAATGTTCCGAAACTTGAAAAGCAGATCCTTGATCTGATTGGCAGCCCACAGGCTCCTGTCAGCGGACATCCTCTCCCCTGAAACACAAAAGCCCCGCTGCCATCCGGCCGCGGGGCTTTTTTCAGACGGCGGGAAGAGCGACCTGCTCTTTGGGCCAGCGGCGATGAAGCCAAAGCCACGCTCCTGGCCTTTCGCGGATCCACCGCTCCAGCGTCTCGTTCATGGCGACGCAGATTGACCGGATATCCGCATGACGATCGCCTGTTCGTTCAGCCTGAAGCGGGGCTTCACACACCATACGGAACCGACCGTTCCCCAGTCGCACGATATGGACGGGTATGATGGGCAGATTAAAGCGTAAGGCCAATTGCGCCACCGCTGGCGCCGTCATGGCATCCCGTCCCAGAAACGGGATGGCCAGCCCGTCATTCATTTTCTGATCGACCAGAAAACCCAGTGAGCCACCGCTTTGAAGATGTGTTAAGGCCTGCCGGGCCCCCTTGGGTCCTTTAGGAAACATGGTCCCGGTCGGGCCGAGAGCCTTCTGTCGCATTGTCTGCGTCACAAGATCGATGACCGGATTGGACGAGGCCCGATAAAAACCCGCAACTGGCATACCCAGACTGGTTGCGATGGGCAGAATGAGCTCCCAGTTCCCCAGATGCCCTGAGAAAAACAAAGCCTGTGAGCCGTTCTCTTTCAAGGCATCGATATGCTCTTCACCCTCAATCTCCCATCCCGGTCCCATTTCCGTACGGGTAAAGGATGCAAGATGGGGGAGTTCTGTCACGTTCCGCCCCAGATTCGTCCACACATCCCGGATAATCTGCTGTCGTTCCGGCAAGGATAAGTCAGGCAGAGCGAGTTGAAGGTTCCGATCCGCAATGTGGGTTGCCCGGAGCCTCATTCCGACATTCCGCATCAACCAGCCGCCCGCTGTCGAGGCGTATTGCGGCCCCACACTGCGCAGGAGGCCAATGACGCTCCATAGCGCTGCCGATTGCATATGCTGAGACAGACGGGACAGAACAGGAGCGATTGGTGCCATGCGACGATAGTCGCTTTAAAAGAAAGATAATCAATTCTTGTTTTGTATCTAATTAATACCTGAGTTTCTCAATTTATACTTTATTGGTAATTTATCAGAAATAATAAAAAATATTTGAATTTTTTAATAAATAATAATTCCTGATTTTATTTTTAAACTTCCAGATTTATGCCCTGTGGCAAAGGGCATAAATCTCGGGGACGTCGCTGCGCTCCACGTTCAGGATGACATCTCAACCCTATGGTTTCGCGCGAATGTTTCCAGTGCGTCGAGATAAAGCGCCCGCTCGTCGTCCGAAATCCAGGCCGCCTGAAAGGCATTTCGGCTAATCTGTATGAGTTCGTCTTGTGTCAGGTCCGCTGCACTTTGAGCCTTGGCGAAACTCTCCGTCATATACACGCTCTGCATGTAACCCGGGTCGTCGGAGTTGATGGTGATTTTCAGTCCCGCTGCCAGCATGTCCCGAATATCCTGACGGGACCGCCCCGGCCTGATGACATCGTTCGGAGACGGGCACAGCGTGAATGTCACGCCCTTGTCCCGAGCCATCGCAATCAGTTCGGGCGTTTCCAGCACATTCAGTCCATGATCGAGGCGCTCGCTGCCCAGATCCTGAAGAGCCTGCCGGATATGCTCATGCGTATTCTGCTGATCGAGATCACAATGCATGGTCAAGTGAAGGCCCAGCGCTCTTGCCCGGGCGAATGTTTTCGCAAATTTGGCTGGCGGATTACCCTTTTCGTCTGAATCCAGACCCACACCAATAATGCGGCTCCGACCCGGTCTCTCAAGATAAGGGAGAGCCTGGGTAAAGGTCTCGTCGGCAGAATCCGCACTCATTTCACGTATGAAGCACATGATGAGGTGAGAGCGGATACCGAAGTCCTTCTCTGCTTCCTCCTGCGCGGCATTGAAGCCCCGGATGACTGTTCCAAATGCTATCCCGCGACGGGTGTGAAGCTGCGGGTCAAAAAACATCTCAGTATAAAGAACATTCTGCTGCGCGACTTTTTTCAGATAGTCATAGCAGAGGTCATGAAAATCCTGCTCGGTCTGCAGAAGCTCGACGCCTTCGTAATACAGCGTCAGAAAAGAGGGCAGATCATGGTAGACGTAACCCTGTCGAATTTCTTCAGCAGAGCTGGACCTGAGAGGATGATTATTCCGCTCAGCCAGCTTGATTTTCAAGTCCGCTTCCAGCGTTCCTTCCAGATGAACATGAAGTTCAGCCTTAGGGAGCTTTTCAAGAAATTCCTGCATGCAGACAACGGACATGACCTGCTTTCCTTATCAGTCGTGATAAGCCCGCATCATGCATGTTTGCTGAAAAATTGAAACGATACCGACATGATATCTTTATTTTGAAACGGCATGGCACGTTACAAGTGCTTTGTCGTCCATCTCACTGGAAAAGAACGCGTCATTTCCCTTGTTCCACCAGACATACTGTGCCGCAGCATATTTGGCGCCATCCGCAGCAATGACGTTTGAAAACACCTGCGTGTGCCCTTCAATTGGCAGGACAGCCAGACTGATGGCATCTGCATTGATATATTGAACGGCAACGCGTTTTTGCGGCAGGCGTGAGAGAAGCTCCTTGGCCGCATCACCGTTTCCCTGACAGGTATAAAGCACTGTCTGGCGGTCAACTGTTGTGGGAGACGCGAGTTTGATCTGAAAGTTAGTGGCCTTTGATGCAAAAGCCGGATTTATCCCCAGACAAAGAACAGCCATTAAACCAAACGAATATTTTCTCATCACTTGACCCTTCCCAGCAGATTGAAGCCTTCAGTATTGCCTGAGACATCTCTTTCAGTCAGATTGAGCCGCCATTCTGTCAGCATGATGACAACTGCCCAAACCAAGGACGGACTGTGAGCTGGTTTTACGAAGAACACGGAAGCCGCAAAGGCCCGCTTTCTGAAGATGGTATGCGTGCCCTCATCTCGACCGGCAGTATTGAGCACTCAACTCTATGCTGGACTGAGGCCTTCGGTGCGGAATGGCATCCGGCAGGCAGTTGCGCGTTCTGGCCGCCCCAGCCCGAAGGGGTCCCGCCTGCTCTGCCCCCCAGCAGGGTCTCGAACCGCTGGGCCTGGTTGAGTATTCTTGGCCCCTTCGTCAGCAGCATGATCGTCAATGTTCTGGCCTGGTTCGGCAACATCCCTGACCGCCAGTCCAGCATCATCGCCGTTCTTCTCAGCTTTGCGATCATCTTCACGTCCATGCTAACAGATCGCCGCGCCCTGCTCGCCGCGGGCTTCCGTCCCGGCTCTGCATTCTGGATCCTGATCCCGCCACTCTATTTCTGGCGGCGTATCCAGTTTGTCGGCAAAGGAATGCTGCTGTTTTTCCTGTCGCTGCTGGTCTTCCTGTTCCAGTTCGTGCCGTCTTTTTCAGAAAGCTGGCACATCATGCACAATCCGAATGGCCTCTCCAGCTACGTCTCCAAACACTACGATCTCTGATCGCGATACTCAGCAGAAACGGCGATAGAACTGCTCTGTCTTTAAGGCCTGTTCTTCCAGAACATGGAAGGACAGGTCCCATGTTCTGCCCGGCTGCTGCCTCAGGCGCACAAGCCCGGCGGCAAGAGCGTCGATGCAATCCGGCTTAACCAGACAGTCGGATACATTTTCAAGAATATCCAGAACACCACCTGCTGCTGTCGCGCATACCGGTAATCCTGCCGCCATCGCTTCCAGCAGCACTAGCCCGAATGGCTCCCGTCTGGAGGGCAGAACAAATCCGTCAAACGCACAGAACACGTCCGGCACATCTGACCGGTAGCCCGCGAAAATGATACGATCCCTGTAACCGGTACAGACGTTTTCAAGCCGCGCACGTTCTGGGCCGTCCCCAATCAGAACAAGATACGTGTCAGGTGGCAGAATAGCCTGTCTCCAGGCCTGAAGGAGACAATCAAACCGTTTCTCTTCCACCATTCTTCCAACGGCACAGATCACAAAAGCTTCCGGTGGAAGGCGATGCTCCTGCCGGAAGCCTTCCCGAAGTCTGGTACGCTCCGGATGGCAGAGGACGGACGGAATGGTCCAGTTTGCAATCACTGCGCTCTGGTTTCGACAGCCCGCCGGCAGGCTGGCCTGTTGCCACCGGGCAATGCAGATCAGGCCGTCATGCTTTCCATAAGTTCTGGCACGATAAGCATTGTGGAGTGTACCGATGACGGGGGTCTCCCCCATCAGTCCCAGAGTCTTCAAAACCCCTGCCCGGATCGACGCCTTACCCAGATGAGTATGGATGATATCGAAGGTCTCGTTCCATACCAGCGCTGTCAATGTCGGCAGATATCCTGCGCGATAAGCCCTTACGATACGGACTGAGGGTGAAAAGTGATGCGCAATATCTCCTCCTGTTCGAAGATCAGCGGTATGGCGCTCCAGAAGCACCGTCACGTCATGTGTCAGAGCCTGCTGGTTCGCGAGCTCCGCAACGTGACGCTCAGTGCCCGCGAACTCCCGCGTTAGAAGACAGTGAAGGATTCTCACTGCCCGTCTCCTTCAGCGAATACTACCGTTCCCGGCCCAGACGCCTTCAATGATAGGGCCCGTCCGCGAAGACATCCGCTGTCGGGGTGGCTGAGGCTGGCAGGCCACAAAATACAGACCGATCACAAATGTCAGCTGAGACAGTGTCATGAGCTGAGACAGAATCCAGCCAATGCCGACCCCGTCCAGACTGCGGAAAAGCTGATAAATGAGAAATGCCATGGCGATCATCCGCATGCTCAGCATCATGGGGCGAAGGGGATTCAGCATGTTTGGCCGGATCATCGGGATCGTTTTTTTCATGCCCAGAAAGAATGCAAGGTTCATGAACCAGATCAGCGATGTATCCACCACACCACCCATCGTTGCGCCAAACAGCACAATCGGCAGAAGCAGCGCTGCGCCGTTCAGCATCAGCGAGCCGAGCTGAAAGCTCATACCCAACTGCACAACGGGAAGAACTGACGGCAGTCTGTTCGCGACGGGCTGAAAAAGCCGGTCAATCAGCCAGTCATCAAAGCGGACGATAAAATTGGAAGCGGTCATAGTAGTTTTGTTCTTAGCGGCCTCTGATTGACCGCGTCACATGATTTTTTATTCATCCTTCAGCAATCCTCCCTCGGTAGACAGCATCCCTGACAGTCGATTTACTGCTTGGCAGAACATTTTACCCGTAGGAAGTTAATAACCTATGCCCGGTTTCTCCCGCCTGACACGTGTGACACTGCTCGCAGCCTCCATGCTGGCCCCGCCTCTCCTGACGGGCGCACGTGCTGCCCCTGCGGTGCCTCAGGCTGCCACGGCAGCACCGGCCTCCGTCACCCGCGCCACCTTGCACAATGGCCTGCGTGTCGTGATTGTGCGGGATACTCTGGCACCCGTCGTACAGACGATGCTCAATTATGAAGTGGGCTCCGTCAACGCACCCAAGGGTTTTCCGGGAACGGCACACGCCCTTGAGCACATGATGTTCAACGGCTCCGAAACACTCTCACGGGACCAGCTTTCCACCATCAGCGCTCAGCTCGGCAATAATGATAACGCCGATACGACGTCTGACGTCACCCAATACTATTTCAAGGCTCCTGCTGCGGACCTTGATGTCCTTCTGCGGATCGAAGCCGGTCGTATGCGCGGGCTGAACATCACAGAAAAAGAGTGGGCCCATGAACGAGGCGCCATCGAGCAGGAAGTCTCACGCGACCTGTCGAGCCCCATCTACCGCTATCTCTCTCAGGTGCGCGCTGCACTTTACGCAGGCACACCCTACGAGCACGACGCACTCGGCACGCGTCCCTCTTTCGATGCCACGACTGCCCCGCTGCTGAAGCAGTTCTACAACTCCTGGTATGCTCCCAACAACGCCATCCTCGTTATCACCGGCGATGTGGACCCGCAGGACACCCTGAAGAAAGTTCAGGCAGCCTTTGGCAATATTGCAGCGGCTACACTTCCAGCCCGCGCGGCTGTCACACCCACGCCAGCCAAGGCACAGTCCCTGTCGTTGGATACAGATCTACCCATCGGCCTTGTCACCATGGCCTGGCGGATGCCAGGGCAACGTGACCCGAACTATGCTGCCGTAACCCTACTGGCCGATGCCATTGCCAGCCAGCGCAGTGTGCTTTTCGGTCTGGTGCCGGACGGTAAGGCTCTTGACGCAGGGTTCATGTATGACCCGGATGCACAGGCTGGCCTCGCTGTCGCCTACGCAGGATTCCCCAAGGGAGCAAATCCGGACGAGCTCCGCCGGACGCTTGCGTCTCTTATGGATGGCTTTCGCAAAAACGGAATTCCCGCGGACCTGATTGAAGCAGCCCGTCGCAAAGAGATTGCGTCTCTGGAGTTCAATGCAAATAGCATTTCGGAACTCGCAGAGAACTGGTCCCAGGCTGTCGCCATCCAGCATCTTGAAAGCCCGGATGATATGATCGCGGCCTTCCGGAACGTCACGAAGGCACAGGTGGATGAGCTGGCCAAAATGCTCCTTGATCCACAACACGCCATCAGCGCCACCCTGACGCCGAGTGAAAAGGGCAAAGCCATTGGCGGTAAAGGATTTGGCGGCGCAGAGTCTTTCAACACACCACCATCAGGCAAAGTCAGCCTCCCCGCATGGGCGGAAGAAGCCCTCGCACGATTGAGCATTCCGGCCGCCGCACCTCTTCCCAAGGCCTATACGCTTTCGAATGGTCTGCACCTTCTGGTCCAGCCCGAGCATGTCAGCCATACGGTCGAGCTGATCGGCTCCATCCGGCAGAATGCATCCCTGCAGCAGCCTGCTGGCAAGGAAGGCGTTGCTGGCCTGACGTCTGACATGTTCCTGTATGGCAGCACCTCTCATGACCGTCTGGCCCTTGCCAGCGCGCTTGATGACATCTCGGCAGATGAAAGCGCTGGCCCTAGTTTCAGTCTCAGCACACTGACCCAAAATTTCAGTAAGGGCCTGTCCCTGCTGGCAGAGCACGAACTGCACCCTGCCTTCCCGGAAAAGGCCTTCCATGTCACGCAGATGGAAGCCATTCAGGCCCGTGCGGGTGAGCTTCAATCTCCAACCTACCGCTTTGGCCGTGCCACGCGCCGGGCACTCGTCCCTGCAACTGACCCGACCCTTCGCGAGGCCACTCCAGCTACGTTGAGCAAAATTACGCTCGCTGACGTCAAAGCCTATTACACCGCCACATATCGCCCGGACCTGACGACGATTGTGGTTGTCGGGGACATCAGCCCTGAAGATGCTCATGAACAGGTTGAAAAGGCTTTTGGCGGCTGGAAGGCTGAAGGCCCTGCCCCTGTCGTTGATCTGCCGTCCATTCCTCTCAGCAAGGCCTCTCAGGCTGTTGTCGCAGATCCGGGACGGTCACAGGATGACGTGAAACTCGTGGAGACCATTGGCATGAAGGTCACGGACCCTGATCGTCATGCTCTGGCTGTCGGAAACGAAATTCTTGGGGATGGGTTCTCTTCCCGCCTGATGCAGGATCTGCGCGTTCGCACGGGTTATGTGTACGGGGCCGGAAGTGCCTTCAGTTACTCCCGGACCCGCGGCTCCTTCGGCATCAGCTTCGGTGCGGACCCTGACAAGGTGAACAAGGCACGCGCCCTGGCAATCAAGGATGTGCAGGATATGCGCAGCCAGCCTGTCTCTCAGGAAAGTCTGGATCTGGCCAAGGCGTCTCTGCTGCGTCGCCAGCCCATGGCACGCGCCAGCTTTGGCGCTCTGGCTGGCAGCTATCTGGATCTGATTGATCTGGGGCTGCCCCTGAATGCGCCAGCAGAAGCAGCACAGGCGATTTACGACATGACACCTGCGCAGGTGCAGGCCGCGTTCAGCAAGTGGGTTCGCCCGGATGATCTTGCACAGATCGTCCTTGGCCCACAGCCGAAGTAAACGCTCTACTTCAGGCCGGGATACTCATTTTCCGGCCTGATCCCTTCAACGCCAGACCGTCATCAGAACACCACCTGAGACGATCAGCAGTCCACCGATGCAGACAGGTAAGGTCAGGGTCTGACCAAAAGCAAAATACGCCACGACCTGAGCTGCGATAAAAAACAGTGCGACATAGACGCCCATCAATCGCCCGAAGTCCCAGTCGGGAAGATTGACGGTTATTCCGTAAATCAGCAGCACAAGCGCACCGGCTGATATAAAGCCCACACGTCCCAGACCGGCTGTATGCAAGCCAGTTCGAACGAGGGCATCACCGCCGACCTCCAGAAATGCAGCGATCAGCAACAACGCCATAAGCCAGATGGTTTGCATCTCCGAATATCCTTACAAAAAAGCCGGGCACAACAGCCCGGCTTTTAATGAAATCACAAATTCCAGTCGCTTTTCAGCCAAGGAAGCCCTCAGCCTGAAGAACCGACAGGGCCTGCTGGATACGGTGCTTGTAAAGATGCTGCTCCATGGTTCTGGCCTGTGCCTTACGGCTCATAGCCAGACGGGCTTCATCATCTCCGATATACTTCTCCACAAGCCGCTCAAAATCGATCCGGTTTGAGAAGACTGGAATTTCGTCTGCATTATAATACCGACGAAGCTCATGCGTATCTTCATGAAAGACCTGAAACGCGCCTGCCAGAGCGGCTTCGAACGTCCGCGGGCCAGGCGTGGAAGGAGCAATCACAAACCGCTTGTTCTCGAAGTGGAGTGAACGGCCAAGGTTCAACACCAGCTTGGAACGGCGATACAGCTCAACCAGCTGGGATTTTTCAATACGGGCATCCGAGAAACCAATACCTAGTTCGCCCCAGCCAGGACCAACAATCTTGATGTTCAGATTGCGCAGAACCGGAAGCAGATTGCGGACAATGTCCTTACGGCTCGTGAACGCCACGCCGCAGAACAGAACATCGATCGTCTTTTCGACATTCTCTTCAATTGGCATGTAATGCAGGCTCGGGCTTGCAGCCAGCGGAAGGTGGAACACCAGATCACGCTGATAGAAGTTATGGCCCCAGCGATCACAGGAGAAAACGACATCGAAGTCATCGGCGATACGATAGTTCGCATCCTGCTCATAGGGGTCTTCTGTGGCCCAGAAAACCGTCACAGCGCCAATTTTCTTGGCCTCACGGCAGACCTCGCCAAAATAGGTGCTTTCCGGCAGATATGACCCGATGGCAAAAACAATCGTTGGCTTCAGGATCTTGATGGACGCTGCTGCCGCAGAAATGTGGACAGCCGTAACATTCTCTTCGCCAAAGCACTCAGCCCATCCATCCATGATCGATTCACGGATCTGGGCATTGGCCTGACTTTCATAGCGGCCTCCACTGCACACCAGAACACGTCCGGTCAGGCCAGACACTTTCCGCTCCGTTTCAGAGGAACGATCTTTCACTTCTGTCGACATAGCCTCACCTGTTTCCTTAAACTTCATGCCCCGGGTGCGTGGCGTCTTCAAGCTATACACGCCTCAAGGATCTTTGACAGATCCTGCCGGAACCGCGCTGGTGCACAGTCCCGCTCTACCGCCTTTAGTGCTTCACTTCTCAGTCGGGCCCAGAGTGTGCTGTCCTGATAAAGACGGGCGACATCAGACGCAAATTCTTTGGCATCATCGGCAGGTGCAGACAGCAACTCAACATCGTCTTTCCAGCCCACCTGGTCCGCCAGAAGCGTCGTCACAACCATTGGCACACCGAATGCGGCAGCTTCCTGCACCTTGAAAGGCAAACCACCCGCAAACCGCGTAGGCGCAACGAAGACACGATGCCTGTTGAACAGCGGTGCCAGATCATGCACCGGACCAACAATCTCTACACGCGGATGCCGCGCAAACGCACTCACATCCACGGAGGGATGAATGAAGCCTGCAATCGTGAACCGAACGTCTGATGGCAGAAGATGATCCAGAGCAGGCAGAACCTCCCCTACAAACCACTCCAGACTGTCATGATTCGGCGCGCCTTCATCATGCAGGGCGCCAAGGAAAAGAATATCGCTCCGGGCATCGAATGCGGCCTTCGTCGGACGGGTCCTCATTTCGTGTCCCAGCACGGAAACATTGTCATACCCGGCACGACGCACCAGATCTGCATCCTGCTCAGTCACTGCGACGATCTGCTGGCAGTAATGAGCACATTCCAGTTCGCGCCGAAGCATCTCATCAAAGCTCAATGCCGGCTTCGGCAGATCGAGCACCTTGATGCGTTCCAGCGTGCGTGGCGTGGAAATCACTTCCGTATCCAGTACCGCACCCGCTGTCGGCAGATAGCGGCTGGCCTCGTTCATGATAGGTAGGAGGCGCGCCATGTTGTGCGTGCGGCCAACCCATACCAGATCGTAATATCCGGCACGCGCCTGAATAAAATCCGGGAAGGTGGAAAGATGCTGATCCGCGATCAGCTCTACCGTCTCCGGGAAATCTCCAAACAGGTCCAGTTCACTCTGGTCTCTTGGGAGAAGGGGAAACACGGTGACCTGGTATCCCAGCCCCGCCATAGCCCGCACTACATCATTGGAACGGACATACCCGGAACCGAGACGCCTCAAAGGAAGGCGGTCTTCAATGAACAGGATATGCTTCCGATCTGAACGACGCTCCCGCGCCTGCACCGCATTTCGAATATGAGCGGGCTGCTGCTGTCGCAAAAAATCCTGATGAGCCCGCGAGAAAATGCGCAAATTAGCGTGGATCAGCGTCTGAGACCCTACAGGGCCGGAACTGCCGTACTCAAGGTGCTCCACCACGACATTAGGATCATAAACAATCCGCGCACCCATTTTGAGAATACGCACACACAGATCCGTATCTTCAAAATAAGCAGGACGATATCGCAGGTCGTAACCACCGAGCTGAATTAGAACGGATGATCGCACCATGAGAAAAGCTGCCGAACAGTAATCTACGTCGCGGACAAAATTTGCTTCAGGAAGATTCGGACTATCCTCCCGGCGATATCCATACGTTGCGCCATCACGCCAGATGATGGAGCCAGCTTCCTGCAAGCGCATATTTGAGCGAATGAGCTTTGCACCAACCGCACCAATATCATCGCTTGAACGGAGACGCTGCAAGGCATGTGCAACACTGTTTGGATAGAGCCGTAGATCGTTGTTCAAATAAAGAACAAACGGCGCATCAACTTCTGCAAGAGCTACATTGCAGCCTTCCAGATACCCAATGTTATACCTGAAGTGCAAGATCTTGGCGCCGTGAACCATTTCGTCCAGACGACGTGTTTGATCGTGTGAACCAGAGTCCACAACGATAAGCTGGATGGCCCCGGAGTAATTTGCACGCAATGAAGCCAGAGCCTGCATTGTCAGCGCAATCCGGTCATAGACCACGACAATGACACTGAGTTCCGGCACGCCCACGACCGTAAAATCCAGCGGATGGCGAGCCAATGCCGGAAGAAGCGCTTCCGCTTCCCGCTCGAACACCTGCCGGGACTGGCTTTCCTCAATCTCAGGGGTTTCGACCAGCGAAGCACGCTGCCCCTCACCCATTCTGGCCGCAACCAGATGAGCAAAAGGGCTGTCATAAAGATGGTTCCGCACGTCGTTACGGACCTGGGGACGGCTCACATGAGCGGCAAGATCCACACCGGCTTCAGGCGCACGCCCCTCATGAGCCCCGAACAGCAGAAAGTGCTCATAGCCATTGCGGAAGGAGCCCATGTCCAGACAGGCGACAACATCTGGATGAGTGTCTGCGTAGAAGCGCTCGGAGAACATTTCCTGCGGATCAAAGAGCCGCGGTGTTTCATTGGTGAGATAATGATGAAGCGCACTGCTATAGCGCCCTTCAGCAATATCACGCCGAACGTCCGGATAGCGCTTCAGATACCAGACCGGATCAAAATACCAGGAGACACGCCCCGCATCCGCAATATCAGACGGGAGGCTGAGCCACGATGCAAACAGGCCAATCCGGCTATCAAAATAATCGGGATAACGTAAGGCAAGCCGGCGACAGAGTTCATCATCGAAAAAACGATGCCCGCTGTAATAGCGCGCTTCGCCAACTTCAAGATAATGATCATAGCCGTTGGAGAACCCTTGCTCCTGCAAGGAGCGTCGGGTCAGTTCCGGATAACGGCGAAGATAATCGACTTCGTCAAACAGCCAGTGTGCCGAATGACCATGATAGCCCTCGGCACAATAGTGCTCAAAGCCTGACCGGTATTTTTCCTGGATCAGGTCCCGGCGGACATCTGCATAGGTTTCCCGATACCAGATCTCGTCAAAATACCGGTTAGGAGAATGACCGTAGCGCTGGCCCGTCTCCAGATAAAACGCATGAAGATCCTGATGACCTTCATCGCGCATCCAGTCCCCAACCTCCGGATAGCGCAGAAGATACCACTGCGCATCAAACTGGCGCCAGCGAGGCTCGCGCGCAGCGGGAGAAGACTCAGGAACCGGATCGGACATAAAAAACTGACCCCCAGGTTCAGGCTATGGCTTTCTCATTCAAAAGCCGCTCCGAGCGCTCAGCCTGCTCCGGCGTCAGACCTTCACGGCCTGTCGATACAATCCGTCCACCATCAAACGTAGCAACCAGATCCGTAATATGCGTTCCGAAAACATCTCCGGTCACATTGATCAGCGCGACACGATAAACGCCATCCATCGGGCGGGCATAACCCTGCATCGGGCTCAGTTTACCTGAGAAACCTGCACAGAGCGGAGCATCACGATGCACGCCTGCCACGTCCTGACGCGCAATACGGTCTGTTGCGAACAACGTCACTTCGTCACGCTCGGTCTGAATCAGGCCAACGTAAATTTGCCCTGCGCGAGACAGGCTCTTCAGGAAAGCCCAGCCGCGAACAAAGATACTTCCAAACGGCTCAATCTCCTGAACCGGCTCTCCAATGACTCCTGTAAATTCGTCAATGAAGTTTTCCAGCATACCACTGCCATACGGATGCAGTTCATTCTTCTGGAAACCAGCCAGCTTGATGCCGCGGAGCAGTCCATCGCTGTGGGAAACACGATTGAAGTCAGAAATAATCACGTCATTCGAAGGAGCTGAGCGATGGATCGCGTCAATCTTGCCGCCCTCGACTTCGATCTGAATAGACGTCAGCTGGAAGGCTGCCTGACCGTTGATGACATTGATCAGACCAACACGGAAACGACCTTCACACCATTTTCCACGCAGGGCGGTCTTACCAGAGAACCCTGAACGACGCGGAGATCCATTGAACATTTCAACAATGTCACCACGAATTTCACGTTCGCATTCAAGGAAGATCAACGGACTGTCCGCGCCTTCTTCAATCAGCACAGTCAGCATCCGACCCGCAGTGCTGACACCTGGAAGCAGGAACCAGCCACGGATATGGAATTCGTCAGCGCCCTTGAAATCTTCGTCCTCGCTCGTGGCAAAAACATGATGACAAACGTCGTCAATGTAGCATTCAGCCCCCTGAATGGAGAACCAGTCCGACACGGGAATGGGGAGCTCGACAGAGAGATCACGCATGGTCGGCGGATCAAAAATATGACGCGGCGGAGCCTGATGACGCCATGATGCGTGCGGTAGAAGATGTACCTGCCCTGCATCCAGACGAAGATCCGCAACGCCCATCGGACGACGTGGCACGACATCCTGATAAAGCTTCAACAAACCGTCCGCATAGTCGCGGGCATGCGTCCAAAGATGCGGACCAATGTTTGCCATAATCTTTTTACGCACAGGCTCGGAAGAACGTAGAAGTTCGAGACGTTCCAGAACCATGCTTGGGCGATTGATGGGAACCTTGAAACCGTTGACACCATCTTCAACACGATCCCCCAGAGCGCCAACATCGGTCACAATGGGGATCAGTCCGTTCTGCCAGGCTTCAGACAGGGAAATGCAGTAAGTTTCCGGCCAGATCGACAGGTTAAGTGCGACATCAGCCTTTTTCAGGGCCTCGATGTCACCCATGTCATAACGGCCATAGAGCTTCACATTCGAGCGGCTGCTTGCGTTCAGAACAGCTTCGTACTCGGGGTGCACATAACCGAAGATGTGGAAGACAAAATGATCCGGATGAGCGATCTCGATCAGGCTCAGGATCGTATCTGCACCCTTGGTTCGCAGGAAGTTACCGACAATCGCAACGTTCAGAGGCGCGTCACCCAACGGAGCATAGCTCTTCGGCTTGACGGGCACAGTGTTCTCAGGGCTCGGGATACCCGTGATCAGACTGATTTTTTCGTTGAGGATCGGATAGATCTCATGCGTCAGATCACGAGAGTGCTGTGTCCCGAACATGATGGCATCAACAGAGTGAAGCATCTTGGCGACAAAAGCCCGACGCGTCTGTTCACCACCATGATCAACATTCTCAGAAGCCTTCAGCGTGATATCTGCTGACAGGACTGAACGGACCTCATCTTCCACATAACGCAGTTCATGGTTCAGCAGGTTGTAACGAGCCGAGACCAGCCAGAAGTCATGCGCGGAGAAAACCACGCCCACACCATTGGCCTTGGCAAGGATGGGCAATGAAAGTGCGTGATGTCCAAGATGCTGGAAATGGACGATGTCCATATTGTACTGACTGATTACGCTCGAAAACGCCATTTCTTCAGGCGCATCGCACATCGCGTCCTGCCAGCCCACTTCGGGCACGTCAAAGCGTTCGAGTTCCTGCCCACTTGCAGTCGTCAGACGGCAGAACGTGCCACGACGCAGCCAGTAGAAAAACTCGACGTCGCGTCCAAGCAGGGAACAAAGTGCCTGCTGGTAAACTTCAACACCGCCCCACGCCTGCTCATGAATTGTGGAATGCGTGCACATCAGCACCCGCAGACGACGGCGACGCTCGACCGGCACAATGTCAGCGGCTTTGCGACGGCCAAAATCAGCCCCCGTAATATCACGCATTTTCTCGAGACGATGCTCGTACAGGTGATGCGCCAGCACTGACTTCTGGGAGGCCTGCGCGGCTTTGCGGCGTGTACTCTTGTTGTTCAGGATGCGGGCGACAGCATCCACGACACCATCAGGATCACGCGCAAGGCTGATTCCCTCGACCGTATCGAAATGCTCGCTACCCATGCTTTCCGGCGCTTCGACAACCTGTGCCGTACCGCCCAGAGCAAGTTCGAAAAAGCGTGGTCCCGGAGCTGTCGCCTGGCTGACGTCGCCATGGCTGGCGTAATCACGGAACATCGTCAGAGTGACAGCGCTGACATTCGCAAAGTCAATGAACGCTTCGTGGCTGATCGGGCGCTGGATCGCAAGCGCCGCGAGATCTGCGGGGAGCGGCGGCAGGTATTCGTTACCAGGGCAAACAAGCTTCAGCTTGGCATCCGGGAAGGCAGCAATCACGCGTCGCAGGGTTTGGACGCGGTTCGGCCACATCGTGCCAGCAAAGAAGATATCATATTCCAGCTCAGCAGCCGGAAGAACCTTACGCTCATGAATGGAGCGGCTCGCTGCCAGAGGAAGGTAATGTCCCTTGCCGTGGTAGTATTCGGCGCAGGAGGGATCATTCGTAAAGACGAAATCAAAAAGACCAGCATTCTCAACGTTGAAGTCCCGCATGAACGGGTCTTCAAAGGTCCACAGAATCAAAGTCTTGAATGCAGGCCGAACCCGACGGATCAGTGGAAGGTTAATCCGCTGGGCGTCCAGACAGATCAGAACATCATGTTCACCGGAAGCAGCAATACTAGCCAGTGACATATTGTCAGCGACAACAACCTGGTCATTACCAAATAGAGAACGGGCAGCTCGTTCAACCGCCAGCGTAAGGTAGGAATTGGGATTGTGGGTGTAATTTGTGTTGTAAATAACCGCCATCAATCTCCTGAGCGCAAAACGCCCACTCCCATCTCAAACCGACGCAATCAGTCTTCCGGGCAAGAGACCACAAGACCGCTGCCATTACGATACTCAATTCTTACCTGAAGGTTTACAGCAACAAAAGCCCCTTACAAGAAAGAAGATCATTACATCTCAAATACAAAAAAGGGCCGCTTGCGCGGCCCTTTTCTAAAATCATGACAACAAAAGTTATCTGATTTTCAGTCTCTTCAGACGTCTGTAGTACGACGACGGATTGCCGCACCCAGAATGTCACCCAGGGAAGCGCCCGAGTCAGAAGAACCGTATTCGCTGATCGCAGCCTTGTCTTCCTCGACCTCACGGCCGCGGATCGTCAGGGCGAGCTTGCGGGAAGCACGGTCAACGGAAACAATCTTCGCATCGACCTTTTCGCCAACTGCGAAACGCTCCGGACGCTGCTCAGCCTTGTCACGAGCCAGCTCCGCACGACGGATGAAGCCGGTCAGCAGATCGTCGACCTTCACTTCGATACCGTTTGCCTGAACTGCCGTAACGACGCAGGTCACAACAGCACCCTTCTGGATGCGGGACAGGGTGTCGGCTGCCGGATCTTCCTGAAGCTGCTTGATGCCCAGGGAGATGCGCTCCTTCTCAGGATCCACGTCGAGGACCTTGGCCTTAACGACCTGACCCTTCTCGTAGTTCGCCATGGCTGCTTCGCCAGCTTCGTCCCAAGACAGGTCGGACATGTGAACCATGCCGTCGATGTCTGCGGAGAGGCCGATGAACAGACCGAACTCGGTGATGTTGCGGATTTCGCCTTCGATGACAGAGCCAACCTTGTGCTCTTCTTCGAACTGCTCCCAAGGGTTGCGCTGAACCTGCTTGAGACCAAGCGAAATACGACGCTTGGAGCTGTCTACGTCCAGAACCATGACGTCGACTTCCTGGGAAGTAGCGACGATCTTGCCCGGATGGACGTTCTTCTTCGTCCAGGACATCTCGGAAACGTGCACCAGACCTTCGACGCCCGGCTCCAGCTCGACGAATGCACCGTAGTCGGTGATGTTCGTGACGCGACCCGTGAAACGGGCACCAGCTGGGTACTTAATGGCGACGTTTTCCCACGGATCAGCTTCAAGCTGCTTCATGCCGAGGGAGATACGCTGCGTGTCCGGGTTGAAGCGGATGACCTGCACGCGAACCGGCTGACCGATCTGCAGAGCTTCGGACGGGTGGTTGATGCGCTTCCATGCGATGTCGGTGACATGCAGGAGGCCGTCAACGCCGCCGAGGTCAACGAACGCACCGTAGTCGGTGATGTTCTTGACGACGCCGTCAAGGATCATGCCTTCCTTCAGGCCCTGGATCAGCTCGGAACGCTGCTCTGCACGGGTCTCTTCAAGAACGGCACGACGCGACACAACGATGTTGCCACGTGCGCGATCCATCTTCAGGATCTGGAACGGCTGCGGCTGACCCATCAGCGGGCCGACGTCACGAACCGGACGGATATCAACCTGGCTGCCCGGAAGGAACGCCATTGCACCGCCGAGATCAACCGTGAAGCCACCCTTGACGCGACCATAGATCGTGCCGTTGACGCGCTGGTTGTTGCCGAAGGCACGCTCCAGAGCGGTCCATGCTTCTTCACGACGAGCCTTCTCGCGGGAAAGAACGATGGAACCGTCACGGTCTTCGTAACGCTCGACATACAGCTCGACAACGTCGCCCGGCTTTACGTCCGGAGCGGTGCCTGGCGGGCCGAATTCCTTAAGGGAAACGCGACCTTCGCTCTTGAGACCAACATCAACGATAGCGAATTCGTCGGTCAGACGGATCACGCGGCCAGTGACGACGGAGCCGTCAAAACCGGTGTCGCGGCCCAGGGTCTCTTCGAGGAGGGCAGCAAAATCTTCCATGCCGTGAGCGGCAGGGGCCTGTGTGGCTGAAGCCATGTAAATACAATATTCCCGGATTTTCGGCCTGAAACCGATCATCCACGTCTGCGCCACGCGGATCGAAATCTGGCATGACGACTCCCCGCTGCCTCAAAAGGTCAGACCGGGTCCGTTAAATTATGGCCCGCACGCAAAACGTGTGACGGACGACACTTTCCCCCTTCGGGCAAGGTGCTAACCCGCAACAACACCTTCCGCAGGCGCTCTGTCAATAAAAAAACAGGTGTCAGACGGGCAGATACCGCAACTCAGATCCGAGTTATGCGCCGCCTGATTTCTTCATGCGCCTTTTCAAGCACTTGCTCTGCAGAAAGCTCATCCGTCTCAATCAGAAGCGCATCTGCGGCCTGCACCAGAGGCGCAGTATCCCGCGAAGAATCCCGCGAGTCACGCGCGATGATCTCAGCGATTGCAGCGTCCAGTTCAGCCTCTGCAATCGCTGCGTCCCCGTGCAACTGGCGATGGCGACGAAGGGCCCGCGCCCTTGGGGAGGCCGTGATGAAAAACTTCACGTCCGCATCCGGGAAAACAACTGTGCCGATATCCCGTCCATCAACAACGGCCCCTGTTTGGGCGGCGAACACACGTTGACGCTCCAGAAGAGCCTCACGCACAGCAGGCTGGCTAGCTACCAGCGAGGCACCCCTATCAATTTCCGGAACGCGCAGATCAGCTCTCCGCAGATCCTCCTGCTCAAGCGCTTCCGCCTGTGCAGAAGCATCGCCCGCAGGGTCAAGACCGGCATCAATCATGCGCCTTGCAACCCCACGATACAGGAGGCCCGTATCCAGATAGGGCAAGGACAGTCGGTCGGCGAGCGCCTTGGCCAGCGTCCCCTTTCCGGCAGCTGCTGGCCCATCAACGGCAATGACGAGCGGACGGCTCATGCCCGGATATCCGCACCCAGACCATTCATGAGATCA
The DNA here is from genome assembly GCF_018812105.1 of Gluconobacter sp. P1D12_c. Taxonomy (NCBI): domain Bacteria; kingdom Pseudomonadati; phylum Pseudomonadota; class Alphaproteobacteria; order Acetobacterales; family Acetobacteraceae; genus Gluconobacter; species Gluconobacter sp. P1D12_c. The sequence continues at coordinate 151,088 of NZ_JACSIQ010000005.1, forward strand.
ACGAAACCGGGGAAGCTGGTTTCAATGAAGGCCGTATCATCAATATGAACCGGCTTCTGCGCCGCCAGACCAAAGACAATCCCACTCATGGCCAGACGATGATCCATATGCGTCGTTACAGTTCCACCACCCAGTGGGTCCTGAAAACCACGAACAATCAGGTCATCGCCAACCACTTCAGTTTCAGCACCATTCACATTGAGCAGGGAAACCGTAGCCGCCAGACGGTCACTTTCCTTCACCCGAAGTTCTTCCAGACCGCGAAGACGGGAGGAACCTTCCGCAAAAGCACAGGCAACGGCCAGAACGGGATATTCATCAATCATGGACGGTGCGCGCTGTGGCGGCACATCCACACCCTTGAGCTTGCTGTATCGTGCGCGAAGGTCGCCTACAGGCTCGCCACCCTCAATGCGCTCGTTTTCAATGGTCAGATCAGCACCCATTTCGAGCAGAGTGGTGAACAGACCCGTCCGAAGCGGGTTCAAACCAACATTCTCAATCAGCAGATCGGAACCAGGAACCAGCAGCGCAGCCACAAGCGGGAATGCAGAAGACGACGGATCACCCGGAACTGTCACGTCCCGTGCGGTCAGCTTCACTGGTCCGGTCAGCTCGATTCGGCGTCCACCAGCATCCAGAATGGAAACATCAACATCTACGCCAAAATGACGGAGCATATTTTCTGTATGATCGCGGGTGGCGACAGGCTCTTCCACAACCGTCCGGCCAACCGCATTCAGCCCGGCCAGAAGAACTGCTGATTTCACCTGCGCAGAAGCGACCGGCAGACGATATTCAAGCGGTTTCGCCTGACCATTGCCACGCACGGCCATCGGCAAACGCCCCCCCTCACGGGACAAAAACTCGGAACCATTCTTCGAAAGCGGGTCCATCACCCGACGCATTGGACGGGAGCGCAGGGAAGCATCCCCGGTCATGACGCTGTTCATCTGGTGGGAGGAAAGAATACCGGACAGAAGCCGCGCTGCTGTCCCGGAATTCCCCATATCCAGCACATCTGCCGGCTCCGTCAGCTCACCGACGCCACGGCCGTCAATGGTCCAGACGGCGCCGTCACGCGTGATCGTCGCACCCAGCGCGCGCATGGCGTCTGCAGTGCGCAGAACGTCTTCACCCTCCAGAAGGCCGTAAACCTTCGTGCGGCCATGTGCGAGGGAGGCCAGCATCAGCGAACGATGGCTGATGGATTTGTCACCCGGTACGAGGGTACGGCCGGAAAGTCCCTTCGGGGACGCGGAAACTGTCAGAGGTCGCGCTTGCATGTGCACTTTCATGCGAGGGTCATTCCTGTGTGTCAATCACCCTGAAATACGTCCCCTCATGCAGATTTCGGGACACTTGGAGTTTGACATGGCGGAAACAAGCTGGCATGGCCGCGTTCCTTATCCGAGGCATTGGCAGGCTTGCGCAACATGGCAAAACCCGAACTCGGTCTAAAACGGACGTGCGTTGAGTGCGGCGCCCGCTTCTATGACCTGAACCGCGTCCCTACGGTGTGCCCGAAATGTGGCACCACCCAGCCGAACGATATCGGCCGTCTCAAGCGTAGCGAAGGACCGCTGCCTGAGGAGAAAGATCCGAACGCTCCGAAGGACGAGAACGAGGATGATGTAGACGTCGATCTGGACACGGACGATGATGCAGATGACGATGTCATCGCAGCAGACGACGATCTGGATGATGACGATGATCTCTCGAACGACATCGAAGTTTCGACTGACAAGGACGACCGCGACGACCACTAAGGTCGTCCGTGCTCTTTCCTTTGCAGCAGTATTGAGCGGCTGTGCCGGTCCGGGAGACGCCTTGTCCCCGGATGGCGCAGCCGTTCGTGCATTAAAGGACCGCCTGGAGCGTCATCCCAGCGCAACAGCAGTTCTTCAGGAGCATTGCTCCGTTCCCATTCGCGTTGTGCGCCTCCCCGTTGGAGAGCAGCCTTCACAGGAAACCCTGCGTCTTCTGGAGGTCTCGGACCCTCGGCAGGTTCGCACACGTCACGTTCAGCTTCTATGTGGGGATGTCCCGCTCTCTGATGCCTGGAACTGGTATGTGCCGGAACGCCTGACAGATGACATGAACCATCTGCTGGAAACAACAGATACGCCTTTTGGCAAAGCTGTCTCGAAGACGAATTTTCATCGCCAGCGACTCGAAACACGTTTTCCAAATAACGCCACAGGAATCGTGCTCGAAAACCGTGCGGTCCTCAGACGCGCTTCAGACAACGCACCAATTTCTCTGGTTGTAGAAGATTATCTGCCTGGTGCGCTGAAACCTTAACCCTGATTTATCGTGCGGGCGACCAGTTCAGGTGTTGCCCGCCATCCATGGCCAGCATTTGCCCCGTGACGGATGGGAGAGAAAAAAGCGCGAGCGCGGCTTCAGCGATTTCTTCGGGAGACGACCCGCGCTTCAGAGGCGTTTGCGCGCACATCCTGTCAAAATGCTCCTGAGACTGTCGACCTACTGTTGGCAGAACAGGCCCTGGGCCAATGGCATTAACGCGAATACGCGGTGCCAGTGCCAGCGCAAGCGTTTGTGTCAGTGTCCACAAGCCTGCTCGGGACACGGTGTAGCTGATAAAATGCGGCGTCAGATTCCAGACACGCTGATCCAGCATGTTCAAAATCAGCCCTTCAGCCTCTGCTGGCAGGGCTGCTGCCATCGCCTGAGACAGGACGAACGGAGCCCTCAGATTCGGCTCAAGATGCTGGTCCCAGCTTTCGCGAGTTACAGTCTCGACTTCATCACGAATGAAGGCTGAAGCGTTGTTGATGAGCACACCGATCGGACCAAGCTGCTGAACTGCTTCAGCAGCCAGCCTGTTCACATCCGCTTCACACGACAGATCTGCGCCAATCACACATCCGCGGCCGCCAATGTGATCGAGCAGATCCAGCGCTTCTGTTTTGCTGTCGCGATAATGAATGGCAACAGAAAAACCCTGCCCGGCCAGCATTTCAACCAGCGCCCGGCCAATCCGACGCGCACCACCAGTCACAATCGCCGTACGGGGGACCAGAGCGGAAATCATAATGCGCGTCGTGCAATCAGGGCGGCGGCCAACGTGCCATCATCCAGCACATCCAAAGCGCCCCCCATAGGAACACCATGTCCGACACGACTGACGACCACGCCCGTTGATGCCAGTTTCTCCTGAAGCCAGTGCGCTGTGGTCGCCCCCTCGACTGTTGCACCAAGAGCCAGAATAACCTCTCTCACGCCACCTTCGGCAATACGGTCCAACAGAGAAGAGACATTCAGATCTTCGGGTCCGAGACCGGCAAGCGCCGATAACGTCCCACCCAGAACCTGATAGACCCCGCGATGTACGCCAGCACGTTCAAGGGCCCACAGATCGCCTACAGTTTCGACCACGCACACCAGACCGCCATCACGGGTTGAGTCCGTACAGATGTGGCAGGGATCAATGGTGTCGAGATTGCCACAAAGGGAGCATGTGCGGACGCTTGTAGCAGCCCGTTCCATGAGATGCGCCAAAGGCAACATCCGCGCCTCCGGCTGCCGCAGCAAACTGAGCGCAGCGCGACGGGCTGACCTTGGGCCGAGCCCCGGCAGGCGAGACAGCATGGAAATCAGCTGCTCGATGTCATTGCTGATCATCATGATGTGACGCCCGCAGAAAAACTATTCAGATCAGAACGGAAGCTTCAGACCCGGCGGCAGATCCAGACCGCCCGTAACGTCACGCATGGCTTCAGAGCTGGCTGCTTCAGCCTTGTTCTTGGCATCCGTATAGGCTGCCACGATCAGATCCTGCAGCATTTCCATCTCGTTTGGATCGGCCAGCTTCGGATCAATTTTCAGACCACGCATTTCGCCTTTACCCGTAAGCTGAAGCGTCACGAGACCAGCGCCAGCCGAACCATCTACCGTCAGATTTGCCAGATTTTTCTGGGCCTCTTCCATTTTGGACTGCATCTGGCTGGCCTGCTTCATCAGTCCTGCAAGGTTCTTCATAACGTCTCCTGGTCTTTCAGTTCAGATCATCTTCATCAAGGAAATCAGCGTCCAGAGGCGCGAATTCCAGATCCGGAGGAGAGTCCTCCGTCAATGGTGCGGTTATTTCGGGTGGAAGACCGTATTCATCAAGAGAGTGGTCTTGCACATCGCCGATTTTCGCACCGGGGAAAGCGTCAAGAATGGCTTGGACCAACGGGTGTGCCTCAACCATTGCGCGGTTGATGGCCACCACCTCCGCACCCTGTTCGTCCAGGGTTGGCTCACCTTCGGCTGTGGAAAGACTGATGCGCCACTGGCCGGGAAACATCTCTTCAAGAAAATTCTGAAGGAGACGGTCCGCCTTGGTGTGCTGGTCTTCCAGGCGAACCTGCACATCGGGGGGTGAAAAACGTACCAGATGCACCGACGAGCGCAGAACCCCATGCAACTGCGGCTGCTTGTCCCAAACCAGAGCGACCATCTCGCGCCATGTTCGTGGCGGGGGCGGAGGAAGTTCGGGCTCCGGGGCCAGCTCAGGAGCGGCTTGCGCATAACCCGGCTCAATAATTTCGCCGCCATTGGCCACCAGACGGACATGCGCACGAGGGCCACCCGTGTCAGTGGGCGATACGGACGTCGACAGCACAGGCGCAGGCTGCAACCCAGACGATATCTCTCCGGACGGAGCTGCTCCACCCGAAGGGCCTGATGGCAAGGAGAGATCGACCCCGCCTTCGGTCAACTGACGGATCAGACGGTCAGGCGTTGGTAGAAGGCTGGCGTGGCACAGTCGGATCAGAACCATTTCAGCCGCCTGACGACGATCCGGTGCGGATTCGACTTCGTTCACACCTTTCAGAAGAATCTGCCAGGCTCGTCCCAAACTGCTGGTTGAGAGCCTGTCTGCCAGCACGCCACCACGCAGTCTTTCGGCTTCTGGAAGGTCCCGGCTTTCACGAAGGCCCGGCATCGCCTTGAGACGGGAAACAAGATGCAGAAGATCCAGAAGATCCGTCAGGAGAACGCCGAGATCAGCACCACGCGCATAGGCCTGATCGGTAAGGTCCAGGGCCTCTGCTGCCTTGCCGGCCATAAGGGCATCAAGCAGATCAAAGACCAGTCCACGATCTGCCAGACCAAGCATGTCTGACACGGCATCGGCGTCGCTCGCACCCTGTGCAATCGCCTGATCCAGCAGAGATAGTCCGTCACGGACCGAGCCATCAGCTGCACGTGCAATGAGCGCCAAAGCGTCTTCGGAAAGAGTGGCTCCTTCCTTTTCGGCAATACGCCCGAAATGTTCGGTCAGCAGCGCCTGAGGCACGCGCCGGAGGTCAAACCGCTGACAGCGGGACAGCACCGTCACCGGAACTTTCCGCAACTCTGTCGTGGCAAAAATGAACGTGACCTGTGACGGAGGCTCTTCCAGCGTCTTCAACAGGGCATTGAACGCATTGCGAGAGAGCATGTGCACTTCATCGATGATGAAGACTTTCATGCGCGCCTGCATCGGGCGGAAACGGGTCGCCTCAATGATTTCACGCACATCATCAACGCCCGTGCGAGACGCTGCATCCATTTCCAGAACGTCCGGATGCCGGTCTGCGAGGATGGCGGTGCAGTTTGCACAGACGCCACAGGGCTCCGCGGTCGGCCCGCCCTTCCCGTCTGGCCCAATGCAGTTCAAGGCGCGTGCGATAATTCGGGCAGTCGTGGTTTTCCCCACGCCGCGCACACCCGTCAGCATGAACGCATGCGCCACACGCTTCAGCTCGAACGCACGACGCAGGATTCGTACCAGCGAGTCCTGACCAATCAGGTCATCGAGTGTCTGGGGGCGATATTTTCGGGCAAGGACACGATAAGGCGTGCTTTTTTCTGCCTGAACAGGAACTGGAACCTGCTCGGCCGGGGCTTCACCAAAGAAGCCACCACCGCTCTCAGGCGGCAGGGGAAGATCGTCGATATCGTCAGTCATGAAACTGGAAAGCCGTCAGAGCGGGAAATGAGACCGCACTCTGTCGGTCTTGCACCGGGGCGCCTGGCAGTAAAACTGCTGCGCCCACAGGCTGCACTAGGTAGGAGGCCGGACATTTAACCCGGATAAAACTCACTGCGGCTGCTTCCTTCCGGACCTGACCGGGTTGGCAAGGTATCCGTCCAAAGCCGACCTCCCGGCGCTCTCCTAACACGGAGATAGGGGTGTCTGACAACCCCCTATCATTCACCCGCGGCTTCACCCCCTGCATGACGCGGATCAGCAGCCCCATAAATGAGCCCGGTTTTGTGTGCAGAGAGGCTTGGACGGTCCGCAAGAATACCTTCTGCCACACCCCATGGCCGGTGCAGAGACAGCGCATATCCTTCGGATTTCAGCTTATCCATCACGTTGTCCGTCAAGGCACCCGGTTCCAGTTCCACAGCAGATGGCTCCCACTGCTCGTGGATTCGCGGCAGATCCACGGCCTGACGGATGTCCAACCCGTAATCGAGCACCCCCAGAATGGCCGAGAGTGTGATCGTCGGGATGCGGGAACCGCCAGGGCTGCCGATCACCATAATCACCTTGCCATCCTTGGAAACAATCGACGGTGACATGGACGACAACGGTGTCTTGCCCGGCGCAATGGCGTTGGCTTCTGACCCCACGATCCCAAACATATTGGATGCGCCCGGCTTGGCCGAGAAATCATCCATCTCGTCATTCAGCCAGATGCCGGTGTTGCCACCCATGACACCCGAGCCGAACCACCCGTTCAGAGTATATGTCGCGGAAACGGCCATGCCGCTCTTGTCCAACACCGAGAACTGGGTCGTCTCGTGCTTTTCCTGCGTGTCAGGAGCAGCCTGGGCAGCTTTAACCGGAAGCGCTTCACCTGCGCGGAGGGTGCTGGACGGCAATGCCTGATCAAGCGGGATCCCTGCCCTGACCTGTGCGGCATATGCCGGATCATTCAGGTGCTCGATCGGATTCTTGACGAATGCCGGATCCCCGAGATCGCGTCGATCCGAGTACGCATGTCGCATGGCTTCAATTTCACGCTGAGCAGATGCCGCCGTGTGCAGGCCAAGGGCGTGCATATCGTAGCCGGAAAGAATGTTCAGAATTTCGCATAGCGCGATGCCACCACCACTCGGAGGGGGTGCCGTGTCGATCGTGTACCCACGATAGGTGCAGCGGATCGGCTCAAGAAACCGGATATGATAGTTCGTGAAATCTGACGGCTTCAGAAGGCCACCACCTTCTTCACTGGCCCGCACGATTTCAGCAGAGATCGGACCTTCGTAGAACGCTTTCGGACCAATCTTGGCGACCAGCTCAAGAGAATTGGCCAGGTTTTTCTGAATCAGCCGGTCTCCAGGCTGAAAGGACGATCCGTCCGGGCGCAGAAAAATAGAACGTGCGTATGGGTCCTGACGAAAATACTTCGTGGACGTGTCGAGCAGCTGCACGTCGCCTTCATTGAGCACAAATCCATCACGGGCGAGCGCTATGGCTGGAGCCATGACTTTTGCCCGTGGCAAATGCCCCCACTTCTGAAGGATCGTATCCAAGCCTGCGACAGTCCCCGGAACGGCAACTGCTTTCCAGCCTTCCGTTGAAAGCCCCGGAATGACTTTGCCAGACGCATCCTGATACATGGTGGCTGTCGCAGCACCCGGAGCGTGCTCCCGGAAGTCCACAAACACTGTCTGCCCGGATTTCAGGCGGATCGTCATGAAGCCGCCACCCCCGATGTTCCCTGCAGCGGGATAAACGACAGCCAGCGCATAGCCAACGGCTACCGCAGCGTCGATGGCATTGCCACCTTCCGCCAGGATTTTGGCACCAGCATCAGAAGCGAGATGCTGGGCAGAAACCACCATGCCATGCTTGCCAGAGACTAGAACGCCCGGGGAGGTATGATCCGGGCCAAAGGCCAGTGGATCATGGGCAGAGCTCAAAGGGGCTGCCGTGGGAGCAGCCAGCGCCGTGCCCCCCGTCAGGCCCGCGACAATCAGGGCAAAGAGTTTTTTCATGCGCCAGCTCCGTATGGGGGCTTGTTGTAACCTTTCGGGGACAGCGTGAAGATTTCACATCCGTCGTCCGTCACGCCAATCATATGCTCGAATTGTGCAGACAGCGTCCGGTCACGCGTGACAGCTGTCCAGCCATCATCAAGAATTTTCACTTCAGGTTTGCCGATATTCAGCATCGGCTCAATGGTGAAAACCATTCCCGGTACGAGCTTTACGCCCTGCCCTGGCTTTCCGTAATGCAGAACATTCGGAGCGGCATGGAAGTCCCGGCCGATGCCATGCCCACAAAAATCGCGCACGATGGAGAAGCGGTTCTTTTCCGCATGGGCCTGAATGGCATGGCCGACATCGCCCAGCGTCTTGCCTGGCTTGACCTGCTCAATACCAAGCATGAGGGACTCATACGTCACCTCAACCAGTTTTTCAGCTTTCTTGGGGGCCTTACCGACGATGTACATCCGGGAATTGTCCCCGTACCAGCCATCCAGAATGGACGTGACGTCAATATTGACGATATCGCCGTTGGCCAGCTTCTTCTCACCGGGGATGCCGTGACACACAACATGGTTGATCGAAATGCAGCAGGATTTCGGGAAGCCATGATAATTCAGGGGAGCCGGCGTGGCACCGTGAGCCAGAGTGAACTCATGAATAAGAGTGTTGAGTTCTTCCGTCGTAACGCCCGGCTGCACATGCTCGGTGATCATATCCAGCGTTGCCGCTGCAAGATGACCGACCGTTCTTAGATGTTTGAAATCTTCACTGTCATAAAGAACAATCCCACGCGAACTATCATCCATGTCTACCGCCCGATCCTCAATCTCAAAACTGGTCGGGACAAAATGCGACCGTCACGAGCGGATCGCAAGGCACGGAGGCGAGTTTTTCACCCGCGTGGGTGACGACCTGCCTTGTGATGGGCAGCAACATGGTGCGCACTGACCATGCGAACCGAGACAGCATGATGCGCAACACGCCCATAACGACGTGGTGACGTTGGCGCATCCGCCACTTCAACAGGACGGCTTGATGCAACCATCGTCCCATGATGAGCGAAACGACCACCACGACGCGCAGACGCGATCATGACAGTGCGCGGAGCGACCGGATGAAGGAGAGGCTGTGGCGCGACGCCTTCTGAAGCAAAACCATCATCCAGAATGGACGCCATTTCCATGGACCGACGCGCATTCGAGGAAGACCCGAGCACCACACCAATCAGACGAACGTTTCCACGAATGGCAGACGTGACGAGATTTCGCCCCGCAGCATCGGTGTAACCCGTCTTCATGCCGTCAGCGCCCGAATAGATTTTCAGCATCGGATCATGGTTTGGAACCAGATGACGATGGAAATAGAAGGAAGGCACGCCGAAATAGTGATAATACTGCGGGAAATCGTTGATCAGGTGCTGTGCAAGAAGCCCTAGATCATGCGCTGTCGTAACCTGATCAGGGTCAGGCAAACCGGAGGCGTTGCGGAACGTCGTGTTGGCCATGCCCAGCGCACGCGCCTGCTGCGTCATGAGCTGAGCAAAACGGACTTCGTCGCCGCCACCCAGGAACTCACCCAGAGCGCACGCAGCGTCATTCGCTGACTTGGTGACGAGCGCCAGAATGCCTTGTTCAACAGTCAGCCGGGTGCCCGGAACCAGTCCAAGCTTGGACGGAGCCTGCATGGAAGCGTGAATGGAAACCGGAACTTCCTGATCCAGCGTAATCTGATGTGCTTCCAGCGCACGGAAGGTCAGATACAGCGTCATGAGTTTTGTCAGGGATGCAGGATATCGCTGAAGATCGGCGTCCGACTGGGACAGAACGGCGCCTGAATGTGCATCCATCACGAAACTGGACGTGTGGCCTGCGTATTGTGCCTTGGCAGAGCCCGCACCAACTGCAGTCAGAGCGCATAACAGAAGGGCCTTGCGGACAGGGAAACGCATTATGTGGCAGCCTCTGAACAAAACATTGAACGCTGGAAACAATCGGACTGTTTAACGCAGTCCCTAATCCCGTTACTCTAGGCGCAACAAAAAGCGCCCGTCCACAAGGTTTGGGGCAGTTTGCTTAATTTTTCGTAAGCATGACCCAAACCCGACCAGAACATGTCAGGAAGATGGCGATATTCACGAAATGTACTCATCCTTACCCCCTTCTCAAGTCGGGGGAAGCGTCCCATATCATACCAGTCATGTCTTCTTACGATCTCCCTTCACCAGCCACCTCCCATTCTGAAGCCGAGTCCATTTTCGGACCAGTCAGGATGGCGCCGGGATCATCGGACCCAAAAGGTCCGACAAATCCACGCCTGCCCGATGACGAAGATCTTGAGATCAGCGTTGTCGTTCGCCCTCGTACACGAACGCGCAAGCCGTCGATGTACAAGGTTCTCATGCTCAACGATGACTACACACCGATGGAGTTTGTCGTGCACGTGCTGGAACGGTTTTTTTCCAAGAACAGGGAAGAGGCCACAACCATCATGCTGCATGTGCATCAGCGGGGCGTAGGGGTCTGCGGCGTTTTCACTTACGAAGTTGCGGAGAGCAAGGTTGCTCAGGTTATGGATCTGGCCCGCCAGAACCAGCATCCGCTTCAGTGTACGATCGAAAAAGACTGATTTCCCGCCACAGTCATACAGGCATCGGACAATTTCTTGTTCAGCCTTACGTTTCTGACTGGCGTTACGTGTTGCACCACGACAAGATACCTCTTCCACGAGAGGTCGAGAGGAGCGCCACCCTATGCTGTCCCGTACGCTCGAACAGACGCTCCACCGCGCCCTGACATTCGCAGGTGATCGGCGTCATGAGTATGCCACCCTCGAACATCTGCTGCTGGCTCTGACAGAAGACGCCGACGCACTGACGGTTTTCCGCGCCTGCGGAATTGACCTCGACAAGCTGCGCTCGGACCTGACGGACTTTCTGGACAAGGACCTTGCCGGTCTTGCGTCCGACCGTCCGACAGAACCAAAACCAACGGCGGCTTTCCAGCGCGTGATTCAGCGCGCGGCTATCCATGTGCAAAGCACAGGCCGCGATGAAGTTACGGGTGCCAACGTTCTCGTTGCGCTCTTTGCGGAACGTGAAAGCCACGCCGTGTACTTCCTACAATTGCAGGACATGACGCGACTCGACGCCGTGAACTTCATTTCGCATGGCATCGCCAAAGCGCCCGACCGTGGCGCTGGCCGTAAGGCTGCCGCTGCATCCAAGGATAATTCCGAGCGTGAAGAGCGCAAGGAAACAGCCAAGGACGGCGCACTCGCGACCTATTGCGTCAATCTGAACGACCGCGCCCGGGAAGGGCGGATCGATCCACTGATTGGTCGCGATCAGGAAATCGAACGCACGATCCAGATCCTATGCCGCCGCACCAAAAACAATCCGCTGTATGTGGGCGACCCAGGTGTCGGCAAAACTGCGATCGCTGAAGGCCTGGCAAAGCGTATTGTTGAGAAAGACGTGCCTGAAGTCCTGCAGGACTGCACGATCTACTCTCTCGACATGGGCTCCCTGTTGGCTGGCACACGTTACCGCGGTGATTTCGAAGAACGCCTCAAGGCTGTCGTGACGGAAATGGACCAGACGCCCGGTGCGATCCTGTTCATTGACGAAATCCACACGGTCATTGGTGCGGGTGCGACGTCTGGTGGTGCGATGGACGCATCGAACCTGCTCAAGCCAGCTCTGGCTGCAGGCACGCTGCGCTGCATTGGCTCCACGACATACAAGGAGTTCCGTCAGCACTTCGAGAAAGACCGTGCACTGGTCCGGCGCTTCCAGAAGATTGACGTCCCTGAGCCGTCAGTCGAGGACACGATCAAGATCCTGCGCGGCCTTAAAGGCAGCTACGAGAAGCATCACAAGGTTCGCTACACTGACGAAGCCCTGCGTGGCGCCGTCGAACTGGCCGCCCGGTATGTGCATGACCGCAAACTGCCCGATAAAGCCATCGACGTTATTGACGAGGTCGGTGCGGCGCGGATGCTGGTGCCTGAGAACAAGCGCCGCAAGACCGTGACGCTGCGGGATGTGGAAGATGCAATCGCCAAGATTGCCCGCATCCCACCCAAGAGCGTCACGGCGGATGACCGTGAGACCCTGCGCCATCTGGAGCGGGATCTGCGGAACATGGTGTTCGGACAGGACAAGGCGATTGACGCGCTGGCTGCGGCAATCAAGCTGTCCCGTGCGGGCCTGCGCGATGCTGAGAAGCCGATTGGCAACTACCTGTTCTCCGGCCCTACGGGCGTCGGCAAGACGGAAGTTGCGCGTCAGCTGGCGTCGTCTCTTGGCATCGAACTGATCCGCTTTGACATGTCCGAATACATGGAGCGTCATTCGATCTCCCGTCTGATCGGCGCGCCTCCAGGGTATGTCGGGTTTGATCAGGGTGGACTGCTGACGGATGCAATCGACCAGCATCCCCATGCCGTCCTGCTGCTGGACGAAATCGAAAAGGCCCATCCGGACCTTTACAACGTCCTGCTTCAGGTCATGGATCATGGCCGCCTGACAGACCACAACGGCAAGACAGTCGATTTCCGCAACGTGATCCTGATCATGACCACGAATGCGGGCGCGGCTGACCTGTCCAAGGAAGCGATCGGTTTTGGCCGGACCAGCCGTGCGGGCGAGGATGAAGAGGCAATCAAACGCACCTTCACGCCTGAGTTCCGCAATCGTCTGGATGCAATCATCCCGTTCGCTAACCTGACACCGGAAACCGTGGGCCGCGTGGTGGAGAAGTTCGTTCTCCAGCTCGAAGCCCAGCTGGCTGACCGTCACGTTACGATCGAAATCTCCTCTGCTGCCAAGGAATGGCTGGCCGAGAAGGGTTATGACCGCCTGTATGGCGCACGTCCTCTCGGCCGCGTCATTCAGGAGCACATCAAGAAGCCATTGGCCGAAGAACTGCTCTTCGGTCGACTGGCCAAAGGCGGGGCCGTCAAGATTGGCCTCAAAAACGACGTGCTGGACTTTGAGATTATCGAAGGGACCGACGTCAAAGGCGACAGTAGCGCCGAGAAGAAAGACGAAGCGACCAACTAGGCCGCCCGTCACGAAAAAGCCCGTAGGACATTCCTACGGGCTTTTTTTATTCGTAGCGGTGTCCGTTGACGGTCACATAGCCGGGCCACGGCCATTTGCGGCTGGTGCCGTGATGCGTCCAGTCGATCCCCTGCTTGCGCAGGCTGTCGTAGTAGTACCGTCCCTGAACCTCGACGGTGTCGCCCTTCTGCACCCAGGGCCATTGTGGAGCAGTCATTTCATCCAGCCCCGAGACAATCCGGATGGACACGCCCTGCCCTACGTCCAAGTAGAAATAGCCATGCCATCCGCTGCGGGTCCGCTTCGCATGGGGTGCAATGGCGATGACGCGCCCGCAAATATGCTCGGGAAGATCCGTCCGGGTGGCGCCACGTTGCTCGAAGGTCTGCTGGTCACTCAGGAATTTTGCATTGTCACAGCTTGCCGGCATCGGCGCTATCGCCTGTGCAAGAGCGGGAAGTGGCGCACCCAAACATGCCATCGCAGCCAGAAGTCTCAGACGGGACATCATCAAAAGCACTCTCCAGTCAGGAAAGTGCTTTTATGCGCCGAAACACATCCTGAAACAAATGCCGTCGCCCGTTTACAGGGAGCCGAACAAAACAGCCGTATCGATCATGCGGTTCGAGAAGCCCCATTCATTATCATACCATGAGCAGACGCGAACCATTCGACCACATTCCATGATGGCCGTCTGCGTGGCGTCAAAATTCGAAGATGCAGGCGAATGGTTGAAGTCGCTACTGACCAAAGGGGCGCTACTGTAGGCCAGAACACCTTTCAAAGGCCCCGCAGCAGCAGCCTCCTGCATGACGCGATTGACGTCTTTGGCTGTTTCCGGTGGACGGCGGGACAGGAAGTCGAACGATACCAGCGAAACATTGGGCGTTGGCACGCGAATGGACGTGCCATCCAGCCGACCCTTCAAGTGCGGCAGAACCAGACCAATTGCCTTGGCCGCTCCCGTGGACGTAGGCACCATGTTGAGCGAGGCGGCTCTGGCCCGGCGAAGATCCTTGTGGCGCCGGTCAACGATCTGCTGGTCTCCGGTGAAAGAGTGGATCGTCACCATGTATCCGCACTCGATACCGTAATTGTCGTCGAGCACTTTCACCAGCGGCGCCAGACAATTCGTTGTGCAGGAGGCATTGGAAATGACCGTCATGTCCGGCTTCAGCATGTCATTGTTCACGCCGTAGACGATGGTCGCGTCCACATCCGTGCCAGGCGCTGAAATCAGGACTTTCCGGGCACCAGCCTGAAGAAGCGTGGAGGCTTTTTCCTTGGTGGTGAAGAGGCCGGAACATTCAAGAGCCACATCAACGCCGTCGAATGGCACCTTCGACGGGTCACGCTCGGATGAGATGCGAATGGGACCGTAAGACCGCCCGTTATGGGTCAAGGTCAGCATATCACCTTCGACGTGGACTTCCCCTGGCAGGCGGCCATGCACGCTGTCATATGTCAGCATGTGAATCTTGTCTTCAACTGACCCAGGGCCATTGATGGCGACGGGCACAACGTCGTCCCGGCCGCTTTCAAGAATGCTGCGAAGGGCCAGTCTGCCAATACGGCCAAAACCGTTAATGGCGATCTTTACTGTCATTGTCTTTGGTCTCCGTCAGGGAAAACCGCCGCAAAGGCGGTTTGTCCCGGCAGGTATGAAAGCGCCGGGACAGTCGTGCCGAGGGGCAGGATCACAGACCGATCCGGTTGAGTGGCTTGCCCGCCATCAGGTTCCGCTCGATTTGCTCAAGGGAAACACCGCGCGTTTCAGGCACAAATTTCAGGGTGAGGTAGATGAAGAACGCATTGAACGCCGCGTACATCCAGAACGTCTGGGCATTACCGATGGTGTTCAGGAGCGTCAGGAACGTCAGGCCGACGATCATGTTCGTGACCCAGTTCGTGAAGGTGGAGCAACCAATGCCGAAATCGCGCCCTTTAATGGGCTGAACTTCCGAGCACAAAATCCACACTAGCGGGCCGGCAGAGAACGCAAATCCAACGATAAACGCCAGCAGCATGATCACAGCGGCATATCGCGCAAGTTCGCTATTGCCGGTTCCGAAGTAGAGCAGCGTCCCGACTGAAGCCATGCCGATCGTCATGATGATGAAGCCGGCAATCAGCATCGGGCGACGGCCCCATTTGTCTACGAAGCCAATGGCAATGAACGTCGACAGCACATTCACCAGACCAACAATGGCCGTGCCCCACATGGCTGCGTTATCGCCAAAACCTGCGACTTCGAAGATGCGGGGCGCGTAGTACATCACCACGATGATGCCCGTGAACTGCTGCATGGTCTGAAGCAGGATGCCCAGAAAAACAGAGCGGCGGAAATTGGCGTTGGCCTTGAACAGGCCGTAGCCACCTTCAATCTGCGCAAGCTGCTCTTCAATGTCCGAGATCTCGGCGCGTGCGTCGCCTTCATGGCCACGCAGCTGATGCAGAACCGTAAAAGCTTCGTCCTTACGGCCCCGCAATACGAGCCAACGGGGACTGTCAGGCAGCAGCAGCACGCCAAGCAGAAACACGACGCCTGGAATAGCGACAATGCCGAGCATCCAGCGCCATGAACCGGAATAGGCCAGCAGCGCATCAGAGATGAACGCTACAAAAATCCCGACCGTGATCATGAGCTGGTAGACCGAGATCAGAGACCCACGGTAGTGCTGATGCGCAATCTCGGAGATGTAAAGTGGAGCGGTAAAGCTTGCGATGCCAACAGACACGCCAAGCACCATACGCCCCACAATCAGCAGCGTGACGGATGTTGCCAGCGCGCACAGCAGCGACCCGAGAACAAACAGGACAGCCGAAGACAGCAGCAGGCGCTTCCGGCCGAAGAGATAGGACAGGCGCCCACCGCAGACGGCCCCTACCGCCGCACCGACCATCATCGATGAGACGATGCACTCCTTGCCGAAGTCCGTGACGTTGAATTCCAGACCGATGAATTTCAGAGCTCCTGAAATCACACCCAGATCGAGACCAAACATCAGACCCGCAACAGCAGCCAGAATTGCCGTTAGGACACTTTTACCATTCAGAGACACTGGCGGCGGCGGTGCCGAAAGGTCGATGCCACTCATTGCCTTATTCCTTAATTCAGATTCCCATTATGGGAATAGTCTTTCAACGCAGAATGTTCTCAGGTTATTCATTCAAGTAAAATCAAATAAAAGAGAATGATTATATTTCTTTTTATTTGAGTTTACATGTTTGGATAGTTCGGACCATCACCTCCCTGCGGCGTTGTCCAAACGATATTCTGGCTTGGATCTTTGATGTCGCAGGTTTTGCAATGCACACAGTTCTGGAAATTAATCTGAAACCGTGGCTGTTCATTCTCTGGACGCAGAACCTCATACACGCCCGCCGGGCAGTAACGCTGGGCAGGCTCAGCGTAGAGCGGCAGATTCACCTGGATCGGGATGGATGGATCACGGAGTGTCAGATGGCAGGGTTGGCGCTCTTCGTGGTTGGTGAAGGCAAACGCCACATTGGTTGTGCGGTCAAAACTGAGTTGCCCGTCCGGCTTGCGATATTCAATCGGCTTGAAACTGGCAGCCAACCCCGTTGCCGCGGCATCGGACTTTCCATGCCCAAGCGTTCTGAAGGGAGAGTGCCCCGTCAGAGTTGTCATCCACATATCCAGCCCACCGAGCGCAACACCGCCCAGGAGGCCAAACCGCTCCCACAGAGGTTTGACGTTACGGACGGCCTTTAAGTCTGTCCCGACAGGGCCGTTTCGCAGTTCTTCCTCATAATCCGTCAGTTCATCCTGAGCGCGCCCAGCCGCCAGCGCTGCGCGGGCCGCATCGGCAGCGACAATGCCGGAGAAAATGGCGTTATGACTACCCTTGATGCGCGGAACATTCACAAGCCCGGCGGAACACCCGAGCAGAACGCCGCCAGGGAAGGTCACTTTCGGAATGGACTGCCAACCACCTTCGGATAGCGCACGCGCACCATAAGCCACGCGTTTTCCGCCTTTCAGAAGTTCGGCCACCATCGGATGGTGCTTGAACTCCTGAAACTCACGGTAGGGGTCCAGATACGGGTTTTCATAGCCCAGATGGACAACAAACCCGACGCAGACCTGATTGTTGTCGAGATGGTAGATGAAGGACCCGCCACCCGCCTTGCTGTTCAGCGGCCAGCCCATGGTGTGTGTGACTGTGCCTTCATGATGTTTGGCGGGATCGATCTCCCAGATTTCCTTGAGGCCCAGCCCGAATTTCTGCGGGTCCTTGCCCTCGGAAAGCGCGAAACGATCCATCAGCTGCCGGGCCAGTGATCCCCGCGCACCTTCGGCGAAGAATACGTATTTCCCGCGCAGTTCCATACCAGGCTCGTAGGCATCACCCGGCGTTCCATCCGGGTTTTTACCGAACTCGCCAGCCACCACACCCGCAACGCGACCCTGATCGTCATAAACGACTTCGCTTGCCGCCATACCGGGGAAGATTTCCACTTCCAGCCCCTCTGCGACCTGTGCAAGCCAGCGGCAGACATTCCCCAGCGAGACAATGTAATTCCCGTGGTTGTCCATGAGCTTTGGCATCAGAACATTCGGCAGGCGGATCTGGCTCTTTTCCGTCAGCAGGAAGAAATTGTCTTCCCTTACCGGCACGGTGATGGGCGCATCCATGGTCCGCCATTCGGGAAGCAGCACATCCAACGCGCACGGATCAATGACCGCGCCTGACAGGATATGCGCCCCGACTTCAGACCCTTTATCCAGTACGACCACGGAGAGGTCCGGCTCATTCTGTTTGAGCCTGATCGCCGCGGAGAGACCGGCAGGGCCAGCGCCGACGATGACAATGTCATAGTCCATGCTTTCCCGTTCGATCGTAGTCATGGTCTTTCTCCTCCCTGCAGGCTGCCGGGGGCTGTCAGAGTTTTGCCGTCAGTTCGGGAAGGATGGTGAAGAGGTCTCCCACCAGCCCATAATCCGCGACCTGGAAAATCGGGGCGTCTTCGTCCTTGTTGATGGCGACGATCACCCGGGAATCCTTCATGCCGGCCAGATGCTGGATCGCCCCGGAAATACCGACTGCGATGTACAGATCAGGCGCCACGATCTTGCCCGTCTGCCCGACCTGCCAGTCATTTGGCGCGTATCCGGCATCCACGGCTGCACGGCTGGCGCCGATGGCGGCATTCAGCTTGTCTGCAAGCTTGGCGATGGTGTCGAAGTTCTCTTTCGATCCGACGCCACGACCGCCTGAGACGATGTTCTTCGCAGCCGTCAGTTCCGGACGTTCGGACTCAACTGCCTTGTCTTCCACCCAGGACGAGAGACCCGGATCAGCAGGCACGGAGACATTGTCCACACTGGCTGAGCCACCTTCACCAACAGCCGAGAAGGCCGCCGTACGAATAGTGAAGACCTTCACCGGATCGGAGGACTGCACTGTCTGGATCGCATTGCCAGCATAGACCGGACGATCGAACGTCTCGGCATCCTTCACAGCCGTTACGTCTGACAGGATCATGACATCCAGAAGAGCGGCAACGCGTGGCAGAACATTCTTGGAGAACGCCGTCGAGCCCGCAGCGATATGGCTGTAGCCGGAAGCCAAAGACACGATGAGGGCAGAGACAGGTTCAGCCAGTTCATGAGCCAGAGACGCATCGTCCGCCAGCAAGACCTTGGACACACCCTCAAGCTTTGCAGCTTCGGCGGCAGCTTCCGCGCCGTTCTGGGTGGCAACGAGAACCGTTACATCGCCCAGCGCTTTGACGGCGGACAGGGCCTTGGCAACGGTATCGGTTACGAGGTGGCCGTTGGCCACTTCAGCGAGCAGCAGAACAGACATCAGATCACTCCTGCTTCATTTTTGAGTTTCGAAACCAGCTCATCAACGGAACTGATCTTCACACCCGCCTGACGCTGAGGCGGTTCAGCCGTACGGATGACCTTCAGACGCGGCGCAATATCCACGCCAAGGTCAGACGCCTTGCGTTCTTCGAGCGGCTTCTTCTTGGCCTTCATGATGTTGGGCAGCGCGACATAGCGCGGCTCGTTCAGGCGCAGATCGGACGTGATGATAGCGGGTAGCTTCACGCGGATGGTCTGAAGGCCACCATCAACCTCACGGCTGACGGTTGCACTGTCGCCCTCAATCTCGACGGACGACGCGAAAGTGGCCTGGCCCCAGCCCAGCAGGGCGGCGAGCATCTGGCCAGTCGCGTTCATGTCGTTATCGATGGCCTGCTTGCCCGCGATGACGAGGTTCGGTTTCTCATCCTCAATCACCTTCGCCAGCAGTTTGGCGACGGCTAGAGGCTCGATATCCACATTCACATCCGTCGTGGCTTCGACGAAAATGGCGCGGTCCGCGCCCATCGCGAGCACGGTGCGCAGTGTTTCCTTCGCCTGCGGCACACCGATAGAGACAGCGACCACTTCCGTGGCGATGCCTTTTTCCTTGAGACGGACGGCTTCTTCGATGGCGATTTCGTCAAACGGATTGACCGACATCTTGATGTTCGCAAGCTCGACCCCAGATCCGTCACCCTTTACGCGGATGCGGACGTTGTAATCGACGACACGTTTGACAGGGACGAGGATCTTCATGATGCCCTCCGATGGGTCAGCAGACAGTGCGGAAGCGTTCGACCACCGTGTCCAGCACGTCAGCCGGGTGGCGCTTCCACCAGTTGTTCGCGGAAAAGATTTCCACCTCGCAGAAGCCGGAATACCCGGCGGCTTCCACCTCCCTGCGGATCCCCCGCAGGTCCGCAACGCCGTCCCCCATCATCCCGCGGTCAAGCAGGATGTCCGTTGTGGGAACGAGCCAGTCACAGAGGTGAAAGCCCAGAATGCGGTTTCCCGCACGAGCGAGCTGGCGTGGCAGGTCCGTGTCCCACCACACATGATAGATATCGATCGCAACGCCCACGCTATCCGAGGCCAAAAGGTCGCATAGATCCAGGGCGTCACGGGTGGTCGTGAGGCAGGAGCGGTCTCCGGCATAGGCCGGATGCAACGGCTCCAATGCGAGTTTCACGCCACAGGCTTCAGCGTAGGGAATGGCCTTCGCCATCCGGTCCGCCACGATGTCCAGGCTGTGAGCCACGCCCTTCGTGCCGGTTTCCACACCACCGACAACGATGGTCAGAACATCGGTTCCGAGCGCGGCTGTCTGATCGATGGACTGACGGAAATCCGACAGGATCGCCTCCTCGCTCTGAAGGCCCAGCGGACCGACCAGAAAGGGCGTCCGGCACAGGCCGACAACCTTCACCCCGGCCTGACGCGCCCGGTCTCCAATTTCCGCAGCCCGGCCTTCGATCTCCCGCCGCCAGAACACGATCCCGCCAATGCCGCGTTCAGCACAGGCATCAATCGTCTGTTCCGGTGACCAACCTGCCCCAACACCCGGCACATTATGGCCAAGCGTTGCGGTATTGAGGGCGAGAGCCGAATGATCGTGGCGAAAATCCCGCATGATCAGGCCCCGTACACCGACAGAAGCGACTTCATGCGGTGCACAGCCAGATCCGGGTTCCGCAAGAGGCCACAACCATCAGCGAGACGGAAGATCTCCGTGAAATGCTGGAGAGACCGCATGGACTGCGCACCATTCAGCATGACGAAGTGATCCTGAAAGCCATTCAGCCAGGCCAGAAACACCACACCCGTCTTGTAGTATTGCGTCGGGGCCTGAAAGATCACACGAGCGAGTGGAACAGTCGGGTCAAGTGCGTCGTGAAAGCCTTTCACATCGCCTTCACCCAGCAGTTTCACACCACGAGCCGCCAGCGGTGCAATCGGATCGAAAATGCCGAGAAGCGCGTGGCTGTAGCCCTGCTCGTCACCGGCGATCAGTTCCGGGTAATTGAAGTCATCACCCGTATACATCCGCACGCCCTTTGGCAGGCGACGACGCATGATGATTTCCTTCTCCTTGTCGAGAAGGGAAATCTTGATGCCGTCCACCTTCGCAACGTTTTCTTCAATGATGCTCAGGACTGTTTCCAGCGCCTCATTGAAATCATCCGTGCCCCAATAGCCTGCCAGAGCCGGGTCGAAATCCTTGCCCAGCCAGTGCAGAACGACAGGCGCATCACAGGCAGAGAGCACCTCGCGGTAGACCCGCTTATAGTCCTCGGCACTGGACGCCACGCGGACGAGGGCACGACTGGCCATCAGAATGACGCGTGCGCCAACTTTCTGGATCGCTTCGACCTGTTCCAGATATGCTGCAAGCACATGATCGACGGACCGTGCGTCCTTGGGGTCCAGATGGTCTGTTCCCGCGCCGTTCACCACCATCGCATCTGGCAGTTCGGCCTTGGTGCGACGGATCAGATCCAGCGCACCGGGCCAGTCCAGCCCCATGCCGCGCTGGGCCGTATCCATGGCTTCAGCAATTCCGAGGCCCATGCCAACGAGATAGCGACGGAACTCAAGCGTCTTCTTCCAGTCGATCGTTGCGCGGCCGGACGGTGCATTATCCGTGAACGGATCAGCGACGACATGGGCCGCCGAATAGACGATCCGGGCCGGATTGGCAGGAAGGACACTGCGAGGAACAGGAGTACCGATCAGATGGTAATCCATCTTCCGGCCGGTTTCGTCGGGCAGGATGATCTTCATAACCGTTTCTCAGAAGCGCGGCACAAGCATTCCGGCATCCGCCGAAATGACCTGGCCTGTGGTGTAAGGCAGTTTCCCGGTGGCAAGGGCCGCAATGATGCGCCCCATGTCCGAGGGCTCTCCAACACGGGGAAGCAGGGTCAGCCCCTCTTCCGCGCGCTGGCGGTAGTGCTGAATGACGGCAGCCGTCATTTCTGTAGCGATCAGGCCAGGCTGAACGTCATAAACCGCGATATTCTCGATCCCGAGACGCACGGCCAGAGCCTTGGACACCATGGCCGCCGCAGCCTTTGACGCGCAGTATTCAGACCGTTGCACCGCGACCGCCGTCGCGTTTGACGATGTGACGTTGACGATCGAATGGAACGCATCCGCTGACCGCTCCCGGCTCAGAAGGCGCTTTGCGAAAGCCTGCGACAGGAAGAACACCGCCTTCGCATTGATCGTCAGGCAGCGATCCCAGCTTGCTTCCGACACGTCCAGCAGGTCACCCCGCTGGAGGACGCCGACGCCCGCATTGTTCACCAGCGTTGTCAGCGGGCCAAGTTCGTCTTCGATCCGTGCCAGAACACCCTCATGGGCGCTGATGTCGGACACATCGAACGGGGCGGCTACAACCTTGGCGCCCAGCCCTTCCAGACGGGCCACGGCTGCACGCAGTTCTGCATCATCAACCGGTCCATTTACCGCTAAAGAAAAGCCTTCTTTAGCGAGCGCTTCTGCGGCGGCCAGGCCGATCCCGCGTGAAGAGCCGGTGACGAGAGCAACCTGTCTCATGTACGGGCGCCCTTCTTGAGCAGTTCACGCGCGATGATCATGCGCTGGATCTGGTTCGTGCCTTCATAGATCTGCGTGATCTTGGCATCGCGATACAGACGCTCAACTTCAAAGCCACGGATGTAACCGGAGCCACCGAAGACTTGGACTGCATCCGCCGTACGGGCCACAGCCACGTCACCAGCAAAGCATTTTGCCATGGAGCAGGAGCGCGTGGCGTCCTGACCGTTATCGATCTTCACCGCAGCGGAATGAACCAGCAGACGGGCCGCTTCGATGTCCTTGGCCATATCGGCCAGAAGCCACTGAACACCCTGGAATTCGGAGATGTGCTTGCCGAACTGCTTGCGCGTTCCGGCATAATCGACAGCGGCTTCAAGACCAGCCTGTGCGATGCCAACAGCGAGCGCCGCGATGCCAACACGTCCCTTGTCCAGCACACTCATCATCATGTGAAAGCCACGGTTCATCTCGCCCAGAAGGGCATCCGGGCCGAGGCGCACATCGGAGAAATCAAGCGCACCAACCTGGCTGGCCCGCTGACCCATTTTGTGCTCTTTCGGGCCGCGCTCAACGCCCTTGGCATGCAGGTCCACAATAAAAATGGACATGCCACGGTTTCCGGCTTCCTTGTCCGTCCGTGCCAGAACGAACCCGAGATCCGCCACCGGGGCGTTATGGATCCAGATCTTGCCGCCGTTCAGAATCCAACCATCGCCATCACGTTCAACTGTGGTGCGAATGCCGGACACGTCCGTGCCGGCTTCCGGCTCGGTGATGCAGTAAGCAACCTTGCGCTTCATGGAGAGAATGTCTGGCAGCAGCTTCTTCTGCTCATCCGTGCCGTGGCGCACCAGAAGCGTGGAAATCAGTTCCACGAGGCCACACTGATCAGCGATACTGGCATAGCCGCGGGACAGTTCTTCCATCACGACGGCATAGGTCAGGGTATCGAAGCCAGGCCCTCCGAGCTCTTCCGGAACTGCAATGCCGAACAGGCCAAGACGGCCCATTTCTTCGTAAATTTCGGCCGGAAAGCGTTCTTCACGGTCGAGGGCCTCAGCAGCAGGGCGGATGACTTCATCCACGAAGGACCGTGTGGTCTCGCGAACCTGCTCCTGCATTTCATTGAGAAACATAACCCGATTCCCTTAATTGGTAACTAACTGGTTAGTTAATATGATGACTGATCTGTTTTCAAGGCCATTCTGCGTTTTGAAATCAAAAGAACTTGATGTTCATAATACCCAGAATGAATTCGTTCTCGCTAAGGAACAGTTTTTACTTCGCCATCTTTTTCTACCTCAGCAGAATAGCGCGAAAATCATTGACGTTTGTCCCGGTAGGACCTGGCACAAACAGGTCATCCAATGCCTCAAAGGCAGTATAGGCGTCGTTTTCCGCCAGCAGGACGGACGGATTGATCCCGCGCGCGCGCAGTCGTCCCATACTTTCGCCATCTGCAAAGGCACCGGCATTGTCCTCAGACCCGTCAATTCCATCTGTATCCGCAGCGAGTGCGGAAACCGGAAGACCTTCAGCCGCGAGCGCAAACGACAGGAGAAACTCCGTGTTACGACCACCCCGTCCACGTCCACGCAATGTCACCGTTGTTTCTCCCCCCGAGAGGATGACAACCGGCTTCTGAAATGGCTGATTACGAATAATCACTTCACGTGCGATCGCTGCATGGACCTTCCCGACATCCCGGGCTTCCCCTTCAATCGCATCGGACAGGATAACAGCTGGAATTCCAAGATTCCGGGACGCTGCGGCTGCTGCCTCAAGAGACAGATGAGCCGACGCCACGATACGAACTTCGTTCCCGGCGAATGCCGGATCTTCCGGACGCGGCGCCTGCCCCAGCTCTCCGTCAAGCCATGCCTGCACTTTAGGCGGCAGGGCGAGCTTCCAGGCCTTGGCCATATGTCGAGCATCTTCGCGTGTTTTTGTATCAGGCACGGTTGGTCCAGAGGCCACCTGTGCCGGATCATCAAACGGTACATCCGAAACAATGAGTGAAACGACTCTCGCCGGGGAAGCCGCAGCGGCCAGACGACCGCCCTTAATCCCCGAAAACTGCTTGCGGATGCTGTTCATGACAGAAATCGGCGCGCCAGAAGACAGCAGAACCCGGCTGAGCTCCGCTTCATCTTCCAACGTGAATCCTTCTGGCGGACATGGCAGCAAGGCCGATCCACCTCCGCAGATCAGTGCAACGACCAGATCATCCGGACCTAATCCACGCACTGCCTCAAACAAAGCCGCCGTTGCAGCCAGACCGGCTTGATCCGGAACCGGATGGGAGGCCTCCAGAACGCGGATCTGTTCTGTAGGGTAGCCATAGCCATAACGGGTGACGACAACGCCTTCCAGCGGACCATCCCACACGCGCTCAAAAGCTGCGGCAAGCTGGGCTGCCCCCTTCCCGGCCCCAACCACGACCGTCTTGCCTTTCGGGCGCTCCGGCAGGTTAGCAGCCAGCACGAGGTCTGCGTCGGCCGCGGTAATGGCGGCATTGAACAGACCTGTCAGGAAACTGTGATCGTCGACTGTCATGACTTCTTTCAGACTCCACTCACGGAAAAGACGGCCTGGGGCGTTCAGAGCTTGAGCCCCATCACGGCATCTCTGAACAGAACGGCATCCATTTCCTTCAGTTCAGGCGAAACCTTCAGAGGCGTGGATGCCTGATCGAGCACATCTTTCTGCAAGTCGATGCCCGGCGCGATTTCCGTGACCGTCAGTTCACCGTTCAGAAGCTTGAGAACACAGCGTTCCGTCACGTAGGTGACGTCCTGCCCTGTTTCGGTGGCTCTGCGCCCTGAGAAGCTGACCTGATCCACCTCTGGCACGATCTTGGAAATCTTGCCTTCCCGATCAATCACGAGACGGCCGTCCTCAATGTGCATCTTGGCTCCAGCATTGAAATTGCCTGAGAAGATGATGCGCTTCGCCCGTGCCGTAATATCCACAAACCCGCCTGCCCCTGCCGTACGATGCGGTGTAGCAGCAAGGCGGCTGACATTGACCGACCCATCAGCCCCGATCTCAAGGAAGGACAGCAGGGAGCAGTCAAAACCGCCCGCCTGGAAGTAGCTGAACTGATGGGGAGAAGCGACGAACGCCTCGGCATTACTCGCGCAACCGAACTTGAAATCCAGCAGTGGAACGCCGCCAACCGGTCCCTGTTCGATGACCCACGTCACGCTGCCATGCAGGCCTTCTTCCAGCAGGATGCGCGGCACATTGGCGGAAATCCCGAAGCCGATATTGACCGCCCAGCCATCCTTCAGCTCCTGCGCCACACGTCGCGCAATCACCTTGCCCGGATTGAAATCCGGAATAGCGAAAGACGACAGAGGCCGAAAAATCTCGCCGGAAATTGCAGGATCATAAGGCGTGGCAGTGGTCTGAAGCTGATCCGGGGCTTCCACAACAACGTCCACCAGAATACCCGGCACTTTGACGTCATGCGGCTTCAACGTGCCCTGTTCTGCCACGCGGCGGACCTGCGCGATGACCAGCCCACCATTGTTATGAGCTGCCAGAGCCATTTCCATGGCCCCAAGCGTGGCGCCTTCCTGCTCGAACGTCAGATTGCCATTTTCGTCCGCTGTCGAGGCGCGAATGATCGCAACGTCCGGCTTGAGCGCCGGGAAATACAGCCAGTCTTCGCCCTCGAAGTCCATGTGACGCACGATGGGATTGGAGCGTGCGGTCTCATTCATCGCACCGCCTTCCCGCTTCGGGTCCACGAATGTATCGAGACCAACTTTCGTCAACACGCCGGGACGCAGGGCAGCACCTTCGCGCAGCATGTCGAAGATAACACCAGATGGAAGGTTATAAGCGGCGACGTCCTCGGCCAGAATGCGCTGCCAGATAAGTGGTGGCTCAGCATTGCTGGGACCGGACGGGTAAGACCCGCCGATGATCTTTTTGATCATGCCAGGCTGGGCGATATGATCCACGCCCTTGGTCCCGAACATGTCACCCGTCGCGATCGGATGGATCGTCGTCAGGTTCTTCGGGGCCGCTTCTTTTTCAAAACGTTCCCCGAGCGCCTTCAGAACGTCGTCGGGGCACAGAAGCCCGGACGATGCGTTGATCGCAATGGTGGAACCATCCTTGATAAGACTGACGGCTTCCGCTGCGGTTCTGGTCTTGGTCATTGCCTTTGATCCACTATAACTATCTTGTTAGTTACTTATGATCTTGTAAAAATCGCGATACATGAGGCGCCGCTTGAGAAGGTTATCGTTCTCAAGCATTCCCCAGAATAAAGTCCGCCGCTCGCTCACCAATCATGACCGTTGCCGCATTGGTGTTAGACCCAAGCAGCGATGGCATGACCGAGCTATCGCAAATCCGGATGCCCTCCAAGCCATGCACATGTAAGCGTGGATCAACAACGGCCATCTCGTCCCTGCCCATCTTGCACGTGCAGGTCGGATGGTAGGATGTGCGACCCTGCTGACGGGCATAATCCTCATATGCCTTGAGCGTACGGCCGCCGCCTTCTGGTAGGCAAACCTTGCTGATGTATTTTTGCAGCGAGTGGCTACCGAACATTTCATAGCTCAGGCGAACGCCCTCGGCCGTTGTCCGCAGATCGTCCGGGTGACCCAGAAAATTCGGATCCACAATCGGTGCTTCCCGAGGGTCAGACGAACGCAACGTGACAGACCCACGCGCTTTTGGACGGAGCGTATAGCTGTTGAGCGTGATGCCGGACGTCCCTTTCGGAACAGACGCCACACCCGCTTCCGCGCCAGCGCCGGCGAGGAAGTGGAACTGAAGATCCGGGCAGCTTGCAGCTGGATCGCCATACCAGAAGGCTCCGCCTTCCACGACGTTCGACGCCACTGGACCACTTCTGAACAGCGAATATTGCAGGCCAGCCCACATCATCCACTTGTACTGGTTGTACTTGTCGAAACTGTCATGGCCTTTCAGCTCGGCAACAATATCGACACCAAAGTGATCCTGCAGATTCTGACCAACGCCAGGCAGATCATGAACAACGGGGATGCCGTGTTCTTTGAGATGGGCAGCCGGACCAACACCAGACAGCATCATCAGCTTTGGCGTTCCGATTGCACCGGACGTGACCAGTACTTCCTGCTCAGCACGGGCAGTGTGCATTTGCTTGTCCGCAATGTACTGCACGCCGACTGCACGCTTCCCCTCGAAGACGACTTTCAGAACCATCGCGCCGGTAATAACCGTCAGGTTCTTCCGCTTCAGAGCGGGACGCAGATATCCAACGGCCGTAGAGCAACGCCGGTTATTGCGCACCGTAAGCTGGTAAATGCCAGCACCCTGCTGAACTGGACCGTTAAAGTCAGGGTTATACGGAATTCCGATTTCCTGGCAGCTCTGTACGAAGGCGCGGCTGACGGGATTCGGACAATCCAGATTCGACACGCCGAGTGGACCATCCGTTCCGTGCCATGATCCGGCAAGAATGGAATTTCCCTCAGAGCGGATGAAGTACTTCTGGATGTTCTTGAAACCCCAGCCGTCAGCTCCCTCCTGCTCCCACCGATCGAAATCAGATGGATGGCCACGTGTGAAAACTTCAGCATTGATGGATGAACCACCACCGAGAACACGCGCCTGCACATACGGAATCTGGCGGTTATTGGCGTGCTTCTGCGGTGTGGTGACAAGCCCCCATGTCAGGGGGCCTGTCGTCATTTTCGCAAAGCCAACCGGCATGTGAATGAGCGGATTGGTGTCACGCTTGCCTGCTTCGATCAGGCAGACGCGCACCGCCGGGTTTCGGGAGAGACGGGCGGCAAGAACACATCCTGCCGAGCCGCCACCAACGATAACGTAATCGAAACCAGTCATCATTATGCGATCCAGTGCGTCCGTTTGCCGAGATCTACGTGAACGGATTTGATCTGGGTGTATTCTTCCACCCCATACATGCCCGCTTCACGGCCCCAGCCAGACTGCTTGAAACCACCCAGCGGCATTTCAGGGCCGCCAGCCATGATCGTGTTGACCCAGAAGCGCCCGGCCTGAACCTTACGCGTCACCTTCAGGGCCTTGCTGATGTCCTTCGTCCAGACAGACGCGGCCAGACCATAAACCGTGTCATTGGCCAAGGAGATCGCTTCCTCAAGCGTGCTGAACCGGAAGACGGACAGCACAGGGCCAAAGATCTCGTCAGTCGCAATGGACATATCTGGCTTCACATTCGTGAAGAGTGTTGGCGCAATGTACTGCCCACGACCCAGATCGACCTTGTTACCGCCACACAGAACGCGCGCGCCTTCGGCCTTCCCCTTCTCGATATAGTCGAGAATGGTTTTGTTCTGAGCATCCGTTGTAATGGCGCCAATCTGCGTTTCGGGGTCAAACGGGTCGCCCACGCGAATCTTTTCCATCTTGGCGACCACAAGCTTCTCAAACTTGTCGGCCACAGACTCTTCAACAATCAGACGGCTGGACGAGACGCAGCATTGCCCGGTGTTGAAGCTGATCCCAAAAGCCACCGCATCGGCCGCATCTTCCAGATCGCTGTCCGCAAAGACGACAATCGGGTTCTTGCCACCAAGCTCCAGGCCAAGCTTCTTGAGATTGCTGTCTGCGGACGCATGGATACAGGACCGGCCAACACCCGTGGAACCAGTGAAGGACAGCATATCCACATCCGGATGCTGCGTCAGAGCCTGACCGACACTTTTTCCGGTGCCCGTCACGACGTTATAGACGCCCTTTGGCAGGCCGGCTTCCGTCAGAATATCGGCAAGCATCAACGTGGTTGCGCTGGTGACTTCCGCTGGCTTCACGACGACCGTGCAGCCAGATGCCAGAATGAACGGCACGCGCTCACACAGAATCATGAACGGGAAGTTCCAAGGCGTGATGAGGCCAACGACACCCACCGGCTCACGCAGAACCATTCCGAACAGGCTTTCGCCCAGATTGTTGAAGCTGTCGCCGTGCAGAAGGCGCGCGGCACCGGCAGCCATCTCGAAACAGGAAATACAGTTGTCGATCTCGGCCTTGGCCTGAGAAATCGGCTTGCCGTTCTCCAGCACTTCCCAGAAGGCGATGTCATCGCGACGCTGCCTCAGAAGCTCAGCCGTTTTCAGCAGGATAGCACTGCGTTCTGCGCTTGCCAGACCAGCCCATGTGCCGTTCTCAAACGCACGACGCGCGGCGGCTACCGCATCATTCAGGTCGTCTTCCGTGCAACGTGCAATTCGCGTGACAATAACATCATGACTGGGAGACTTGCGCTCGAACATCTCACGTCCGTGGCGCCACTCACCATCGATGAAAAACCCAAAGTCACGAGCCACTCCGGATGGAGCCAGTTTCTGTGCCACCTTGTTCATTGACGGCTTCTCCCTGTCTTTTTTGACGAGCACTCAATGACGCATCGTCGTTTCAGATTGTCCCGTGAGCAGACGGTCAGCGCACCAGGATTGTTTAACGGTCAAGATACTGTTGAACCGCCTGTTGTGAGCGGTGCGCTGGAAAAGGATTTATCTCTTACCCAGGCATCGGTTTGAAAATATTACCCTCCACAAGAAAGCCGCCCCTTCGAAAATGTTTCCGAAAAAACCACCACCGCGGAATATTTTTCTCAATCCTGCCCCCTGGTTTCGCCCCTCCACAATGGAGAGATCAAAGCGCCTTTCGCACCATCTGGTTACTTTTGTAGTGCATAATGAAAAATCTCATAAATCACGTTATAGTGATAAGTAAATCTCTTTTATCTGTTATTTTTTATGTGATGTTTTGACGTCTGCGCGTTTCCGGCCATAAAGCGGGAACTTCAGGCCCGGCTCCAGCAAAAAGCGAGATTTCCCGTTGAGTGCACAGTCCCCAGACATACAGTCGCCCCGCCCTCGCGTCCGCGACGCAGAAGCTACGAAAAGCCGGATTCTCGAGGCCGCAAAAAAAGAGTTTGCGAAAAACGGCCTTGAAGGGGCTCGCGTCGACGCAATCGCGCTGGAAGCCAATGCCAATAAGCGCATGATTTATCACTACTTTGAAAGTAAAGAGAAACTCTTCCAGACAGTTCTGGAAAATGCCTATTTCGATATTCGCGAATCTGAGAAAAAGCTGGATCTGGATAGCTTCGATCCCAGAGAAGCTCTTGAACGACTCGTCCGGTTTACCTGGAACTATTACATCAGGAACCCTGAATTCATTTCACTAGTGAATAGCGAGAATCTGGCACAGGCCCGGCATTTAAAGTCTTCAGAAACCGTCAAGATTGTCAGCAGACGCTTCGTCGGACTCGTTGATACGATCTTGAAGCGCGGTGTGGCGCAAGGACTTTTCCGAGAGGGCGTTGACCCGGTCCAGCTCAATATCACTATAGCAGCCGTCAGCTACTACTACTTCACCAACCAATATACGGGATCAATCATTTTTGAGCGGGAACTGATGTCCGAGGCTGCTCAGGCAGAGCGCATTCGCTTTAACATCGAGACGATTTTGAGAATTGTTTCTCTGTGAGCCTTAGCCCCAAAATTCACTGAGCAAAAAAACGCGTTTTCTGCACCAGTTGAGCCTAAGAATTTTAATTAGGCATTATATTTTAAGAAGAGAAGACTGGTGCTGCTGGACAGGATTGAACTGTCGACCTCTCCCTTACCAAGGGAGTGCTCTACCACTGAGCTACAGCAGCAGTACCGGTGCCTTGGCGCGCTTCGTATCTCTTCAGCGCGCCAAGTGCAACCCCCTTAATCGTCGCGATGTACCTTTTCCATGCGCTCGTGACGTTCCTGAGCGTCAATGGAAAGCGTAGCAATCGGGCGTGCTTCCAGGCGCTTCAGACCGATAGGCTCGCCGGTTTCCTCACAGAAACCGTAGCTTCCGTCTTCGATCCGGAGCAGAGCCATATTGATCTTGGCAATAAGCTTACGCGCACGGTCACGGGTTCTCAGCTCGAAAGCACGATCCGTTTCGACGCTTGCACGGTCTGTAATGTCAGATTCATGAATCCCGCCTTCTGAGAGGCTGGCGAGTGTGCCGTCAGCCTCTTTCAGCAGGTCCGCACGCCAGCGCAGAAGCTTCTGCCTGAAGTACTCCACCTGGAGGGGGTTCATGAATTCTTCTTCGTCGGAAGGGGTATAATCCGGCGGTAGCGTAATCATGCGCATCCAATCCCAGCTAATCCGCCAACGTCCGATCGATAGCCGCGGGCGATAACGCGCGGCTTATAGCCATCACAGATCATTTCGCCAACCCCGTAGATCTTTATTCCATATCTCCTTCAACCGCAGAATTCCGCGCCCGTGTTAGGTGTTTCTTTACGATACCGCGTCATCCTGAGTGTCAAAGGGTCTTTGTTACAGTTTAACCCGTCAGGATTTCACTGAACTTTCATGTCTGTCCTCTTCAGCTCTCATCCAATTTTTCGGCGCCTAACCGCTATTTTCTGCGCTTTTATCCTGTGCATCCCGTCTCTGACGCTGGCTGCCACTGTCCGCATCAAGGACATCACGGACATGGAAGGCGTCAGAACCAACCAGTTGATTGGCTATGGCCTCGTGGTCGGTCTCAACGGCACGGGGGACCGACTGACAAATTCCATTTTTACCCGAGAGACTCTGATTTCCATGCTCAACCGGCTCGGTGTCAACATTCGGGATCAGGAGACACAGTTACAGACTCATGACGTCGCAGCAGTCATGGTCACGGCGGACCTACCGGCGTTTGCCCATGGCGGAAATCGGATTGACGTCACAGTCTCTGCAGCCGGAGATTCCTCATCGCTCACAGGGGGAACACTCCTCGTTACCCCACTCATGGCAGCTGATGGCGAAGTTTACGCCGTCGCGCAGGGTAGCCTGGCGACAAATGCCTTCAGTGCCCGCGGTGCTGCTGCTTCCGTGACCCGCAACGTTCCAACCAGTGGCCATATCGCAAATGGTGCGGTTGTGGAGCGTGAGGTTCCGTTCGATCTCAGTCACCGCAAAAACTTGCATCTCAGCCTACGGAACCCTGATCTGACGACAGCAAGCCGGATGGCAGCCGTTATCAACCGCACAATAGGTCCCATCGCTGTTGTCGAAGACCCTCGAACTGTCCTGCTGGACCTCAGTACCCGTGACCCGGTCCCTACGTTATCCCGGATCGGAGACCTGCTGGTGACGCCCGATAACCCGGCCAAGGTCATCGTGGATGAAGCCAGCGGAACAATCATCATGGGCGCTGACGTCCGTATCAGCACAGTGGCGGTTGCGCAGGGCAACCTGACCGTTCAGATCACAGAAACCCCACAGGTTTCTCAGCCTGGGCCGTTTTCAAACGGCCAGACTGCTGTTGTCCCTCGTACCAACGTCAAAGTTGATACGGGCAGGAATAGTCATTTAGCCGTTCTTCCCGGCGGAACCACTTTAAGAGAACTAGTGTCGGGCCTGAACGCACTCGGCGTTGGCCCTCGTGACATGATCAGTATTTTGCAGGCTATCAAAGCAGATGGAGCCCTGCAGGCAGAGCTGGAGATGCGCTGATGACTGTCTCAGATCTACCGGCGTTATCACAGGGCTATGCCCTCCATGACAATGCCCCGGATGCTGCCAAGACCCTCAAGGCAGCGAGGGATTTTGAATCCATGACCATCAACCAGATGCTTCAACCTATGTTCCAATCGAGCGATGACAGTCAGAATATGTTCAGTGGAGGAGCAGGAGAGCAGCAATTCCGTCCCATGCTGGTCGAACAGATTGCGAAGCAGATGGAAAACAACGGTGGCCTGGGCATGACGGACGCCATCAATCGGCAAATGCTGGCTATGCAGGAGCAGAAATGATGACCACGTCCATCATTGCGGCAATGGAAGAGCTCATTGCGATTCTGGTGCTTGAAAACAGTGCTCTGTCAGAAGCACGACTTCCTGACGCTTTGAAGCTTATCCCTCAGAAGCAGGCTGCCGCAACAAAACTGGAGACGGCAATCGCAACCGCCTCTGAAAAGGATGCCTGCGCCTTTACTGGCACACCTTTCCTCCCCGAGCACAGTAGTCTCCTGAAAAAGATGATTACACTGGGCAAGCGTAATGGCGATTTGCTCCAGCACGCAATTTCCTCGCAGAAACGCGTCATAGAACTCCTGACGACTTTTCCATCATCAGAAATGGTGCAGAGCTACGGACATAAAGGGGCTTACGCCCATGAAGAGGGGAAACGTCAGGCACTGTTTGTCAGCCGTGCCTGATCAGGACGGGAATCAGTCTTCCGCCAGGACCTGCCGACTAACCTTGACCTTGGCAACACGACGACGATCCATTTCGAGCACTTCGAAAAGCCACCCCTCGAAAGCTACCTTATCGCCTCTGGCCGGAACGCGACGCAACAAGGCCAGTATCACCCCACCCAAGGTATGATAGCTGCCGCCTCCTGGGAGCTCGGGTAGATCAAGGCGCGAGCGCAGTTCGTCAGCAGGCATGAAACCCTCAAACAGGTATTCATCTCCCCCCTCAGCGGCCTGAAGCTCGAAGGAGTTGGCTTCGGTTTTCTCTTCGCCGACGATGGCCTCGAAAACGTCAGACGGCGTCACGATACCTTCGAACGAGCCGTATTCGTCCAGAACGAAAGTTATGCCGATATTCACGCCGCGCAGGCGTTCAATCATGTCCTGCGCGCTCAGACTGTCAGGAATGACAGGGGGCTCGCGCAATGCTGCCTCAATGGACACCGGCATTCCCAGCAACAGACGGTCCATGATGTCTTTGGCAAGAATGACACCTACCGGATGATCGACGTCCCCCTCACACACCACGATACGCGCATAGGATGACTGCCTGAGCTTGCGCACGAGCGTTTCCTGATCAGCGTGCCGATCCACCCAGAACAGCTCATTACGAGGTGTCATGATGGCTCGGACAGGACGGTCAGCCAGCCGGAGCAGGCGTTCGATCATGGCCTGTTCGTCCGTTTCCAGAACGCCCGCGCGCGCACCTTCAGCCAGAACAGCTCGGAGTTCTTCCTCCGTCACAGCGGCACGGGTCAGAGGCCCGACACGAAGCAGGCGCAGTACAAGCGATGACGTGCCGCTCAGAAGCCACACGACAGGCTGAGCTACGCGGGCAACGACCACCAGAAGCCAGGACAGGCGAGACGCGATGATCTCAGGCTGCTGCAACGCAATCTGCTTGGGAACCAGTTCACCAAACACCAGCATCGCAAAAGTTATGATCGCCACGACCAGTACAATCGAGAGTTCACCCGCGAAGGGATGCAGAGCGGGAACGGTCGCTATCCACTCCCGAATGTTGGCTTCAATCTGGCTACCACCAAACGTACCTTCCAGAATCGAAACTAGCGTCATGCCGATCTGAACGGTAGGAAGAAACGCATGCGGGTCTTCCGCAAGGCGCAGAGCTGCGGGCGCACCACGGAAACCCTGTTTTGCAAGGACTTCCAGCCGCGGGCGCTTGGCTGAAATAAGTGCCAGCTCTCCCATGGCAAAAACAGCGTTCAGAAGAATAAGCAGGCAAATAACAAAGATCGGGGTCAACATGGTCCGGCCGGAGTAATGAGACCCTGATGATAGTCAGGACTGCCGTTCGACACCATGACATTCATGCCACACTCGTAGTTCTGTATGACGGAATACAAAAAAACCGGCCTTGAAGGCCGGTCTTTCTGCATAATCCAGTCCAAAAAAGACTGTGTCAGTCAGCAGCGTCAGCTGCCGCAGTCACAGTATTGGCTGCCGGACGGCCATTCACACGGACACGCGGACCACGCGCCGGCTTGCCACCTGTCGTGATCTTTTCCATCTGCTGCTCAACCTGCGCTTCATAGCCGTATTCGGCAGGGCGCTGGTTAGCGAGCGAGATTTCCGGAACCATCGGCTTTTCAGTTTCCGGTCCAAACAGTGCGACCTTGGCGATGTGCCAGGGACGACGAACAGCATCCATCACAGCCGTGGATTCGTAGCCTGAGTGAACCATGCAGTCAGCGCATTTCTCGTATGCACCTGTGCCATACTTCTCCCACTCGGTGTCGTCCATCAGCTCCTTGAAGGTTTTGGCATAGCCTTCACCCAGCAGATAGCAGGGACGCTGCCAACCAAACACGGTACGGAGCGGCTTGCCCCATGGCGTGCAGTGGTAGTTCTCGTTACCAGCCAGGAAGTTCAGGAACAGCGGCGACTGTGTGAAGCGCCACTTCTTGCCCTTACCCAGACGGAAGACATCGCGGAAAAGCTGCTTGGTCTTCTGGCGGTTCAGGAAGTGAGCCTGATCCGGAGCGCGCTCGTAAGCATAGCCCGGAGCGGTCATGATGCCATCAACGCCCAAAGCCATGACTTCATCGAAGAACGCAGCCAGACGCTCAGGAACCGCACCATCAAAGACCGTGCAGTTAATGGAAACGCGGAAGCCACGAGCCTTGGCGGCCCGGATTGCTGCCGTCGCCTTCTCGAACACGCCGTCCTGACAGACTGACGAATCATGCATCAGCTTGTCGCCGTCCAGATGCACGTCCCAAGAGAAGAAGTGGGATGGCTCGTAATCGTCGAGCTTCTTCTCAAGCAGAAGGCCGTTTGTGCAAAGGTAAACGTACTTCTTGCGCGCAATCAGACCCTTGATGATCTGAGGCATTTCCTTGTGCAGAAGGGGTTCACCACCTGCAACAGCAATGACGGGGGCGCCTGCTTCCGTGTCGGCATCCAGACATTCCTGCAAGCTCATGCGCTGGTTCAGGATCTGTGCCGGGTAGTCGATCTTACCACAACCGGCACACGCCAGATTGCAGCGGAACAGCGGTTCGAGCATCAGGACCAGCGGATATCGCTTGCGGCCCGTGAGGTGCTGCTTGACAACGTACCGTCCGACTCGGACAGCCTGCATCAAAGGAACGGCCATTATAATCCTCTGGTTCTAGCCACCGACAGTATGCGCCGTGACAGCGCGTCGGGGCCCTAAACATCTGAATGAGGCCCGTATGGCCTAGGCAATGTCGGTTTGTGTTAACCGGCACCGAGAAGGCGCATCGGACTCTTGATTGACTGGCTATAGCCTCATTGCCATGTGGGCCTCAATGTCGTTGGTTGCAATTCTATGTAGTGATGTGGCCATTCGACCACAGAACGATTTCCGCATCCGGCGGTTGATACCGTGCAGCAAGAGCATGACCTCTTGCATAAAACGTCTCAGAGGACGAAAGCATGACCATGAATTCCCGATTTGCCCAGAACGCGACTCTGTTCCTTCTTGTGACCTGCCTCTTTGCAGGCGTCCCGGTGGCAGCAGCGCAAGCCCAGACCGCCCCAGCAGCCAGCGAAAGCTCTGCATCCGCGCCAGCCGCGCCAATTCAGGGTTTGTATGATGCTCTGAAAACTGCGCAGACAACGGGCAAGACCGCACAGCAACGCGCCACAATGATTGCGCCGGCCGTTGACCATGCGTTTGATCTTGAGGCCATTCTGCGTCGCTCTGTGGGGGTGCGCTATAATAATCTGAGCGCAGCTGATCGCACCCATCTGCTTGGATCGTTCCGTCAGTTCACAATCGCGCGATATGCATCTTCTTTCAAACCGGGAAGCAACGCCGTCTTCACTATCCTCCCGCAGACCCGCCCAAACCCAACGGGTGGACAGATTGTGGACACGACCATTGGCGGCGGTTCTGATGGTGGCACGCCAATCGATTACATCATGACAAGTGGCCCATCAGGCTGGCGCATCACAGACATTCTTCTGGATGCCCATATCAGCCAGGTTGCCGCACAACGTGCCGATTTCGGCGGCGCTCTGTCTCAGGGCGGTGCAAGCGGTCTTGCAGATCTGCTGGACCGGAAAACGACCAAATTCCTGCATGATTGAGTCCCGCGCGGCTACGAAGCTCTTCCTTCCTGATGTGAAGGGGAGATAAAAGACCGCCGTGCCTTCACCTCTCTCCATTGCAGCTGGCTTCTGTACACTCGTATCTGTAGCTGGAAATATTCAGGCCCTTACGGGGGCGACCCTTCTTGCACGTTTCCGCACGCGGGAACGTCGAGAGGATGAGGCCGTCCGTATGTCGGGCAGGCGTTGGCCAGCTGTTACAGTACTCAAGCCTCTTCACGGCAATGAGCCTCTGCTCCGCGAAGCGCTTGAGAGTGTTTTCGCGCAGGACTATCCGGACTTCCAGATTGTCTTTGGCGTTCACGACGAAGCCGATACGGCTCTGTCTGTCGTACAGGATCTTCGTCAGAAATATCCTCAGATCCCAGTCAGCATTGTGATCAATGCGGACGAACACGGTCCGAACCGGAAAGTCAGCAACCTCATCAACATGTTTGATGAGGGACGCCACGATGTTCTGGTCATTTCAGACTCTGACATTCACTGCGCTCC
The DNA here is from genome assembly GCF_018812105.1 of Gluconobacter sp. P1D12_c. NCBI lineage: Bacteria > Pseudomonadati > Pseudomonadota > Alphaproteobacteria > Acetobacterales > Acetobacteraceae > Gluconobacter > Gluconobacter sp. P1D12_c. The sequence continues at coordinate 188,872 of NZ_JACSIQ010000005.1, forward strand.
AACTTACCTGAAGCACGTCGTTTCCAGCCTCGAAGCTCCAGGTGTCGGACTTGTGACGACTCTTTATGCCGGGCGCACAGCTGGTGGAACACTGGTCCAGCAACTTGGCGCCTGTCAGATCAACCACAATTTCCTGCCAGGCGTGATGATGTCACGCCTGCTGGGTCGTCAGGACTGTCTGGGCGCCACCATGGCTCTCACACGACAGACACTGACTGACATTGGCGGACTGGAAGCTCTGGTCGATCACGTGGCGGACGATGCTGAACTTGGTCAGCTTGTCCGTCAGCGTGGTCAGGGCATCGCCATTGCGCCGTCCCTCACCCATACCACTGTTGGCGAACACACCCTCAGCGAGTTGCTCTCTCACGAGTTGCGCTGGGGCAGAACCGTCAAGAATGTTGAACCCGTCGGCTACGGCCTGTCTTCCATTCAGCTTCCGCTGTTCTGGGCCGTCACAGCCGTTCTTTTTCGTCCCAATACATGGTGGACCTGGCTTCTGCTGGGGCTGACCTGGGCCATTCGTGGCCTTGGAAGCCGCATTATAGACCGTGCAACGGAGTGTCCTTTGCCCGCTGCAATCCCTCTTCTGGTCATCCGTGACTGGCTCTCCGCAGCCATCATGGTGGGCAGTGCAAGAGGGTCACGCGTTGCATGGCGCGGCAGAACGGTCCATATCGCCCGAAGAAAACGTAAATCTTCGGCGCGCGCCACAGCGTTCCAGTCTGGCGCCACCACCCACAGGAGTGTCCGATCATGATGAGAACCCTTTTTCTCCAGCCTCCTTCCTTCGACGGCTTCGATGGTGGTGCTGGTTCCCGTTATCAGGCCAAGCGTGAAATCAAGTCTTTCTGGTTTCCAACATGGCTGGCTCAACCGGCAGCTCTGGTGCCCGGCTCCCGCCTGATCGATGCCCCCCCGGCGAAGATGGGCATGGATCCGATCCTTGAGGACGTGAAGAATCGCGACCTCGTCGTCATGCACACCTCCACGCCGTCCTTCGCGTCGGACGTCCGCGTGGCGCAGATGATCAAAGACGCCAACCCAAAGATCATGATCGGCATGGTCGGCGCCAAGGTCGCCGTGCAGCCGGAAGAGAGCATGAAGCAGGGTGGCCCGATCGACTTCGTGGCCCGCAATGAATTCGACTTCACGATCAAGGAAATCGCTGAAGGCAAGCCGCTTGCAGAAGTAGACGGCATCACCTGGCGCAACGCCGAGGGGGAGATCATCGCGAACAAGGACCGCGCGATGATTGAGGACATGGACAGCCTTCCGTTCGTAACGGAAGTCTATAAGCGTGACCTGAACATCAACGACTACTTCATCGGCTACCTGAAGCACCCTTACATTTCCATCTACACGGGCCGTGGCTGCAAATCCCGCTGCACGTTCTGCCTGTGGCCGCAGACGGTTGGTGGCCATCGCTACCGCACGCGTAGCCCGGAGCATGTTGCTGCCGAGATCCGTCTCGCCAAGCAGTACTTCCCGGAAGTGCAGGAATTCATGTTCGATGATGATACCTTCACGGACGACCTGCCGCGCGCCGAAGCCATTGCTCGCGAAATGGGCAAGCTGGGTGTTACGTGGTCCTGCAATGCCAAGGCGAACGTCCCTTACGACACGCTGAAGATCATGAAGGAGAACGGCCTGCGCCTGCTCCTCGTGGGTTATGAGAGTGGAAACCAGCAAATCCTTCACAATATCAAGAAGGGCATGCGTGTCGAAGTCGCTAAGGAATTCACGAAGAACTGCCACAAGCTGGGCATCAAGATCCACGGCACGTTCATCGTTGGTCTGCCGGGCGAGACGAAGGAAACCATTCAGGAGACCATCGCTTTCGCCAAGGAAATCAACCCGCACACGCTGCAGGTTTCCTTGGCCGCTCCTTATCCGGGCACAGCACTCCACAAGCAGGCAACCGAGAATGGCTGGCTGAACGTTGATGCGGCCGAACTGATTGACGAGAACGGTGTGCAGATTGCTCCCCTGCACTACCCGCACCTGTCGCACACGGAAATCTTCGAAAGCGTCGAGGAATTCTACCGGAAGTTCTATTTCCGCGGTTCCAAGATCGCTTCCATCCTGAACGAGATGATCCGCAGCCCGCAGATGATGAAGCGTCGTCTGCGCGAAGGTGTGGAATTCTTCCAGTTCCTCAAGGACCGTCACGCGGCCTGAGACCGTCACTGACGGCCTCGTTTTCTCAAAAAGGGGCATGGCTTGACGGCCATGCCCCTTTTTTCATGACCCTCGCCCCCTGTTCCGGAGCTTCATCGTGACCCGTCGCGCCATTGTTTCCGCCGATGATTTCGGCATGAGCCTGGAAGTCAACGAAGCTATTGAAGCTGCTCATCGCAAGGGCGTCCTTTCAACAGCGAGCCTGATGGTCGCTGGAGATGCAGCAGCGGACGCTGTCCGTCGGGCGAAAGCCATGCCTGACCTGAAAGTAGGATTGCACGTCGTCGCTATCGAGGGAAAATCCGCCCTGGATCTTCCCGCCATCACGGATGAACAGGGCTGGTTTGGCCGCAACCAGCTTCGGCTGGGCATCGAATATTTCTTCAGTCCCCATGCCCGAAGCGCCATCCGTCGTGAAATTGAAGCGCAGTACCGCGTCTTTGCCCGTACAGGCCTTCCGCTGGATCACGCGAATGCCCACAAGCATATGCATCTCCACCCCACTGTCGGGCGCTTCCTGATTGAATCGGGGCTGGAGCATGGCCTGAAAGCTGTGCGCTCTCCGTTTGAGCCACCTGAGCCTGTGGACGCAAAAGATAGCATCGGTGATCGCGCCTTGCGTCGCTGGATTGGAGTCCTTCGCCATCAGATCCACAAAGCGGGCCTAAAAACCAATGACTGGTGTTTCGGGCTGCGCTGGTCTGGCCATATGACCCCTGACCGCATTCAAGCCCTCATCCCGAAGCTTCCCCAAGGCGTCAGTGAGATTTATTTCCACCCTGCCACAGCTCAAAACGCCATGATGCATCGCTTCATGCCCACCTACGATCAGGAGGGCGAACTCGCTGCGCTTCTCGATCCCGGTGTTCGCAATGCTTTCACACGTGAAAACGTGAGGCAGATTGGCTGGTCGGATCTTTAAGGCGTCGGAGCGCTCGTTTTTTTGCTGTTTACTCACTCCGTTCCGAGATCATTATGATATCAGGGAACTGTAGACTTTTGAATTAACAAGGATTTAGAGGGGTGAAGGCAGGAATGAACGGACGGCATGTTTTCAAACGACTGTTTTTTCTCGTCGGGCTTGTAGCCTCACCAGCCTGGGCTAATCCATCCACAGTTCTGAGCGTTAAAGACGGCGATACCGTTCATAAATTCAGCGTTGAAGAGCTTCTGCACCGCCCGGAAACCCAGAGGCTCGATCTGTCCCATATCAAGCAGCCTCTAGGACCGGACGTTCCCGCGATCCCACTTTCAGCGCTGATCCATCAGGATGATGCGCTGGCTTTTCAGGCCACAGATCTTTTTACGGCGGAAATTCCCAGGAGTGTCTTTGAACAGGCTCGCAAACATCACGTCACTGCGTGGATCGCCATTGAAGACAAGGAATGGCCTAAACGCCGTCCTCACAGCCATGACCTTGGACCGTTTGCCCTTGTGTGGACCGGTGAGGAAGTTGGCATCATCAAGCAGGAACAATGGGTCGACCAGCTCGCTGCCATTACCCCATCCTCAAGTAATGAGCTTCCGTCTGGCACGAGCGAACCCGCCGCAAAAGGCCAGGTCATTTTTGCAGAAAACTGCCTGCCCTGCCATCAGCTCATGGGCGTTGGCGAAGGAAGCATGGGACCGGATCTCGGGCGGCCCATCCCGGTAACAGAGTACATAACCCCAAAAGGCTTCCGGGCCATCATCCGCAACCCGAAGCAGGTCAGGAAGTGGCCAAGCGAACACATGGAGTCTTTTCCGGAAAGCGCCATCTCGGAAAGCGATCTGGATGCACTCTGGACCTATCTTCAGGAAGTCGGCCAGTCAGGATTGGCCCAGAAACATCTTTGACGCACAGAGCTGCGGGATGATCCGGGAAATAACTTCCCGGATCATCCCGTGATGTATCAGGCGCGCAGAGTAAAATCTTCCTGCGGCCGCGCACCAAAGCGCGTGATGATGGCACCAGCAGCCTGATTGCCGAGCTTCGCGCACGTCACAAGGTCATGCTGCTTGCTCAGACCAGCAAGGAATCCGGCCGCAAATGCATCACCAGCGCCGGTCGTATCCACAACCTTGACTGGCGTAGTCGGAACGTCGTGACGCTCGCCCTTGCTGATGACGACAGCGCCCTTTTCGCTCCGTGTGACGATAGCCAGCTGGGTTTCTGCAGCGACCTGACGCAGAGCGCTTTCGAAATCAGTCGTTTCGTACAGCGCCAGAAGCTCGGCTTCGTTGGCAAAAAGAATATCAACATGGCCAGCAACGAGCCCACGGAATGCCGCGTGATGACGGCCCACGCAGAACGTATCTGACAGCGTCAGAGCAACCTGACGGCCAGCCTTACGGGCCAGCGTGGCAGCATGTTCGAAAGCCGCCTGAGCATGGGGTTTATCGTACAGATAGCCTTCCATGTACGTGATGGCAGCATCCGTGACTGTCTCTTCATGAACGTCTGCCGGTGTAAATTCCGTACAGGCTCCGAGATAGGTGAACATGGTGCGTTGTCCATCGGGCGTCACGAGCACGATGCAGCGCGCGGTCGGGATTTTTTCAGACGCAGCGAGTGGCTGGGACGGGAAAGTCAGGCCCTGATCGCGGATATCCTGCGTAAAATGCGTCCCGGCCTGATCTTCAGCAACCTTGCCAAGATAAGAGACTTTTGCGCCCATACGAGCCGCAACCACCGCCGTATTGGCACCAGAGCCGCCACCGGCAACACGTTCAACAGCAATACGGTTTTCAATGTCCTGCGCGGTTGCAGCGTCAATGAGCGTCATGCTGCCTGGAGTTGCACCAAGATCGGCAATAACAGCCGGGTCAACAGAGGCAAGAACATCGACAATAGCATTGCCGATGCAGAGGAGATCGTGTTTGGGGGCTGACATTAAGGCTCCAGAGTTCACAAAAAGGCAAAAAATCGTTCAAGACGCCATCTGCGCCATTAAATCAACACGATCATAGGTGCCCTCTGGGAACACGCCAACACCCGGGACGAATGCACTCTCCTGTTCTGCGCATGTCAGATTATGACATTTGCACGCAAGCGCGGGTTGTCCGTTCGGGGCGTGACCGTGTAAGCCTTGTCAGAGGCCGTTCCTGACGAACCCTGCACCAGCAGGTCCGGTGTCGAGCGGCCGAGACATAGTCCTTGTTCTTTTCAGATCCGTAGCGGGGTTTCCTTGTTCAGAAGACGCAAACCGGAAGAAGACGCAAAGCCTGCCGAGACAAGCAAGCTCGCCGGGCAGCCCATCTTTCCCAACCGGCCGGATGCTTCCAGCCAGACCACTCCTGCGTCCGGATCCGGAACAGCCAGCCCTCAGCCCAACCAGCAGAAGGACCCCGCATCTATGGGTCGTACCCCTTTCCCGGCGCCGCCATCCCCGAACAACCTGCCGGGCGCAACGCCGGCAACTGCGCCCCGTCCGGGTGCAGCAGGCGTACCGGGAGCACCGCGTCAGACGGGTCCGGAGCGTCGTACGCTGGTCGTCGGCCGTGGTATCAGCGTTCAGGGTTCGGTTCAGGATGCCGAGCGTCTGGTCGTTGAAGGGACTGTCGAGTCCAGCATGATTCAGGCGGCGGAAGTCGTTGTTGCACAGGGCGGTGTCTTCCGCGGTGCGATCGAAGTTGAAGATGCAGAAGTTGCCGGCACGATTGACGGCACCCTGACTGTCAACGGCAGCCTCACCATCCGCGGCAGCGGTCGTCTGATCGGCAAGGCAAAGTGCCGTCGTCTGCAGGTTGAAGATGGTGGCCAGATCACCGGTCAGCTCGAAATGATCACGGATGGCGTCGCCCCACGTTCCCCGATCGTGGAACCTGCGAAGGCTGCTCCGGAAGCTGCTGAGGAAAAAGCTGAAGGCTGATCCAGCCTCCATCTTTCTCTGAAGGTATCGAGAAGCCCGCTTCCCATGACTGGGGAGCGGGCTTTTTCGTATACACAATGACCAGAAAAGAAAACTTCCGATACAAATCCATTTTTTCTATAATAAATTTGCTTTTAATAAATATATATTCATTACACGCCGTATAGAATCTACGGCATCAAACAACAGATTAAATCTGCATTTAATTAAATCTCTGTATTAAATGGGAGTTTAAATCTAACTTTACAACATAATGTGTATATCGGCGCATCTACCTAAACCGCATCAGGACGCGCCAACCAATGAATGCCATTGTTGTCACAGCGCTAAGACGACCCTTAACGTTCGTCGTCCTGTCGATTCTGATTGTGATGCTTGGCATCCTCTCGATCCTCAGGACGCCAACGGACGTATTCCCCAATATCAAGATTCCGGTCGTCGCAGCGGTCTGGACCTATCCAGGTCTTCTGCCACAGGAATTTGCTGGCCGTATTACCTACAACTTCGAACTGGCTGTTACGACAACAGTTCAGAACATCGAACATATGGAGTCCAACTCCTATTATGGTCGGTCGATTGTAGATATTTACTTCCAGCCCGGCACGCCCATCGGGGAAGCCGAAGCAGAAGTGACGGCAATTTCGCAGACAGTGCTCTTGGGCCTTCCGCCCATGGTGCCTGCACCAATGATCATGGCCCTGAACCCGTCTCAGGTTCCGGTCATTGCCCTACAGATCACATCTGACAAACAAACACCGTCCGATCTGTTCAAACTGGGCGTGATTACGGTTCGCCCGCTGCTCGCAACCGTTCCGGGTGCCGTCGTGGCTCACCCGAATGGCGGCATGGACAGCTTTGTCATGGTCTCCATGAACCAAGCAGAGCTTCGGGCCCATCATCTTGCTGCGGCGGACGTACAGGCTGCCCTCCGCAAGCAGAACATTGTTCTGCCGGCCGGTGACCAGAAGATCGATGCGACCGACTGGATGGTGCAGACCAACGCAGCTCCGCAGAGCATGGAAGACATCGCCAATATCCCCGTCAAACGGGTTGGTAATGCGGTCATCTATGTGAGAGACGTCGCGGACGTCTATCGCGGTGGGCATCCTCAGACAAACCTGGTGCTGGTGAAGGGCCGTCAGGCTGTAGAAGTCATTACCCAGAAGGGTGGTACCGCCTCCACTCTGGATGTTGTGGCTGCGACCAAGGCGCTTCTTCCGCGTCTGCGTCGAATTCTGCCGCCTGATGTACATGTCTCGATCCTTGAAGACGCCTCCGTGATGGTGAAGGACCAGATCAAGGACGTCGTTCAGGAAATGATCACGGCCGCGTTCCTGACAGGTATTGTGGTCCTGCTGTTCCTTGGCTCCTGGCGATCCACCGTCATCATCGCAACCTCCATCCCGCTAGCCATTCTCTGCGCACTCATCGGGCTGGGCTGGGCGGGTCAGTCCATCAACGTGATGACACTGGGTGGTCTGGCTCTTGCCGTTGGTATTCTTGTGGATGACGCCACCGTCATGATCGAAAATATCGATACCCATCTTGAAATGGGCAAGGATCTGGAACTCGCCATCATTGATGCGGCGAACCAGATCGTCATCCCGACTTTCGTTTCCACAACCTGCATTTGCATTGTCTGGCTGCCACTCTTCGAACTGGATGGCGTGTCAGGCTACCTCTTCATGCCTATGGCAGAAGCCATCATCTTCGCGATGATCGCGTCCTTCATCCTGTCCCGTACGCTCGTGCCCACCATGGCCAAGTATCTTCTCGCAGGACAGGTTCATCATGGGGCGCATGGTGAAACCGATCATGGCCACCCTGAACCCAAAGGCTTCTTTGGCCGGTTTCAGGCTGGATTCGAAACCCGCTTCAACCGTTTCCGCGATGGCTATGGCAGCCTGCTGGAGCGCTGCATCAGCCGCCGTGGCGCTTTCGTCGGCATCTTCATGCTGATCTCCATTGCCTCAACCGGACTCTATGCCTTTGCAGGGCGAGACTTCTTCCCTGAAGTGAAATCCGGCACTCTCCAGATGCATATGCGTGCACCTTTGGGAACGCGTATCGAGGTTGCTGGCCGTATCGCTGCCCTCGTGGATGATCGCATTCATCAGGATCTGGCAGGCAAGGTTGAAAGCATCATTTCTGATTGTGGCCTGCCAGAAGGTCCCCATAATCAGGCATTCATGCCCACACCAAGCGTCGGAACGCAGGACTGCGACCTGACGATTGCCCTGAAAAATGACGCCTCCCCTGTCTGGGACTACCGCAAGCTGCTCCGCAAGGATCTGTCACAGCGTTTCCCCGGTACGGTCTTCACATTCCAGCCTGCTGATCTGACCCAGAAAATCCTGAACTTTGGATCTTCTGCTCCGATTGACGTTCAGATCTCCGGTCCAGATGCCCTGCTGAACTACGATTATGCCCGTCACATCATCGGCAAGATCCGTCAGGTTCCAGGTGCTGCAGACGTCACCATCCAGCAGACCATGTCTACGCCGACCCTGATGGTTAACGGGGACCGGACCTTTGGTCAGGCAACAGGCGTGACGGAAGCCGATATTGCCCAGAACGAACTGTACACGCTCTCGGGCTCAGCCGTTGTGGACCCGCAGTTCTGGCTTGACCCGGAAGACAACGTCACCTTCCCGCTGAACCTTTACACCTCACAGGATCAGATGACGCATCTGAGCGATCTGCTGACCATTCCGGTGGACAAGGGTGAAGGCAACACGGAGAACATCGACCCGCAGCTTCTGGGTGCCGTTGCCAACGTGATTGCAGCCGGAACACCGGGCGAAGTGTCTCACTACAACTCGATGTCCGAGATGGACATTTACGTAAACGTCGAGGGCACGGACATGGGTTCCGTTCTGGACGGCGTGAAAAAGGTACTGGCGGCCGACGCACATAACGTCCCGCGCTCGGCTGAAATCGACGTCCACGGACAAGCCACCACCATGCATGGGGCCTATTCACAGCTTGTCTTCGGGCTCTGCGTTTCCGTGGTGCTGATCTATCTGCTGATCGTTGTGAACTTCCAGTCCTGGCTTGATCCGTTCATCATCATCACGGCTCTGCCGGGTGCTCTGGGCGGTATTGCCTGGGCTCTGTTCCTGACAAATACGCGGCTGTCCGTTCCGGCTCTCACGGGCGCCATCATGTGCATGGGAACGGCCACGGCCAACTCCATCCTCGTGGTCTCGTTCGCCCGTGAACGCCTCGAAATCCATGGTGACGCCCTCAAGGCAGCACTGGAAGCTGGCTTTGGCCGTATCCGCCCCGTGCTTATGACCGCACTCGCCATGATCGTTGGCATGATCCCGATGGCTATTTCGAACTCCACGAACGCGCCACTGGGCAAGGCTGTCATCGGCGGCCTGCTGGTCGCAACGATCTCTACGCTGCTCTTTGTCCCCTGCGTTTACGCCATCCTCCACAACCGTTCTTCGCGTCAGAAGGAAACTGTCTAATGGCCAGCTCTCCGAAAATCTTCGCCATTGCGGGAAGCTGCGTTCTCGCGCTTTACGTGGGCTTCATCGTTGTCGAAAAAACCCATGCGGCAACGGAACTGAAGGCTGACACTGAAGCTGGCGCAATCCAGAACGTCGCGGTCGTCACGCCCAAACAGTCACCTGAAAAGGTTGCCCTGACGCTCCCCGGCACGATTGATGCCTGGTATCAGGCGCCAATCTACCCGCAGGTCTCTGGCTACGTGAAGATGTGGTACAAGGACTATGGTGCACACGTGAAGGCTGGCGACGCTCTGGCCGAGATCAATGCCCCTGCTCTTGATGCACAGTATGCGCAGGCCAAGGCAGATCTGGACTCTGTGATGGCGAAATACCACCTCGCCACCGTGACGGCCGAGCGCTGGCGCGCCATGGGGCGGTCTCAGTCCGTTTCAGGGCAGTCCGTCTCGGTGTCCAACGCAAACGAACAGTCTGCCCATGCAGAAGTGGACGCAGCACAACGTAACGTCGATCACTTCGAAGCTCTTGAGAAGTTCAAGACCATCGTTGCACCGTTTGATGGCGTCGTGACGGCGCGTAACATCAACGTCGGTGATTACGTCAACAATGGCGGCGGCGGCCTGAACTCAACCGGTGGCGCATCCGAACTCTTCACGGTTGCCGATGTACAGAAGCTGCGTCTATTCGTGTCCGTGCCAGAAACATTCTCCTATGTTCTGCAGCCGGATCTGACCGCAACCATCAGTGTGCCCCAGTATCGTGGCCGCACGTTTGAAGCCCATTACCTGACGACATCACGCGGCTTCGATCCGACCACCCGTACGGCCGTTGCCGAGTTTACGCTTGAGAACAAGGATGAAGTCCTGTGGCCGGGCACCTTCGCCTCTGCAGCGCTGAAATCCCACAACGAAGATGCACATCTCTACGAAATTCCGACCAGTGCTCTCGTCTTCGAGGAAAAGGGTATGCAGGTCGCCGTCGTCGATGAAAACAGCCGCGTCCATTATCGGAACATCACCGTCGGTCGCATGGCCGACACGTCAACCGAAATCCAGAATGGCGTTTCCCCGACAGACCGCATCATCTCCAACCCGCCAGCCGATGTGCTGGAAGGCGACAAGGTCAATGTCGTGGAAGGTCAGCGCGGCTATAACCAGTCAGGCTATGGGAAAGACCAATGATCAGCCCCATCCTTCGCCGCTTTTCACTCGCCTGCGGTTCAGCCCTCTCTCTTCTGGGGCTGTCAGCCTGCGATCTTGCCCCGACCTACAAGGCCCCCAGCTTCGTTGTCCCCGCGAGCTGGCAGGGTCAGGCGCCGTTCGCTGTCGCCACGCCTGCTGATACGCTCCTTCCGGAAAACTGGTGGATCATGCTGCATGATCCACTCCTGAACGAGCTTGAAGAACGCGCGACCGCAGACAACGGGGACATTCAGGCAGCCGCAGAACGCTTCATTCAGGCACGTTCCCTCGTAGCAGCGGCCCGATCCGAACTGCTCCCCCATGCCAGCCTGGAAGCCGGTGCGTCAGACAACAAACAGTCTGTTGACCGTCTGTTCCGCAATGGTGCCACCCTCACGCAAACGGAAGAGGATTACGGCGGGCTCGTGTCCTGGGAGCCGGATTTCTGGTCGTCGATCCGGAACCGCGTACGGTCCCAGAAGCAGTTTGCCCAGCAACGCGCGGCAGACTTCGCCATGGCACGCCTGAGCACCCAGGCGGAACTGGCGCGCGATTATATTGAACTGCGCGGTTATGACGCACAGGATGCGATCTACTCACAGTCCATCGCTTTCTATAAGCGGGCTGTCACCATCACTGAAAATCAGGTTCAGAATCAGGCAGCCCCACGTCTGGATCTGGCCCGTGCTCAGGCACAGCTCTACACCACGCAGGCTGCTCAGCTGGATATTCAGGCTGCCCGTCAGGTTACGGAGCATGCCATTGCCGTTCTGACCAACTCGTCTCCATCGGCGTTCCATATTCCGCAGGTTCAGACGTTCAGCTTCATCCAGCCGAGCATCCCGACCACCGTGCCTTCCGAACTGTTGCAACGCCGGCCCGACATTGCGTCAGCTGAACGCGAAATGGCTCAGGCCAACCGGGAAATCGGCATTGCCCGTGCGGCATTCTACCCACATATCGCTTTGAAGCTCGGCGGCGGCTTCGCATCCAATGGCTTCGACCTTGCCAACCTGGCCAATTCACTCTGGACGTATGGTGCCAGCCTCGACATGCCACTCTTTGATGGTGGGCTGCGTCGGGCGGAACTCCAGAGAACGTGGTCAGCATATCGAGAAACGCGCGACGAATACCGCATGAAGGTTCTTGATGCCTTCCGCGAAGTCGAAGATGGCTTGTCCCGGACGGAACGCCTCTCCAAAGAAAACACAGCTCTGGAGCAGGCCGTCAAAGCCAATCTCGACACCCAGAACATGACCATGACCCTTTATCAAGGCGGGGTGGGCACTTACCTGGAAGCGATTTTCAGTCAAGAAAACACACTGGAAAGCCGCATCCATCAGGTGGAAGTCGCCACGCGCCTTTATACGGCAGATGTGGACCTGATCCGCAGTCTGGGTGGCGGGTGGTCCGTCAAGGCCCTGCCAACCATGGACCAGACACTGTCTATCGCGCCGCTCCAGTATGACAATCTGCACCACCCGAAGGCTGTTGGGGATGTCACGGCATCACAGCATCCGGAGCAGTTCGAGAACCTCACGGGCACCGCACCTTCGACGCCCGGCCTCGGCCATGACAGGCAACTTCCCTCCCTGCCAATGGGAGATCTGGCGAACCATCCCTGAACAGATGGATGGCGAGAACATAGCCAATAAAAAAAGCCGTCCAGTTGGACGGCTTTTTTTTAATCGCGACGATCGCGGATTTTGACGTAGGCGATGGCCGCATGTTCCGCACAGTAGGGCTTACCCGGCAGAGGGGTTGCACCACAGAAATGGAACCCCGGGGTGCCTGGATCACCGATCGGCCAACAGCAGGACGGGCCACGACGCGTCGGACGATCAATGCTGGCTGTAAAACGCGGCGGCGGAGCCGGACGGACCGGCGGAGCCACACGGGGTTCCGGAGCAGGCGGCTTGGCGGGCGCTTCAGCCTTCAGGGGTGGAACCGCAGTTGCGCGTGCAACTGGAGCAACCACAGGGCGGGCCGCCACGGTTTCTGCTGCTTTTGCAGGAGCGGCCTTGGGCGCATCCACCTTGGCTGGGGTGGCCTTGGCGTCTACCTTGTCACCCAAAAGGTCAGCAGTTGCTTCGGCAGGTGCCGCAGCCTTCCGGGTGGGGGGCTTGCGCCGTGGCACTTCCGTTGACGGCGTTTCGCCATCCTTGACCTTGCGATTCCGGATGGGTGACGGACGAGGCGGCAGGCCAAGGCGATGCGCCTTGCCAACAACAGCATTCTTCGTGATGGAAAGCTGGCGGCCGATTTCGGCGGTCGAAAGTCCCTGACTCCACAACTCGCGAAGTCTGGCGATCGTCTCGTCCGTCCAGTCCATATATCGTTCCTCTGTCGCGCATCCGGGCCTGTCTTGGCCCACTATCCTGTTACCCGCCGACCCTTTTTACAGGACCGGAATCTTTTGGGTGACGTTCCTTACCAGAAAGTCATGCCCGCGTCGAAGGTGCTTGTCACGCGTCCGCAGGTTCACCGTCTGGTGCAACCCGCTGAAGCTCAACACATCCCTTTACGACAGCCAGTGCGATCTCGCCACGTACGAGCGCCAGCGCATCCAGCCCAAAAACTTCACGACGCCAGCCCTTAAGAGCACCAACATCTGTTTCACCAAGCGCAATCCGGTCCAGATCTTCGGAAGACGCCACCAGACGCGGCGCGACTTTGTGCATTTCACACTTGGCTGTCTGAAGCACCCGAAGAAGCGCAACCAGTGCTGCTGATGGCCGTCCACGATCAGACTTGGACGGTGGCTTGGGTAGCTCGGATTCTGGAAGATTTTCACCAACACGAACGACTTCCAGAAGCCCCTGCCCCATACGTCCTTCAGCAAAGCCACGCGTTACACCACGGACACGCGCTAGCGTCTCAACGTTCTCCGGCTTGATCGCAGCAATTTCGAGCAGACTTTCATCGCGAATAATCCGCTGCCGGGGAATATCGGCGTTCTGCGCCTCTTTTTCACGCCATGCTGCTATCTCACGCAGGATACCAAGCATTCTGCGATTATTCGTACGGGCTTTCAGCTTTTCCCAAAGACGGCGCGGATCAGGGCGGAATGTCTCTTCGGACGTCAGAACAGCCTGTTCGGCATCAGCCCAGCGCAGTCGACCTTCCTCTTCAAGCTGCTTGCGCAGTGCAAGATAGACCGTGCGAAGATGCGTCACATCTGCTGCAGCGTAAGCGATCTGCGCCTTCGTCAGGGGACGGGCCGACCAGTCACTGAACCGATGAGCCTTGTCGATCGCATTGCCAGTGATAGCCCCAACCAGACTGTCATAGCCGACCTGATCGCCAAATCCGGCCACCATGGCTGCGACCTGTGTATCAAACAGGGACTGCGGAAGCCGGTCGAAAATATGAAGGAAAATTTCAAGGTCCTGCCGCGCGGCATGGAACACCTTGATGCATCCGGGCTCATCCAGGAGTTCGCCCAGCGGAGCCAGATCAATGCCCGGTGCCAACGTATCGATAACAGCGACGTCCTCGGCACCAGCAAGCTGCACGAGGCAGAGTTCGGGCCAGTAGGTTTTTTCCCGGACGAATTCCGTATCGATGGTAACGAACGGCTCCTGCTTTAGCTTGTTGCAGAGCCGTGCAACCTCTTCACTGGAGGTTACGATGACGGGGGACGGGAAATCAGAGGCTTTCGGACGCATGGCCCGATCCTACACAAAGGAATCGCCTCTGACCACGCCCCCACTGTCACTGAATGAGGGACAGTAAACAGCGCATCGCTGTCAGGTCAGATGGACTTCTCGATCCAGGCCTTGAGCTGGCTCTTCGGCATCGCACCCATCTGCTGTGCAACCGGCTTGCCATCCTTGAAGACGATCAGCGTCGGGATGCTGCGAACACCATACTGCGTCGGGGCTTCCGGGTTGGAGTCGATGTTGACCTTCGCGACCTTCAGGCGGCCCTGATACTCAGCGCCAATTTCCTCGAGCGCCGGGGCAATCATCTTGCACGGACCGCACCATTCTGCCCAGAAATCGACCAGAACCGGGCCGTCAGACTTCAGGACGTCTGTTTCAAAGCTGCTATCCGTAACGGCAACCGTATTTGCGCTCATGGACGTGTTCCTTGTGATGAAACGTGTTTCTGTAAACCGATATCGGCTTCTCTGGTCAGGACTGCAAGAGCCTGCCCATTAAATCAAGACCCCTCCAGTACACGATCCAGAAGCTCATCTGGAAGAACCATCACAGAGGGCCCCTCCGTCCAGACCAGCGAACAGTGAATGGCAAAATCGGGGTGCAGTTGCTGGAGAACCGCCCGGTAGGCCGCCATCTGCCTCACATAGACCACGGGTGTGCGCTCAACGCGAATCGGTGGAGTACGGTTCGTTTTGTAATCGCAGATCCAGATTTCTCCGTCCCCGATCCACAGACGATCCACCTGCCCCAGAACCACGCGCCCCTCACTGATGCCCGAAATCGGCTGTTCTGCCCTGCTGCCTGCCTGAAACAGAGGTGCGAGATCCGGATGATGCAGGACGCCCATGACCTGATCCGTCAGACGCTCGACCTCGTTCTCTGTCAGCCCGAGCGCAGGTCTGGAAAGCCAACGGGTTGCGAGTGCAAGCCGGTCTTCGGAAGGCGTTTCCGGCAGAAGCTGAAGCAGGCGATGGATCATCGTGCCGCGCCGCATGGCTTGTTCCCGAACAGGCTTTGGCCTCCCCGCCAGAAGTTCCAGCGGAGAGCGGGCTGCGGGCACTTCGCCAAACTCCGCGCCATCCGGCCGGCTTGGCGCCAGAGGCCGGGTCATGGCGTCTTCCGTCGGCGCAACATCCGCGCGCCACTCGGGCGCACGGCCTAGCCAGACCGGCAAATCCAGCATGGGCGCGACGATCTGCGGCGCGGCATCGGGCGCGGGAGCCACACTTCGCTCTTCTTCCAGAACTAGACGGTCTCCGTCCCACCCAAGTCCCAGTTGTTCGGATCGCGCATTGGCGAGCGTTTCGAACCCGGCCTGACACTGACGATACCAGCTCGTGTCGTCCGGCTGACGTTTCGTGGAGACTCCGCAGATCACCAGCCAGTCACTGGCGCGCGTCAGGGCCACATAGAGCAAACGGTTGTTTTCCGCCCGCGCCTTCTCCGCATCCCGGGCAGACAAGGCCGTCGTGACATCCGTTCCGGCATCTTTCTTCGGCACCCAGATCGGAAGGTCCAGCCCGGCGGCTTCTTCCCACAGGAAATCCCCACTGGCTGGCGCACGGGACAACGTATCCGGCATCACGACCAAACGAGCCTGCAAGCCCTTCGATCCATGCACGGTCATGACGCGGACAGCCCCGGTCTCGCTTTCCGCTTCGCGCTTGCTGGTGATCTCGCTAGCTTCCAGCCAATGCAGAAACCCCTGAAGCGAAGGGGGGTGCAATCCTTCGTAGCGCAGGGCGGCGGTCAGCAGTTCATCCACCGGTTCAGCCGCTTCCGGCCCTAGACGACGCAGCAGTCTTGTGCGCCCGCCATGCGGGCCCAGCGCTTCGGCCAGCAGGCGGTACGGCGTGGCATAGTCCACCCGAGCATAAAGCGCAGACAGCATGGCCCATGCCGCCTGCCACTCCGCACGCTCCCGATGACGTTCCCGCAGAACAGTCCAGAGCGGCTGGCCTTTCGGGCCAAGGGCGTGGGCGCGACCATCTTTTGTCGCCAGCGCCATCAGGGAGTCATCGCTCAGCCCACCAAGTGGGGAGGTCAGAACCGCCGCTAATGTCAGATCGTCCTGTGGCAGAAGCAGTGCGGCACAGAGCGTCATAAGGTCGCGCACGGCCACCTGCTGCGTCAGACCGACGCGCACCAGTGTCGCCACTGGCACATTTCGCGATTTTAGTGCCCGGATCAAAGACCGCAGGAAGGACGACCGGCGCGGCACGAGAATCAGAACATCGCCCGCTTTCAAAGGCGCCTGTCCCCGTTGCGGCGAACGACCAATCTGTTGATCAATCCACCCGGCGAGCGCCTCCGCCAGACGCTGCGGTGCACTGCGCTGGCCTGTATTGGCTTTCGGAGCCTGCCAGGGGGTCAGACCTTCATCATCGTCCTCGCCTTCCAACACCGGAACGAGCGGCCAGAGTTCAACACGCCCACCCTGCCCCGGACGCGCAGATACATGGGGAAGAAGTGTCTCCTGCCCCTGCTCCAGCAGGCCATGTGCGGCATTCGGCTGAGAAAAGACCGCATCGACGAAAGACAGAACGGGCGTGACGGAGCGGAACGAGACGTTCAGATCCGGGTCACGCCACGACAGACCCGCATTCTGAACGCGACGGGCAAACTCGGCTCTCCAGCTATGGAACTGTTCAGGATCAGCGCCCTGAAATCCGTAAATGGACTGTTTGTAGTCGCCCACCGCGAACACGGTGCGGGGTCTCGGCCCCTGCTCCCATGCGCCCTCACCGGAAAAGAACTCGGATGTCAGAGCTCCAGCGATCTCCCACTGAAGGCCCGAATTGTCCTGCACCTCATCCAGCAGAAGATGGTCGATACCGCCATCCAGCTTGTACAGCACCCAGGCCGCACCCGGATCTTCCAGCAGGTTTCGCGTTTCCTGAATGAGATCGTTGTAATCCACCAGTCCACGCGCGGCCTTGCCCTCGCGGAAGCTGGACAGCATTGGCGCAGCAAGGGACAGAAGTGCGCGATTCAGTGAGAGAAGCACGGCGCGCTTGATGCTCTCTGTTAGATCGAGGAGGCGCTGGCCTTCCTCTTCCAGCAGCGGCACGATTTCAGGAACGGCATCCTGTGCTTTCTTGCTGATGATGCGGTTCATCTGCCGCACGGTGCCCTTGTCCGTGAGCAGACATTTGCTCCAGACGGGTGCGGAACGGTCTTCAATCTGTGTCCCGAGCCACAGGAGCATCTGCTCCACAGTCGGCTTCGCAGCGGCCGTGACAACGCCAAGCGCCGCCTGAAGTCCGGCCCGCAATTCCGCCTCCTTGCGAGGCTTACAGATCAACCCTTCCAGATCCGACGCCGCCTCCTGCCCGGCTTTCAGGGCCGCCCGATAGGCGCTCAGCACAGCGTCCGGCAGCATCTGCCAACGGTCCAGCAGGGGACGAATGCGGCTTTCTTCCATGTTCAAAGCGCGTATCCGCTGGAAGAACCGGTCGATCCCGATGGTCCCCGCCACTTCGGCCACGATTTTCGGAGCCTTGGCGAGCTCGTCTTCCATCGCCTCACGCAAAGCCAGCGTCGTATCCGTATCTTCCATCAGGGTGAAATGCGGATCAACGGAGGCTTCAAGGGGGAAGCGCCGCAGAAGAGACTGACAGAACGCATGGATCGTCTCGATCCGCAGACCGCCCGGCAGGTCCAGAACCTTCAGGAACAGCGCACGGGCCGCACGACGTGTCTCATCCGTATTGGGGACACGCAGTTTCTCAAGTTCCCGGCCCAGACGCTCATCCGGGAGCGACACCCATTCACCAAGCCGGGACTGGAGACGATTGGCCATCTCCGCAGCGGCGGCCTTGGTGTAGGTCAGGCACAAGATACGGGACGGGTTTGCCCCTTCGACCAACACAATCGACCCATCATCTGCTTCTACTTCAAGGGGCAGCATCAGACGAAGAAGACGATCAATCAGCAGCTTGGTCTTGCCCGATCCAGCAGACGCGGACACGAAGACGGACGCCATCGGATCAGACGCAGCAAGCTGTGTGCGATCGGCTTCAGCAATAACGTCAGCGCGGTTGCCGGTCTCGCTCATGAATCGTCTCCTTCCGCATAGGCCGCGCGCCATTCATCCACCCGCGCCAACTGCGCGTAATCCGTGTAGCGCGGCACATGACCGGCCCAGGGCTGGGAGCGATAGGGCTGATCGGGCTGGTCATACTCATCAATGAGGCCACGCAGTTTTTCCATAGCCTCACTAATCAGGGCAGCCGCATCAAGGCTGGATTTCCGGCTTGGAACTTCGCTCTCTTTCCCCGGATCATCGCCGCCTGTCAGATGCCAGTACAGAAGCTGTTGCGTTTCGGCAGCCGGAACGCCCTCAAAAGCACCTTTGGCCAGCAATGCCCCTTCCAGAACAAGCTGAACGGACCATCCACCCTCTACCGCTTTGCCTGTTGGCGGAGAGCCGGTCTTGTAATCGAAAATCGTCGCCTTGCCGTCTTCATCAACGTCAATGCGGTCTGCCCTCCCGCGTAGCTCAAAGGGTGCGCGTGCAGCTTCGATCTTGAACGACGCAGACACTTCCATATGCCGTGCGACGGCGTGTTCCTGTTCTCGACGGGTGCGCTCCTGTATGGCGACCCAGTCTGCGATGCGCGCCAGCCTTGGGCTCCACCAACTGACCAGCGCAGGTCGCATATTGGCCTTGGCCAGTTCTTCCGCGAAGGCACGCTTCAGGGATGCGGCCACATTCTGCGGCCAGCGATCCGGATAGTCTTTGAGAACGCGATCCATAGCCTCATGCACGATCATGCCGAAATCAGCATGTTCAGCGCCCTCTTCAAGCGGCTTGAGCGCCTTCAGCTTCAAAACATGCTTGGCGTAAATGGCATACGGGTCCTGCATCCACGTCTCGATCTCCGTGATGCTCAAACGACGCGGACGGAGTGCCACAGGAGGCCTTGGCTCTGGAGGCGCCACCGTTTCCGCACCATCCAGCGGCTGATCCATCGCCTTTTGCCATTCGAGGGCGGGATGCACAGGCAATCTCTGCCCACGCCCCCCCAGAAACGCCTCCATCCGCACCATCCAGCGTGCTGGCACACCCGGTGCGCCATCCCGTCGGGCGGAACTGGAAAACACAACCTCTCCAGCGGCCAGAGCTGTTGAGACGAAATCATGAGCGCTGATGCCGATCTGCCGCTCAGGAGACGGCAGACCAACACGCGCCCGCATCGGGCGGCTCAACCATGGTCCCGGATCAGTCGCAGGCGGCCAGACCGTCTCGTTCAATCCACCCAGAACAACCACATCGAACGCCAACAGACGCGCTTCGAGCACACCGAGAATGGTGACACGTGGATGGGCCAGTTCCACACCGCCCCGATGCGCGCGCAGGCCCGTCAGCATCTGCCCGGCCATGGACGTGTTCAGGAATGAATCCAGATGCGCCAACCTTTGCGATGGCAGGATGCCGGTATGCTGGATTAAAGCGGCCAAGTGGCGGGATAGCGCCTCACCATCATCCCCCATCCAGAGACGGCCACCCGGATGCAGTCCTTCTTCGGGCTCTGCGGTCAGTTCTGTTTCGGTCGTCGCTAAGGCTTCGGCGGTATGAATCAAGGCTTCCAGCAATTCAGGGAGCGGAACCGCACCAGACAGGCCAAGCAAAGGCTCGAAAGCGGCTTCAATCCGGGCGATGAATGCCGCTGGCCCTTCCGGCTCATCAGGAGCATCTGCGCTGGCACCATTGTCCGGGTCACGCTGGTTCTGGATATACGTCTCAAGCGCCGCTTTAAGACCTGCGATACCGGGTGCAGGAGCGGGTCCACGCAGCAACAAACGCTCCAGCCGACGGGCCGAGGCGTGACAGTTACCTGGTGTTCGCCCAAGCGACGCTAAAGGGTGCTTCAGAACAGAAAGCAGAGCCACCGGGGAAAGCTGGGCCTCGGCTGCCGTGGCGATCAGACGCAGGAAGACTGCGGCTGGCGTCTGCGCCAGAGGCTCACCAGCACTGTCATCAGCATAAATCCCGAACCGCAGAAGCTCGGTCCCGACACGCTGAGCAAGGCTACGATCTGGCGTCACAAGTGCACAGGTCTGGCCGGGGACGGACACCACATTACGAAGGATCAGCGCGATGGACTGCGCTTCCTGCTGCTGATCCTGTGCAGGCAACAGGGACAGGCCAGAAATATTCCGCGGGTTCAGATCCCGCCCCCAGGCCGTAATCCCCTGTTCCGGCAGCATAACGCCACGCATCAGGCGCTCTCTGGCCCGGTCCCTGCCGCCGTCCCAATCCGTAAGATCGTCGCGTGTCAGCCCCAAATCCGTAAGAATTTCCCTGAGCCCCGCCTGTGGGTGTGACGCAGGCAGCGCGTCCCACATTGCCTGAGGCAGGTCCAGATCAACCCCCGGAAGGATCACCAGCCCAGCCGGTAACGTCGCAACCGCCGCCAGCACATCTGACACCGCTGCGGACCCATCTGCGAACCCGACCGCCCAAACTGGCGTGTGGGGAGGAACCTGCCGCCACGCCGCTGCCTGCGCTTTCAGACGCGCGACCTGACGGGCGACGGGGTTCGACAAACCTTCTTCTTCCAGCCATTTCGGCCAGATGGTCGTAACGATTTCCAGAAATTTCAGCGTCTGCTGCCAGTGTTCTGAAAAGCGTTCCTCCACAGCGTCCGGCAGGCTTTTCGCCAGATCGACCCCACTCCGCTCTGCCTCATCCATAAGGTCCGCCAGAGCCTTGGCGAGAGGCCATGCCCGGTCAATACCCTTGGTCTTGTCCACCCCGACACTGACAATAGGCGTTTGCAGGATCAGCATGGACAGAACAGCCAGCCGTCTCTGTGGCTCAACAGCCGGAGGCAACGAGACATCAATTCCAATGGAGGCCAGCGCCTCCTCGTCCACATCATTAATTGCAACGATGCGCGGCAGGAGGGATGCCTTGCCATCCAGCACGCGCAGGAACGCTTCCATCAACGCACGCCCGGCACGACGGCTCGGCACGAGCAGCAGGCCCGGACCATCCGTTCCAGCAGCGGGGTCCTGTTTCAGCCATTCATGAGCAACCCGATCCAGAAACGGCTCGGTACCGGCAATCGTCACAACGGTCATAGCGCAATCCCGCTCATGCGCTCGTCCGGCCAGCCGGTTAGCTCTGCAAACCGTTCGTCTTCTGTCGCCCCCGAGGTGAGCGTCAGATGCAGTGCATTGGCAGGGAGGAGATCTTCAGCGCGCTCTGGCCATTCCACCAGCATGATGCCTTCACAGGCTTCATCCCAGGCCAGTTCATACAGCGCATCAGGCCCATCCAGCCGCCATAGATCATAGTGAAAAACCGGCCCGGCGTCGGTGTCGTAAGGCTGAACCAGCGCGAAACTCGGGCTTGGAACTTCCATCTGCGGATCACGGGCCAGAACCCGCAGAAATGCCCGCGCGAAGGTGGTTTTCCCGGCCCCCAGACCGCCTGACAGGGCAATGCAATCGCCCGGAGCGCACAGCCCGGCGATTCGGGCAGCGAGATGTTCGGTCGAGGACTGATCGGGAAGACGTATCTGCATCCCCGCAATGTGACGCCGCACGCGTCATCCATCAAGCGGTGGATGTTCTGGTTTCTGACAACAGGACATTGTTCTTCACAAGCATAAAATTTGACACAAAACGAAATAAAGTGAACGTTTTGTGATTATTTGAAAATTTTAAACAATCCTTGTTGACTCTTTATTACATACACAGAGAAATGGTTTTTAACTTTTCAGTAACCATTCTGAACAAGACCATTCCAATCAAGGTATTTACCGATGGCATCCAATCTCCTGATCAATGAGTTCATGTTCAACCCAAGTGCATCGGGAGATCCGAACGAATTCATTGAAGTCAAAGGGGACGCCGACACAGATTACAGTGAATGGTCACTGATCGTTGTTGATGGTGACGGCAGCGTCGCGGGCAAAATTGACAACGTTTTTCAACTCGGGACGACCAACAGCGCTGGCTACTGGGTCACGCCATACCAGACGAATGCTTTGCAGAACGGCACGCAAACTGTCCTTTTGGTCAAGAATTTCACCGGCAAGGCTGGCGATGATCTCGATACCGCCAATGGTGGGACGTTCACCTCCACGCCCTGGTCTGAAATTGGAGATACCATTGCCGTTTCAGACGGTGGCAGCTGTGATCCGACCTATGCTGGCGCTCCGGTTCTGACGGGAAAGCTGATTGCCGGCGCCTCTCGTATTCCTGATGGAACGGACACAAACAGCGCCTCCGACTGGGCAATTGATGACCCATCACTGGCTGGTATCGAAGGCTACGGAACCACTGCCGCTGCGGGAACGGTTCTGGTCACACCGGGAGCCGCCAATGACGGGAGCGCTACAGGCGGTTCAGGAACAGGCACCAACACAGGTGGTTCTGATACCGGCACGGGAGGTTCTTCGGGCTCCGATACCGGGAGTGGCACGGGTACTGGCACCGGATCGGAAACAGGCGGAAGCTCATCTGGCGGAACCAACACCACGCCCCAGACCCTGACAATCCAGCAGATCAATGGCGTCGGCTATTACAGCCCGTATGCAGGCACCAGCGTCACGACCACTGGCGTCGTCACGGCAATCGATACGAATGGCAGCATCGGCTTCTGGGTTCAGCAGGCCAGCAAAGACAAGGACAGCATCGGCAGCACGGGCATCTTTGTCTATGCGGGCAAGACAGCCACCCTTCCGACCGTGGGTGAAACCGTTACCATCACCGGGACCGTCACGAACTATTCCGGTACCTCCTGGAGCAAATCTCTCACACTGCCAGAGATCAATCTGGTCTCTTACACCGATACGGGCGCGACCTACGCAGAGATTGCTCCGACGGTCATTGGTCAGGGTGGCCTGACGGTTCCAGCCGCATCTTACCTCGGGGACCTTGAGCAGGCGATCGATCTTAACAAGAGCACGGCGTCTCTCAGCCCGGATACGAACGCTCTTGATTTCTACCGTAACCTCATCGGTCAGGTCATTACCCTGCATGATGTCGTGGCCACCGGCGCCACCGCGTCCAACGCCACATGGGTCGTGCCTGATAATGGTAATGGCCTCCTGACGCCCACCGGTGCACTTCAGAGCACCGAGAGCAGCATCAACACCCAGCGCGTCGAAATCTATTACGACAGCGGTGTCACCCCTGGTTCTGCCATCAGTGCCGAAGTGGGAGACAAGCTTGGCGATATCACGGGTGTTCTGACCTATTACAACGGCGTTTATGAGCTGATCCCGACCACACAGGTCACGGTCATTCACACGGAAACGCCTGCGCCGGTCACGACCTTCCATAAGGACGAGCAGAATCTTCTCGTCAGTGACTATAATATCGAGAATTTCAACGCTCTTGATCCGGCCAATGCGGACCGTCTGGCGCAGGTTGCCAAGATCATCGTGCAGAACCTCGACAACCCGGACGTTCTGGCTATCCAGGAAATCCAGGACGACAGCGGCACAACCAGCGACGGTACGGTCAGCGCCGAGCAAAACCTCGCAGCGCTGGTCAAGGCAATCGCAGATGCAGGCGGCCCAACGTATTCCTGGGCTCAGGTTGATCCTGCCAATAACACGCAGGGCGGCGTCACGGGCGGCAACATCCGTAGCGTGTTCCTGTACAACGCAGACCGCGTCACGCTGAAAGAACCCGTTACCACCATTGGCAGTGAGGAACTGAGCGGCACGTTCAAGAATACCCGCCTGCCACTGGTTGGAACCTTCGAGTTCAACGGGAAGGACGTCACGCTCATCAACGTGCATCTGTCCTCCCAGGCTGGAAGTTCGGAACTGTATGGCGCAACCCAGCCCCCGGTAAACCATGGCGGCACGACGGCGACGGTTAACAACCGTATCGCGCAGGCCCAGTACATCACGAACTACGTCCAGAACCAGCTTTCGAGCGATCCAACCGCCAAGATCGGCATCCTCGGAGACTTCAATGACGTGGCGTGGAGCGACGCCAATCAGGTCTATGCCAACGCTGGCCTGACGGACATGGAAACCAAGGAAGACGCGAGCAACCGCTACACCTATATTTATGAAGGTAACGCTCAATCGCTCGATCACACCATCGGCACGGACGGGTTTGCCAATGCGGGCCAGTTCCAGACCCTGCATATCAACACAGGGCAATTGGATGGTGAATCGGATCACGATCCGTCCCTGACCCTGCTGGAAATGACGGACTACAGCGCCACAAGTGGCGCAGCTCTGTCCGATGTTGCTTTGACGAACAGTCAGACCGCTGCCGTTCACAGCGGAAGCACAGCCTCGAACATCAGCGTTGGTGATGGTAGCCGTCTGGCGCTCTATGCAGGCAGCACGACCCGGAATCTCCATCTTGCCAGTGGTGCAAAAGTGGATCTGCCGGAACTCGCCTGGTCCAGCAGCACAACAGCAACCCTCACCGATCCTTCCACGCTGGAAATTTCCAACGGTACAGACACCTATACGATTGCTCTCGACAGCGATTACGCCGCCGATTTCTTCACGGTTCAGTCTGATAGCACAGGTGGCACACTGCTCCTCGCCGAAGGGACGCCGTGCTATTGCCGTGGCACGCTCATCCTGACGAACCGCGGGGAAATTCCCGTCGAGCAGCTTGAAATCGGTGATCTGGTTCAGACCCGCTCGAACGGTCTGCGGGCTATTCACTGGATCGGTCGCCGCAGCTATTCGGGTACGTTCGCCAATGGCAACCGCGACATCCTGCCAGTCATTTTCCGGAGCGGCTCTCTGGGCAACAATCTGCCCCAGCAGGACCTGTCCGTTTCGCCGCTCCACGCCATGTATCTGGACGGCGTCCTGATCCCTGCAGTCGCTCTGGTCAATGGCACGAGCATCCTTCAGGCAGAACGCATGGATGAGGTGGCTTATTTCCACATTGAGCTGGAAAGCCACGACGTCATCTTCGCGAACGGTGCAGAATCTGAAACCTTTGTAGACGACAGCTCTCGCGGCATGTTCCACAATGCCTCTGAGTATGATGCGCTCTATCCTGCAGCAGCGCAGGCTCAAGCCCGCTATTGTGCGCCGCGTGTTGAAGAAGGCGCTCAGCTGGCCACCATCCGGACACGCCTGAACGCTCTTTCGACGAAAACACGTGTGGCAACGGGCGCTCTGGAAGGCTTCCTGGACGTCGTAACCCACACCCATATCGAAGGATGGGCGCGCGTTCCGGGCAGCACTGACGCCGTTCGTCTTCAGATTCTTGATAATGGGGTTGTTCTCGGCGAAGTCACCACTGCAACGGCAAGGCCAGATGTTGGCGGAGCCTGTGGCTTCCGATTTGAAATTCCAGGCGGTCTGTCTCCGCTGGATCGTCACGTTCTGGAAATACGCCGCGCTACCGATCACGCTCCTCTGGGCAACACGCCCTGGATGATGGACCAGATGGAGCAGAAAATTCCACAGGCCGTTCTGGCACCGTCGCCAGTGGCCCCTCTGGATGGCTTCATCGACATCGCTACACGCAATCGCATCTCCGGCTGGGCGACGAACCCTGCTAACCCCGAAGATGGCGTGACGCTGCAGATCGTCGATAACGGTGTGGTTCTCGCTTCCATCGTGGCAAACGGTCGTCGCCCCGATGTTGCCCAGAGCGGACGGCCCCTGCTCTGCGGCTTCGATGTGATCCTGCCCGGCGGCCTCTCCCCCCTCACACGCCATGTTCTGGAAGTGCGTCGGGAAGAGGACGGTGCACTTCTGGGCACGCCACAGGTTCTGGAACCCGTAACGGCCTTCGACGCGGATATGGAGCAGACTGTAGCCCGCGCTGTGTCTGCTGCCGCTGACGAACAGTCCGGCGATCAGGTTCTGTCCTTCCTCCTCGGACAGGTGGAAAAACTCCGACAGTCCCGTGCGCTGGCCGTAAGTGGTCTGGCAGAACAGTCTCTTCATGCCACGCGCCGTCGCCGGGGAATGCCCACGAAGGCCACCACGCAACGCAAGCGCGCACTCGTCATTGACAGTCTTCGCCCCGATGCCAAGCGGGATGCAGGGTCGCAGGCGATCCTGTCTCACATGATGGCCCTCGAAACTCTGGGATATGACGTCTGTTTCGTAGCCGCTGACCAAATGGACATGACCGCACCTCTGGACTCACTGCCGAGTGTAAAGGTGCAGGGACTTCCGTTCTTTGCGTCCGTCGAAGACGTTCTGCGCCGCCAGTTGAACAGCTTCGACGTCGTGTATCTGCATCGTGAAGACATCGCGACGCGCTACATGGCACTCGTCCGCCGCAACCAGCAGAAAGCCTACGTCCTCTACAGCGTCGCAGACCTTCACTTCCTGCGTCTGGCACGTCAGGCTGCAGTGCAGGGCCGACCGGAACTGATGGCGAAAGCCAATCAGGTTCGGGTGGCGGAATACCGGGCAGCTCTTCAGGCGGATGCTGTCCTGACGCATTCTGAAGCAGAAGCGGCCCAGCTTCGGAAAGATCTGCCGCAAGCCATCGTACATGTAGTTCCATGGGCAACACCTGCGGCGAGCACATCGTGCAGAAGCCACGACAGAAACGGCCTACTGTTCATTGGTAACTACGCACATGCCCCAAACAGCGATGCCGTGCAGTGGCTGGTGCATGACATCATGCCCGCAGTGTGGGCCATGGATCCGACCATTACCTGCACTCTGGTTGGGGCAGAGATGCCAGACAGCATCCATGCTCTGGCCAGCGATCGCATCCGGGTTCTTGGTCATGTCCAGAACCTGGACAGCGTGCTGAATCAGGCGCGCCTCAGTGTCGCTCCTCTCCGGTTCGGGGCAGGCATCAAGGGTAAGGTGCTGGAAAGCCTGTCTGCGGGCGTGCCCTGCATCATGACGCCCGTGGCCGCAGAAGGACTGGCGCTTCCGGGAAGTCTGCGTGGCCTCGTCCAGTCCACCACCCAAGACATGGCCCAACAGATTGTGGCGCTGCACTCCGCCAAAACTCTGTCTGGCATCATTGAATCCGGACAGACATACACCAGCACCACATTCTCTGAAGACGCCGTGACAACGGCATTGGGAATGGCGCTTGAGCGGAAAGTAATGCTTCAGGCAGCAAGCTGAAGAAAAAAGTCAGGACTGATCCAGGAGAGCCATCCATCGATCCATGATAGGGCCTTCCTGAAATTCCAGTGCTTTAAGGCGGGCCATGTCTGACATGGCCCGCCTTTTTTTATTCTGCTCCATCAGAGTCAGAAGAGCTTCAGCAAGTCCGATATAATCCTCTGGTGGCACGAGGATTCCTGTTTCCCCTGGCACAACCACGTCCGCTGGGCCTGTTTCACAATCGAAAGCCACCACCGGCAATCCCGCTGAGGCAGCCTCAAGCAGAACCATCGGCAGCCCTTCGTAGCGCGATGAGCACACGTAGAGCGCGGCCTGCCGGTAATCGTCATCAAGATGAGGGGTCGCGGGTGCAATCGTCACGCGCTTCAGGCACGCCGCCTGTTGCAGAAGCATGAGCCGTTCCGGTCCGTCTCCACGAATAAGCAGACACCAGCCTGCTCCGCGTTGATCGGCTTCTATAATCGCCCAGGCTTTCAGAAGGAGATCATAGCCTTTCTGAGCGGTCAGCCGACCTGCCATCAGAACAAGACGAGAAGTCTGCGCATAAGCTGTCTGCCAGACCGGGGGGGCCATATTCGGAATAACTGACAGAGCTGCTTTGAGGTGGATTCCTGCCTGCCAGAGCGCTTTGTCACGCGCTGTCAGAACCACCACATCATCAGCCCATCGTGCCGCAATCTGCCGCCCCCAGACCCGTTTGCGACGCCCCAGCGCAATGTTGAAATTGAAGTGCTCCCACACGATGCACCGACACCCGCCCAGACGAGCCGCAGCCACGCCATACAAGGCATGTGTGGCTTCCACGACAATCAGTGTGTCGATGCGGTGACGCTTCAGATAGCGCACCAGTTTCCCAACAATCCGTGGCCAGGAGTTGAAAATTTTTACCGGCTTTTCAAACAGGGATTTTACGGGAATTCTGTCATCCAGCGGAAAGACGGGCGGGCCGTTTCCCACCAGTTCTAGCAGATGAACCGTCACATCCCGCTGAACAAGCCCGTTCATCACCGCGCAGGCAGAGCGCTCGGTTCCGCCTGTTGCATTAATATGTTGGATGACAAAGGCGCACCGCATGCGGGATGGTCTACCCCATTCAACTCAAAACGCCTAAGAAACAGATATGACGATTTCACCTCAAACCCTCTCCACCGACGTCGCAATTGTTGGCGCCGGTCCGACCGCCCTCTTCGCAGCCTTTGAATGCGGAATGCTCAAACTGAGCTGCGTCCTGATTGACGCGCTCGATAGCATTGGTGGCCAGTGTGCGGCGCTGTATCCGGAAAAGCCGATTTATGACATTCCGGCGCACCCTTCCATTGAGGGCGGCGCACTCATCGAAGCGCTGGATCAGCAGATTGCGCCGTTCGACGTTCCCCGTCTGCTTGGCTCCCGCGTGGAAACCCTGACGGGCCACCGTGGAGACTTCACGCTCACCACAGCACGTGGTGATACCGTGAAAGCCAAGGCTGTCATCATCGCCGCTGGTGCCGGCGCATTCGGTCCGAACCGTCCACCGCTAGACGGACTGGAAGCGTACGAGCGCACAGGGGCAGTTCAGTACTACGTCAAGAAGCGTGCTGATTTCGTCGGCAAGAAAATTGTCGTTGCCGGTGGTGGCGATTCTGCTCTGGATTGGGCGCTGTCGCTTTCAGATGTTGCGGAGCACATTTATCTGTTGCATCGCCGAGACCGCTTCCGCGGTGCCCCGGAGACACTGTCCCGCATCGACGATCAGATCAAAGCGGGCCGTATTGAGAAGGTTGTCCCTTACCAGCTTCATGCGCTGCACGGTACGGACGGCCAGCTTTCTGCTGTGGAAGTCACCACTCTGGCTGGCGAATCCCGCCATCTGGACGCTGATACGCTCCTGCCGTTCTATGGTCTTTCCACGGATCTCGGCCCGATCGCGCTTTGGGGCCTAGACACGCATCGCAACACGGTTCCGGTCACCCCGGCGACGTTGGAGAGCAGCACACCGGGCATTTTCGCCATCGGTGACGTGGCAACCTATCCTGGTAAGCTTAAATTAATTCTTCAGGGATTTTCTGAAGGTGCGATGGCAGTTCATGCCATTCACGCCATAGTTCATCCGGATACAGCCCTGCACTTCGAATATTCCACCAGCAAGGGCGTTCCGGGCTGAAAACCCGGGGGTAGACAACCGTTTCGGCTGGTGCTGATCTGATCGGTACCAAATCGAAAATACGGTTTTCTACCAATCGGAAAGCAGCAGAACTGTCATGAAAATCATCGTCATGGGTGCCGGCGTCATCGGCGTGACAACCGCCTGGTATCTTGCTCAGGAAGGTCATGAAGTTGAGGTTATTGACCGGCAGCCGGGCGTGGGACTTGAAACGTCCTTCGCCAACGCCGGTCAGGTCTCCCCTGGTTACTCGACACCATGGGCCATGCCGGGTCTGCCGTTCAAAGTCGCCAAATGGATGACCAGCAAACACAGCCCGCTGATCATCCGCCCGCGCTTCGATACGGCCATGTTCCGATTCATGGGCGAGCTGCTCGCGAACTGTTCGGAAAAAGCATACGATATTAACAAAAGCCGTATGCTTCGGATTGCGGAGTATGCCCGCGATAAAATCGACGCCCTCCGCGACGAAACCGGCATCACGTATGACGGTGACCAAAAGGGTCTGATCCAGCTTTTCCGGACGGATGCCCAGGTCGAACACGCAGCCGAAGACATGCGCCTTCTGGCAGAAAGCGGCGTGGATCATCAGCTTCTGAACGTCGATGAAATCATTGCTCATGAGCCGGGTCTGGCCCATGCCCGCCATCGCCTGCGCGGTGGCCTCCGCCTTCCGGGCGACCAGACGGGTGATGCGCATCTCTTCACACGTCGTCTCGCTGCCATGGCCGAGCAGAAGGGTGTGAAGTTCCGTCTTGGCACCACGATTGAAGCCATCGAAGCGGCTGACAAATCCATTGTGAGCATTCGTACCAGCGCTGGCCGCCTGACAGCAGATGCGTATGTACTGGCTCTTGGCAGCTACTCCCCGCGCCTGATGAAGCCGCTGGAGCTGCGTCTGCCAATTTATCCGGTCAAGGGTTACTCCCTGACCATGCCAATCACAGATGAGAGCCGTGCGCCGGTATCCACGGTGAATGATGAAACCTACAAGGTTGCCATCACCCGCCTCGGGGATCGCATCCGCATTGGCGGCACAGCCGAACTGACTGGCTTCAGCCTGCGCCTGAGCCCGGACCGTCGTGAAACGCTCGAACTATCCTTCAACGAGATGTACGGCGGCGGCGACCTCTCTGCTGCACGTTACTGGACCGGCCTGCGTCCCTGCACGCCAGATGGCACACCCATCGTCGGGCCAGCTCCGCGCTACGGCAATCTATGGCTTAACACCGGTCACGGCACGCTTGGCTGGACGATGGCAGCGGGCTCCGGTCAGATCGTTGCAGACCAGATCTCCGGCCGACAGACGGCCATCCCGTCACTGGATCTCTCTCTCGATCGCTATCTGTAAAACGATGCTGCTATCAGCTTTATAAAGGCTGATAGCAGCGTTCATTCTCTGGCGGACCGATCTGACGTGATCTGCCAGAACCAACTTTCAGCTATACTCTTCCGCTCAGGCGGACAGAAAAGCCTGAACGTCTTCTGCGGACACTGTGCCTTCGTGCTCAAGCAGCTCCTGCTTGCCACCAACATGATGGGGCATCACCATCAACGGCGTTCCGTCATCCATGAAGCGAATACGCAACGTCTCCCAATCTGGTGCTACAAACTGCTTGTAAGCCTGCACTAAAGCGCATTGGTCGATACACCAGTTGGTCGGATTATCCGGATTGTAGGCAATTTGAAGATAATTATGCAGGAAACGGGCGATGTCGGGCACTTTCTCCGCCTTCCCAAAGTAGGAGATGCCAGCCCCAAAACCCCACGGCTCTCCAAAAAACTGATGCCCTGCCTTATCGTAAGCATAAAGGCGGAAGCCATAATCTGCCGTGGCTTTCATCTCTTCCCAGAGTGTCAAAAAGTCTGAAGGGAAGTAGCCATCGCAGTCTGCGGTAATAACCGGGCAACTCCAGCGCTCGGCAATTTCAGGAAAAATCAGGTATCGAATGGCCGTATAGGTTGCACCGTCACGGTAGGTCAGCGGGCCATGCGCGAAGGTGAAATCAAGCCCATAATCATGCACTGACAAGGCACTGACCATTTCTTCCAACCAGTCCAACTGTTCATTCGTCGGGCTATCGATACCCAGACAGAGCCGGATGCGGCCACCCTTCGATCGGGCCATGCACACTTTCAGCAAAGACAGGACTAGCTTGGGAATGAACTGGAAGTATCCAGTATCACAGCCGAAAACCAGACAAAGCTCTGGCTGAACGTCCTCCTGACCCGAAAGAACACTGGACTTCCAAGTCCATCCCGAGGTTCCAAGACGGTCTTCCACGACTTTGTTTTCAAGGCCAAAAACCTCAGCTTCAGGCAACCAGGAAAACACACCGCAATTATAGTGGATTGGCATGATCCCGGTTTTGATGGCTTGGGTCTTGGCCTTGCCATAATGCCTGTCTGCGGCAGATCGATCCCCGGACAGCCACGCGTCATGCCCCAAACAAATCTCGCTCCAGTAACGGATGCCATTACATGTCTGCTCATGCCGCAAAAGCGCCAAGCCACGGTCTCGGCCTTTACTGAAACAGGACTGCTCAAACATCAGACTGTAGGCCTGCACCACATCCTGATTATTTGTTGTGGCCATTTTCTGGGGGAGCATCAGGGAATCAAAAAGGGGATCGAAACAACTTCCTGAAACCTGTTGCATCAGTTCTGGGAGCAGAAGAAGCATGTTCTCTCCCTCTGCCATTCTGGTCTCAAGATACCCAAATTGCTTGAGTATGCTCGGATCAGGAAACTGCTGCGCAAGCGCCTGAGACAGGTGCGTTGTCGCGGCGGCATGATCTCCCATCCGCTCCGACAGAATGGCCTGAAAGTAGATGAGATCAGGACGCTCATCATACAGGCGGGCACATTTCAAAAATTCCTGAGCAAAATCCAATCGCCCCTGCTCTGCGCACATCAAAGCCAGATACAGAATATGAATGATTTCATGCGGAGCGACGGAAACTTTAAGAATTTGCCTGTTCAGCCATTCAGTTTCGGACGTTGAATCAGTACCCATGAGACTCTCAGAAAGGGCATTCAACAGTTGAGATAAGACTTTGGACGGGCAAGCTTCCAAGATCCAGACGGTCTCTTCGCCTTCAGTCTCCAAGAGAACGATATCATCTTCTCTCGTGGCCACCAGAGTTTCGAGAGGCCATGCCTGCTCTCCAATTACGAGAGAAAAGTCATGAATGCGCGGAAGGTGCAAAGACCCGTTCCCCATAGACCATCTGCGTGACAGCAGAGCATGAAGGACAGGAATGAGAGATGCCCGGATTGGCAGGAAACTCTCCCAGTCCATGTGATGCCCCGTCCAGTCCAGATCCATGGAGTTCCGGCTGGAGAGAAACTCTGTCCCCATCCTCAGAACGCACAAAGGCCGTGTTGTGTCAGGCTGCGCGCAAAGCACGAGCCCAGACCGGGCAGGTGTCACTTCATAGCCGTCCTCTACCAGAACTGGTGTGACCACTTTTAGCAAGACGTCTGCAAAGGATGCCGTGCAAAGACAGGCATCCCTGCTGGCAAGCAGCGTTCCATGCCAGGACAGAAGATAAGAAGTCATGAAATCCAGATCTGTAAAATTGACGGGATAATAAATCCTGAAAGCAAAAATCCGAAGCAAGCGTACAGTAAAAATAAAAAAAACGGGACCAGCCTGAGCCGATCCCGCCTTCTTCTACTTACCACCCAGCAAAACCGGGTAAGCCGCCATTAGTTGGACGGTGCTGCTTCATCCGTCGTGGAGGCAGCAGCGGCAGCCTTCTTATGCTTCTTGTGGTGGTGCTTCTTGTGATGATGCTTCTTCGTCGTGCTCGTCTTGTCAGACGTTGCAGCATCCGTGGATGCAGCTTCCGGAGCGGCGGCAGGTGCAGCTGGTTCTGCTGGCGCGGCAGGTGCCGTCGGAGCAGGCGTTGCTTCGACCGGAGCAGACACTGGGTCAGCGAAAGCCGGAGCAGCTGTCAGGGCCAGAGCAGAAACGGCGGCGATAAGGGAACGATTGAAAAGGCGCATCTGAGAACGAAGCTCCAGAGAACTGAAAAACGGACCACATTTCAGAAAGATCGAAGTGGCCATGCCTTGAAATTAGCACCAGCGCGCGTCTTCGTCGTGCATTAACTTTATGAAATTTCAGGGGAAGAGAGGCTCCTCTTCGCAAATACGCCTCAATTCCGCCAAAGTCCCGTCGAGGACTTCCTGATTTCTTGCCCCTCGACTCTCAACCAAAAAAAAACGCGCACCGGAAACCCGGTGCGCGTTCTTTAAAATCTATTCCCTGATGGAAAAGATCAGCTTTCGCGGCTCTTGGAAGCGCGCTTCCGCTCGTTCGGATCCAGGTAACGCTTACGGATACGAATGGCGGACGGCGTCACTTCAACCAGCTCATCGTCTTCAATGTAGGCGATGGCCTGCTCAAGGCTCATACGGCGCGGCGGCGTCAGAAGCAGGGCTTCGTCCTTGCCGGATGCACGCATGTTGGTCAGCTTCTTTTCACGGACCGCATTGATGTCCAGATCGTTCTCACGGGAATGCTCACCCAGGATCATGCCCGTGTAAATCTTCTCACCAGCGTCCACGAACATCGTGCCACGATCCTGAAGGGCAAACAGCGCGTATTGCGTTGTCTGGCCGTCTTCAGCAGAGATCAGCGAGCCGTTACGACGGCCTTCAATCGTGCCGACATACGGCAGATAGCCATGGAACAGACGGTTCATGAGGCCTGTGCCGCGCGTGTCGGTCAGGAACTCACCGTGATAGCCGATCAGGCCACGGGACGGGATCAGGAACGTCAGACGGACCTTGCCACCACCGGACGGACGCATGTCCTGCATCACGCCCTTACGCAGGGACATCTTCTCGACGACGACGCCGGAATACGGCTCGTCCACGTCCACCAGAACTTCTTCGAACGGCTCTTCACGTTCACCGGTCTCTTCGTTTTCACGGTAGAGCACGCGCGGACGACCGATCGTCAGTTCGAAGCCTTCACGACGCATCTGCTCGATCAGAACACCAAGCTGAAGTTCACCACGACCGGCAACTTCAAAAGCTTCGCTTTCCGGGCTTTCCGTAACCTTAATGGCCACGTTGCCTTCAGTTTCCTTGAAGAGACGGTCACGGATCTGACGGGAGGTAACTTTCTTGCCTTCACGGCCACCCAGCGGACCATCGTTGATGCGGAAGGTCATGGACAGGGTCGGCGGATCGACTGGGCGGGACGGCAGCGGCTCGCTGATGGACGGATCAGCAATCGTGTCCGGAATCGTTGCTTCGGACAGACCGGCAACGGCCACGATGTCACCGGCTTCGGCTTCATCAACCGGCACGCGGTCCAGGCCACGGAAAGACAGCAGCTTGGTCAAACGGCCGGTTTCAACAACCGTGCCGTCCGGACGCAGCACGCGAACCGGCATGTTTACCTTCGCACGGCCCTGATCGATACGACCCGTCAGGATACGGCCAAGGAAGTTGTCGCTCTCAAGGATGGTTGCAACCATGCCAAAAGGCGCATCCTTGTCGACGTTTGGCGTCGGGACGTGGCGCAGAACCAGATCGAACAGCGGGGACAGGTCCTTCTTCGGTCCGTCCAGCTCAAGATCAGCCCAGCCCTGACGGCCAGAAGCGTACAGCATCGGGAAGTCAAGCTGGTGCTCGTCAGCGCCCAGGGATGCGAACAGATCGAAGATTTCTTCGTGCACTTCGTCCGGACGCGCGTCGCTACGGTCGATCTTGTTCACGACCACGATCGGACGGATGCCACGGGCCAGAGCCTTGCCCAGAACGAACTTCGTCTGCGGCAGAGCACCTTCAGCGGCGTCAACGAGAATGATCGCCCCATCCACCATGCTCAGGATACGCTCGACTTCGCCACCGAAGTCAGCATGGCCCGGCGTATCAATGATGTTGATACGCGAGTCTTTCCAGACAACGGACGTGCACTTGGCAAGAATGGTGATGCCACGCTCGCGTTCGAGGTCATTGCTGTCCATCGCGCGATCAGCAACGTGCTGGTTCTCGCGGAAAGAGCCGGACTGCTTGAGGAGCGCGTCAACCAGCGTGGTTTTGCCATGATCGACGTGCGCGATGATGGCGATGTTACGGATTTCCATTTGGTCTTCCAGACGGTGCATCGAAGATGAGAATTTGCGCCGTCTTCTGCACCGAATCCCGCGAATATGCAAACTCTGTCGCAGTCTTTTCGTAAAGGGGCCGGGTTGAGTGAGGCGC
The DNA here is from genome assembly GCF_018812105.1 of Gluconobacter sp. P1D12_c. Lineage (NCBI taxonomy): Bacteria > Pseudomonadati > Pseudomonadota > Alphaproteobacteria > Acetobacterales > Acetobacteraceae > Gluconobacter > Gluconobacter sp. P1D12_c. Next base: position 224,652 of record NZ_JACSIQ010000005.1, read on the forward strand.
AAAGCTGGTCCACATCTTCGGAAAACACAGTCTTTCCGCGAGAAGAATCCACCATGTCCGACCATCATCCAACGGGGCCTTCCGCCCCGGGAACTGACGCCCTGAGCCAGCTTGGCCGTAACACGCCCGCTGCAAACAGCCCGGAAGAAGCCGTTCTGGAGCGTGTGCCCTCCCCTCATCAGGGTCGCAAATACGTCGTGCGCTTCACGGCACCGGAGTTCACATCTCTTTGCCCCGTGACGGGCCAGCCGGACTTCGCGCACATCGTCATCGATTACATCCCGAGCAAATGGATCGTGGAGAGCAAGTCTCTCAAGCTGTACCTGACCAGCTTCCGCAACCACGGCGCTTTCCACGAGGATTGTTCCGTTGCGATTGCCGAACGCCTTGTTGAACTGCTCGATCCGGAATGGCTGCGCATCGGAGCCTACTGGTACCCCCGCGGCGGCATTCCAATCGATGTCTTCTGGCAGACAGGCGAGCCACCAGCAGGCGTCTGGATTCCCTCACAGGACGTTCCCGGCTATCGGGGCCGTGGCTGAGACATGACTGAAGCGGCTGCCATTGCCCGTGCCCGCGGTCCTGTCACCCAGGCACGGCTGGCGGTTGATTTCAGACGGATTGGCGTTGAACCCGGCATGACAGTTCTGGTTCATACGGCCATGAGCCGTATTGGCTGGATCTGTGGCGGGGCAAGAAGTGTTATTGAGGCTCTTCTTCAGGTTGTGGGGCCGGAAGGCACGATCGTCATGCCTGCGCAGTCTTCGGACCTGAGCGATCCCGCCGGATGGTGTGATCCACCCGTTCCACAGACCTGGTGGGACACGATCCGAGCCAGCATGCCTGCGTTCGATCCCCGCACAACCTCCACGCGGGGCGTTGGCACAGTTGCCGAGACCTTCCGCACGTGGCCTGGGACGCTCCGAAGCCTGCATCCGCAGGTGTCCTTTACAGCCCGGGGGCCACGGGCTGCAGATATTCTATCCAGCCAGCCACTCGAAGACCCGTTTGGCGTTGTTTCGCCTCTCGCGGTTCTGAACCAGTGCGGCGCTCACGTGCTGATGATCGGCGCCGGCTGGGAAACCTGTACGGCACTTCATCTGGCGGAACGGCTCTCAGATCCGCATGGCCCCACGTTTGAAGACGGAACTGCTCTGCTGGTGGATGGGGAACGTCGTTGGGTCCGGTTCCGCATGCCGCAAACGAATGTGGAGCGCTTTCCGGCTGTAGGGGCAAAACTTGATGGGCAGGCCATGCTGCAACATGGCCATGTCGGGGCGGCCCCCTCGCGGCTGTTTCCAGTCGCTCAGGCCGTTGATACGGCCGTGGAAATGTGGAGCTTACCGCCCCTTATGACGTAACCGGGATGCGTATTTCAGTCCGCCTGTGCGGGCTCTTTCTGAGGGCCAGCACAATGAGAACCACTCCATAAACAAGCGCCACACCATCCACACTCGCAGCCAAGGACGTGACCTCTCCCGACGCCAGAGATCGTGTCATGTCTGTCAGGGGGATCAGCAGGGTCATCACGCCCGCTACGCCCAGAAGAGGCCGCAGGCTTTTGGCGCCTCCCAGACAGATCGCAACAATGATGCAGCTGAAGAAGACCACGTAAAACAGGGCCTCTGCTGCCTGGTAGTGGCCACCTTCCGGTAGGAAGGGCGCGGCAGCAAGAACCGCGGATACACCGCTGATGCAGCCAATCATACAGCCTGTTGTCAGAGCCGAAAGGCAGCGCGTTCCAAAGCTGTCTTCCGCCAGACCCGCCGAGCGGTCACGGCGCCTGCGCGAGGAGAGCCAGAGCTGATTGCCTGAGTAGAACAGGAATGCTCCACCAAACCCTAGAACGGCATAACCCCACCGGATCAGCCACCCTCCGTAAGTCCCGAAATGCAGAGCGTAGATCAATGTGAGGGCCTGGAATGCCGGCTTCTGATGGTTGGGCAGAAAATCAGTTGAGATCAGGCGTCCTGTGTACGGATTGACCTCGCCATACCCCCCATCCGGCCGACGGCTGATCTGCGCCGCATCCTGTACCATCACGTGCAAAGACAGCTTCCCGCCTCTGCTGGAATAGGCCAGCACGTCCGGCTCAAGCCCCGGAACCTGCTTTCGAAAGGCATCGACAATCGCCAGGGGCTCAAGAAGTGCCTGAGACCGGTCACCTTGGTGCGAATGATTTTTCTGAGGCGGATGTGCGGACACTGCTGGCAGAAACAGGGTTTTTTCCAACGCCATGATGGGCTGATGAAATGCAAACCCAGCAGCCGTTGCAGCCATCACGATGTGAAACGGCAGGGAGCAAACACCCAGCAACGTATGGAAATCGAGCCACATGCGGCGCAGATTTTCCGTCAGTCTTACGGCAAAGAGATTACGGACAAGAGAGGGCAGCAGAACAATCGTGCCCGACACAAGCGCCACAGCATACAAGAGCGCCACAATCCCCATGATGAGGCGCCCATATTCCCGGTTCAGGGGAAGGCCTATTCTTTGATGCAGGATGTTGAGGAAATACCCGACCTGCGAGGGTGTTCTCGTCTGGGTAACGAGTGTGCCATCTGCGGCCAGACCTGCATAAACTGTCCGTGCAGGCCCATGGTCCCTGTCTGACGAGACAACCCACATGAGGCTCGATGGACTAGTCTCATCCGGATGCAAAACCACAGTATGGTTGGCAATCATGGACGGATCTGCCGTCTCGGCCTTCTGCACCAGTTCGGACAGGCGATCTTCCGGAACTGGTGCTGGCAACGTAGCTGTGCGAGAGGCCCAGTTCCCCAGCGGCAATTCAAACATCGTCATGCCGCCTGCGTAAAAGGCGATGAACAGGAACAGCCCTGCCATAATGCCCACCCAGCTATGAACATTTCGGTAAAGCCGGACGACATCCCCGCGAATCTTCATGCCATGACACCATGCAGAAGGAAAAACAGGACCCACACCCCGGCATTGACGAGAACCAGCGTCAGCCATGCCTGACGGGGGGAGCGGAACAGGAAAGAAAATGCGACCACGAGCCCCCAGACAGGCCCGGGAAACCACCGCAAAATCTGGGATGCTGCGGTTTTAAGCTGGGCATCGGCGTGAAACAGCAGCCCCAGGATGCCCATCAGACCGATCGCCAGCGTGGCGCCGAGTATCAGTCCGGCCAACACCTTCCCGATCCATCCTGTGCCATCCAATGGCTTGGGCTGCGTCGTACCACTCACAATGTGCGCCCCTGAGGCCTGAAAATCGCCAGTGTCAGAGGCAGCAGAATACACGCCAGCATCAGCACGGTTCCGACGATCAGCAGTGCGGTCAGAAAATGCATTCTCAGGCTCATCACCCCGACAGCAGCCAACAGACTAAGCAGCCCCAGCAATAAGCCCTCACGCAGCGAAAGAGAGCGGCGCAGCAGACACTGAGACGGTACAGACAGGTAAAACAGTCCAGCCGCGAAACTTGTCAGGACTGCAGAGAGGAGTTCGAACACCACCGGTCGCTCACCAACGATAGGACAGAGTGACGAAGACTGCCCGCCCTGGCGCCCATGCACAAGCAACCGAGCGCGTACATGCGGCGACGTAATGGCGGTTTGCAATATTGGTGCCGTTGAACTGAATTCCGAAGCGCTGATAATCGATGTGCGCCTGCAAATCCCAGACAAGCTGGCTTGGAACCGTAAAGGTCGCAGGCAGTGCGCCTGCCGTGTTGCCCGTATAGCGCACGCCGGCGCCCAAACCCGTCACCCAGTTTCGGGCCAGATGGAAATCACGCTTCAGGAACAGGGATGCCATGTGAGATGGGATGGCCACTGGGCGCTGGTTTTTCTGGGCCGCCACGGTCGTCTTCGTGATGCGAGGGTCCTGATAGGTGAACGACGCCAGCATATCGATCTTGTAAGGGAGTCGACCCACGCCTTCCGCCTCGAAGCCCCGTGTTCTCTGTTCGCCCGTCTGAATGTCGTAGGTCGAATCAGCCGGATCGGTTGTCAGAACATTGCTTTCGACCAGATTGAAGAAGTCAGCCGTTAACATGAAATCTTCGCCCCAGGGCGTGCCATGTGGGGGCTTGTATTTCAGGCCAGCTTCGATCTGCCGTCCGCGTGTCGGCAAAAAAGGCGTGTTCTCACGTGTCGTTCCAACCTGCGGCTGAAAAGACGTTGCATAAGACACATACGGCGTCAGGCCGATGGCGGATTTGTAAAGCAACCCAACACGCCCGGTGAAGGCATTGTTCTGCTGAGGGGTCTGCTCCCCCGTCCGATTATTGACCGTCAGGCTTTGCGTGAAATCCTCACGGCCAGAAAGCGTCAGGTAGAAACGATTCCAGTTTGCCTGCTCCTGCGCGTAAAGGCCGGTTTGTGTTTCTGTCTCGTTTGTATTGGTAGTCGTACCGTAGGTCGGCCAGGAAATCGGATTGTAAACGGGATTGTACAGATCAAGAGAGGGCGCTGTCTTCTGCCCGCGACGGAACGCCATGAAGTCACTGCGAAAATCCACACCGACCAGTAACTCATGATGAACAGGCCCCGTCCTGAGCTTCAGGTTTGAGCGCGTATCCAACGTGACATTGTTATAGTTTGAGGATTGCAGCAGAGCCTGTCGTGTCAGAGTTCTCTGGTCCGCAGACAGGGCAACAGCCGTCACATATCGGTATGATGCATCAATATGCGCGTAACGCATGTTCTGACTGATGGTCCAGTTTGGCGTCAGATGACGTGTGAAGCTGTAGCCAATGGAAACCTGGCGCTTTGAGTAAACATCATAGTCTGCATCGCTGTTCAGGAAATTGCGCGCAATATAGCCGTATGGGCTCGCATAAAGCGTTCCGTTTGCGGGAAGAAACTGGGACGTAGACCCGCCATCGACCTGCTCATAACTGGCAAGGATCGTAAAATCAGTCTTGCTGTCCGGACGCCAGCTGACGGAAGGCGCCACATAAATCTCATTGTTCTTGATGTTCTTGGCATACGTGTCGGATTTTCGGATCAATCCGTTGAAGCGCCACAGGAGTGTCTTGGAGGCGTTCAACGCTCCACCCACATCTGCCGCACCCTGAACACGACTGTAAGACCCGGTCTGGAATGTCACCTGATTCTGCTGGTTCAACCGCGGGCGCTTGCTGACAGCATTGATAATGCCGCCAAGCTGTCCCGACCCATACAGCGCGGACGAGGCACCACGTAGCACGTCCATTTCCTCAAGGCCCCACGGCTCAATGCTGTAGGAAAAAGACGTCGTCGCGTCCGGCGTCCGTGTGCCATCAAGGTAAATATCCGGCGAAAATCCACGGATCGTTCCAAAATAGCCGCGTGGATCATCCTTTGAGCCATAATCGGAAACACCGGCCGCGTAGCGAACTGCTTCGGAAATACTCCGGGCGTTCAACATCGTCATGCGGGCCTGCGTAATGACGGTCAGGTTCTGGGGCACGTCTTCAAGTGGCGTGGATGTCTTGGTCGCAGCATTTCCGCCAGCCGCTAACAACCCGACATGACTGCCCTTCACTTCCAGACGCTCTTCCCGTGACAACTCAGGGGAATGACCATCATGTCTCGAATGTTCAGCCGCTTTCTCGCGGCCAGAAAGGGAATGCTGGTGATGCCTCGGACGTTCTTTCTCCGGCTCCTGTGCAAACACCCAACCGGAAGGCAGCCCCAGCAACACCGTTGCGCAGGGAATAAGACACGACCGTACCCGCATCACAAAAATCTCCGAAAAGCGAGCGCGGAGATAACACTAATGATAATTATTCTCAACAACGGAAAATGGGAAATTCCGAGAAATTCTCGTAATTTCCATCACTTTTTCAAATCGTTACCTACGATCGTACTACTGTAACCCGAAAAGACCTCTGATTACGCCTCGATTCCCAACTGACCCTGGAAGTAAAGTAGCGGGGCTTCATCACGAACGGTGATGGACGTAGGCTTCGCCATGAACAGCGCGTGCGTGCCACCCTGAAACGTCTCGACGAGTTCGCAATGCATCTGCACCAGTGCGCCATCGATGAAGGCCGTGCCGTCTTCAGCTCGCACCACAACGTCTGACCCGAATTTGTCCGCCGTTCTGCTAGCAAACAGCATAGCCACATCCTTGTGGCTGTTGTTCAGGATGCTCAGACCAAAACGTCCGGCTTCAGCAATCGCTTTATAAGTCGAGCTGCCACGATGCAGACAGATCAGAAGCAGGAGCGGATCGAGGGAAACAGATGTCAGGGCGCTGATGGTTGCGCCCTGCTCGCCTTCGCTTCCCTTGGCGGTCACAACTGCGACACCCGTTGCGAAATGGGACATCGCCCGGCGAAAGTCCTGCTCATTCAGTGTCGTCATGACAACTCTCCTGCCATCGTCGGAATTTTTAGTTCCGGCACCATTACAGGAGAACTCTGACCGTCACCAGAAGCCAGGGAACCGCTGGACGCTCTCTTTTTCAGAAACGGGCAGTCATCGGATGCGCGCCCATACGGCCATCTTCGCGATCAAGTTTCTCAATCGCTGCCATGTCACTCTCCGTGAGGGTGAAATCGAAGACGTCCAGATTTTCAGCCAGTCTCTTTGGGTTCGCTGATTTCGGGATCACGATCAGACCGTTCTGAAGATGCCAGCGGATAATGACCTGAGCGGGTGTCCGACCAACGCTCCGGGCAACCTCCCCAATCGTCGCGTTATCCAGCACCTGCCCCTTCCCGAGCGGGCGCCATGATTCCGTGCGGATATTGTGCTGTTCGTTAAAGGCCCGCAGCGCCTTCTGCTGGAAAAACGGATGAAGCTCAATCTGGTTGACCGCCGGGGCGACGCCAGTTGCATCCATAATACGCGACAGATGGTCTGGCTCGAAGTTGGACACTCCAATGGACTTCACGCGCCCCTCTTTTTGTAGGGTCACGAGTGCCTTCCATGTTTCCACATACTGACCCTGCTCCGGCATCGGCCAGTGAATGAGATACATATCCAGAACCGGACGACGCAGCAGCCGGCAGCTCTCCTCATAGGCACGCAGCGTATTGTCGTAGCCCTGTTCGTCATTCCAGACCTTCGTCGTCACGAATACATCAGGATAATCCGCCAGAGCTTCACCAACGCCATCTTCGTTCCGATAAAGACGCGCTGTATCGACAGAATGATATCCGAGCTTCACAGCCTCCCGCACAACCGTTGCTGTTTCTTCAGGGGGCGTCTTCCAGACGCCCAGCCCGAGTTGCGGAATGACCCGGCCATCGTTCAGTGTAATTCTTGTCTGGTTATCCAGATATGGCACCTCATCGTTCATCAGAAATTCCTTTTCAAATCTTGTTCTTACATATCAAACGCCTGATCGGCCGACTGAGTTCAGGCGGGCACCACGAGCTGTGAAAGCTTGCGGGCCAGAGCTTCGGTGCTGAACGGTTTCACAAGCAGAGCACAGCCTGGTTCAAGCAGTCCTTCATCCAGAATATTCTGCTCCGCATAGCCCGTAATGAACAGAATTTTCAGATCGGGAAATCTGTCTCTCATGCGCGCAGCGAGTTGCCGCCCATTCATGCCACCTGGCATACCAATATCCGTAATCATCACGCTTGGCTGAACGCCATTCGAAAAACGATCTGACAATTCCAGAGCTGAAATACCGTCTTCTGCTGTCAGAACTCTTGCACCCAGATCGCCGACAACGTCACTCACAATGAGGCGTACGGCTTCCTCGTCATCCACAATCAGCACCAGCTTTCCAGACAGCCGCACAGACGCCGTTTTCGTCAGAATATCACCGTCAGGAACATCTGCCGGTAACACAGTGGCAGGCCCGTTGTAGCGAGGGAGCCAGAGGCTGACGGACGTTCCTTCTCCGGGCAGGGACCTGATCTGGGCTTGCCCACCAGACTGACGGGCAAAACCGTAAATCATGCTCAACCCCAGGCCAGTCCCTTTCCCTAGAGGCTTGGTCGTAAAGAACGGATCAAACGCCCGTTGCAGCGTTTCTTCCGCCATCCCACAACCGTTGTCCTCAACCTTCAAAAGCACATAGTCACCAACAGGCACCCCGGCTTCGTGGCTGGCCACAGACCCCAGAGATGTATTAGCGCTCACGATCCGTATGGTCCCGCCGCTCTCCCGCATCGCATCCCGTGCATTGATACAGAGATTGAGCACGGCGTTCTCAAGCTGGTTGGCATCAACCCGTGTCGTCCAGATTCCTGGCTGCAGATCAAACTGAATAGACACCAGTGGGCCAACGCTTCCGCGAAGAAGGGTCTCCAGACCGCTGACCAGACCATTCACATCTGTCGGCACGGGGTCCAAAGGCTGCCGACGCGAAAAGGCCAACAAACGGTGCGTTAGTGACGCTGCACGTCGCACCGCGTCCTGCGATGCCGTGATATAACGATCAAGACCAATGGTGCGGCCTTGCGTCAGTCGGGTTTCAAGCAGCTCAAGACTTCCGCCTATTCCCGCAAGCAGATTGTTGAAGTCATGGGCGAGACCACCGGTTAGCTGGCCAACAGCTTCCATTTTCTGGGACTGGCGCAACTGCTCTTCCAGATCATTGCGCTCGGTGACATCACGGCCAACACCGTAAATGGTGTCACCTTCATTATTGAAGTTCCAGTTATAGAGCCGCCATGTGCCGTTTCGGTGCTTCATCCGCACGTCCAGCGCGACATCGGACCAAGGCGTGCTGTGTCGAACCTGATCAAACGCTTCACAAACCGAGGCCTGATCATCCGGGTGACACAGAGCTTCAATCCTCAGCCCGATCAAACCTTCCTGTGTATAGCCCAACGCCCGCAACCAGGAAGGACTGACAGCCATGTAGTGACCACTTCGGCTGATGATAACGAACAGGTCCTTGGCGATGGTCCAGAGGCGGTCACGTTCCCGCGTTCGCTGGCGGATCCGCTCCTCCAGCATGACGTTCATTTCACGCAATTCCTGCTGGGTTTTGGCTTGGCGCATGGCGGCATGGGTGCGATCCGCCACAGCGCGGGTGAAGACGATTTCCTCTTCGGTCCACACATGCGGAACAGTGGAATACACGCACATCACACCCACGAGCCTGCCAAACTTGAACAGGGGCACATTCAAAAGCGCACGAATGTTGAGGGTTTCAAAGCGTTCGACACGCTTAAGCGTCAAAGTGTCCAGACGCACATCTGAAATGGCGACAGTACGCCCGCGAGCCAACAGAGGCCCATAATCGCCATAGTCACGGAACGCGTGGAATCCACGGATAGACGCCTGACGCTGAACATGACTGCCTGACCCCAGCGTCACAGTCCGCATTGCACCAATCAGCAGACCCGTTCCCGCCTCATCGACTGTTCCGTAAGCGGCGCAGCTTACGGAAAGTTCGCGACACAGGATCTGCGCGGCAACGCCTTCCATCTCATCAGCGTTTTCCAGTGCCCTCAGGCGATCTCCAAGCTCCACCAGGGCTGCCTGACGGAGGGCCTGTCTTTTGCTGTGATCAATATCCAGCACGATGCCGGGAAAACGGAGCGGTCGCCCGTCTTCAGTCAGATCGCAACGCCCATTCCCTTCAAACCATCGCGGGCCGGCTGGTGTGTGGACACGGAATTCGAAATCGCATCGCCCCCCTGTGTGAAGGGCGTTTGTGATGGCCGCCGCAACGCGCCCCTGATCTTCCGGCTCGATAGCAGCATAGAACGCCGTAACAGAAACGCCCTGCTCCAAAGCTTTTGCATCAAGGCCCAGCGTTTCAGCCAGACGTGTATCCCCGATCACGAGAGAAGAATTGTCATCCCACATCCATGTTCCGGCGATAGCACCTGCATCCAGTGCAAGCTGAAGCCGAAGACTGGATTGATTGACTTCCGTCAGATCACGCCCCGTCGCCAGAAGCCGCTGGACGTCCCCGTCTTCTCCAAAAATCGGCGTAACGGCCACATCCCAGAAGCGGCGGTTTCCCCGCATGGTATTGGCATACCCCTGAAAGCGTCCCGCCTCTCCACCCAGTGCCGTTTTGACGGCCTGAGTGGCCATGATGCGGGCCTGCCCCCGCCACAGATCAACCCATGGAACACCATGCAGGATAATGGGGCTGTCGAGTTCCATGGCCTCGATACCACCCGCATTGATGAACCGGATGCACCCATCCATGTCCAGAATATGAATGCAATCTGGCGAACTGGAGAGAAGAAGATGGGTAAAGGCTTCGCTGGATCTGAGCGCCTCAGCCACGGCAGAGGCGTTTGAAACGTCCATGACCACGCCGACAGAGCACAGATCATCGTGACCCGGCCGATCATCATCCCGCCAGCCCCGAATAAGCAGATGCCGCACCATTGTCGGACCCTGCGCATGTGACACCACGATGCGGAAACGGAATTCGAAAGTGCCTTCTTCCCGCAGATCGTCTTCTGCAACACTTTCATATGCGGCGCGGTCATCTGGGTGGAGGCAGGCATATGCATCTTCCAGCGAAAGCCCCTGCATCAGGAGCTGGGGAGGAAGGCCCCAGATCTGGGCAAAGCGCTCATCTCCAAACAGAAGCCGACGCGTCAGATTACAGCGGAAAAAACCCATCTCCGCGGCTTCGGCCATTCTTCTGATACGCCGATCCAGCCGATGAAGCTGACTGGCCACTCCGGAGCCGTCTGCCACTGGAAATGACCTGGCAATATGGCGCGCACAAAGAGCCTGGACATTCTCCAGACCTGGCGTTTTTTCCCGGACGCACAGCCAGACTTCAGGAGAGCTTTCATAAACGGGAAGACGGCAAACAGCCTCAGGATTTTGACCTTCAAGCTCGGCAAGAAAGTGGCTGTCTCCACCAGAGACAATGACCCACTCCCGGTCATGGTCACGGAGAACCAGAGCAGCAGCTCCACCACCCAGACTGACTGCCAAAGCCAGCAGATGCTCCGAGAAGTCTTCAAGAGCTGTTCTGATCTGATGCACGATCGAAGGAGGAAGAGCGTTGCCGCTGGCTTGCGCTACTTCTGAACCGGCCGTCATGCTGTCTCTCCCGGTCATGCCGCTTTTCCCGGATGGACGAGGGCCGACCTCACACTAACAGATCTTCACAGGAGCGCAGCCTCCCGCCGGAGTTCTTTTCCATAAAACCTTTGCGACCATCAAGACCGTGCTGCGTTTCCTTCGCCATGTGCCATCCCATGAAGAAGGAAACCCGCCATGCTTGGAATTGATCTGAGTGGTCGTACAGCCCTTGTCACAGGGTCTACTGGCGGGATCGGACTCGCCATAGCACGGCGCCTTGCCGAAGCTGGCGCAACCGTCATCATCAACGGCCGCAAACAGGAAAGCGTAGACAAAGCGCTGGATGTTCTGCGGGAACGTATTCCTGGTGGCACTTTTCGCAGTGTGGTGGCGGATGTTGGCACTGCCGAAGGGTGTGACACGCTTGTGAACACTGAAGGCGCTGTTGATATTCTGATCAACAATGCCGGAGTTTTCGGCCCCAACGACTTCTTCAAGACCACGGATGAAAGCTGGCAGAAGCTGTTCGAGGTCAACCTCTTTTCCGGTGTCAGACTGGCCCGCGCCTACATGCCCGGCATGAAAGAGCGTAACTGGGGCCGTGTTCTTTTCATTGCGTCGGAATCTGCAATCAACATTCCTGTGGAAATGATCGATTACGGTGTCAGCAAGACGGCCATGCTGGGTCTTGCCCGCGGTCTGGCCAAGGATATGGCGGGGACGAATGTCACGGTAAACTCCATCCTGCCAGGCCCAACCCTTTCCGAGGGTGTAAAAGACATGCTCAAGGCCCAGAACCCTGACAGCACTCAGCCTATGGAAGAGCTTGCGGCGGATTTTGTCCGGAAGCACCGCCCAAGCAATATCCTTCAGCGCATGGCAACAGTCGACGAAGTCGCGAATATCGTTGTTTACGCCGCATCGCCCCTCGCCTCCGCCACGACAGGCGCAGCTTTGCGGGTTGATGGTGGAACCGTCGATACGATCTAAAGACCCGAATTGAAAATATAAAAAAGCCCCGGCGCCTTTCGACGTCGGGGCTTTTTTATGGGGCGTTACAGGCTCAGCCGCGACGTGCAGCGGCCAGCTTCTGATCTGTGCGATACTGGCTCAATGCATACACGGACCAGATTGCAGCCGGAATCCAGCCAATGAGAGTCACCTGAAGGAACAGGCAGATAATACCTGCAAACGGGCGACCAATGGTGAAGAACTGAAGCCACGGCAGAAGCAGGGCAAGAATGAGACGCATAAGATAGTCCTTTCCTAAAACAGGGTCCGTTATTCTTCGTCAGGTCTGACATGGATGCAATGTTTCATCCGCCATGTCTGCCGTCAGGCACACTCACCAGCTTCACGACAAATCAGTTCCAGCAGCAGCAGAGACCGACCGGTGACGGTGTATTCATGCTTCTGGTCAAAGACTTCTTTCTCAATCTCGCTATCAGCGTCTGGCTGGTTTGTGTCCAGCAGAAGCTTCCACCGGCCTTCTCCTGTCTCTGGCAGTATGAATGGAACGGCATCTTTCCATCCATTGAACACAAGCAGCACAGTCGCATCTGACCCGCGTCGCATGATGCCACTCCGCTGGCTGCGACCGTCGATCATCAGACCAAAACACTGATCATGCCCCCAGTCTTCCGGCATCATCTGATTGCCACCAGCAGTCAGCCAGGTGAGTTCCTGAACATCCAGCTCTTTATTGTAAGCCTCCGTCAGAAAGCGCCCGCGCCGGAGAATGGGATACCGGCGCCTCAATCCCGTTAAGCGGCGAACAAAATTCTGAAGTTGAGCGCCTTCTTTGCCGATCTCCCAATTCAGCCATGAAATCTCACTGTCCTGGCAGTAGGCATTATTGTTCCCCTGCTGCGTCCGGCCAAATTCGTCACCGGCCAGAAGCATCGGCGTTCCCTGTGACAGCAGCAGCGTGGACAGCATGTTCCTGCATTGGCGCCAGCGAGTAGCATTAATATCCGGGTCTTCTGTCGGTCCTTCCACGCCATAATTGAAGGATCGGTTATCGGGAGAGCCATCCTTGCCTTCCTCCCCGTTCGCATCGTTATGGCGCTCGTTGTAGGAGACGCAGTCCATGAGCGTGAAACCGTCATGAGCCGTGACAAAATTCACACTGGCCCATGTCTGCCGCCCACTGTGGTTGAAACGGTCCGGGCTGGCCAGAAGCCTGGGCGCAAGGGCGCCTGACTTGGCCTCGCCACGCCAGAAATCACGAACAGTATCCCGGAACGTGTCATTCCACTCCGCCCAGCCCGGCGGAAAATTCCCAACCTGATAACCACCCGGACCAACGTCCCAAGGTTCGGCAATCAGTTTCACATGCGACAACACAGGGTCCTGCCGGCAGACGCGCAGAAACGTTGCATCATTATGGAAACCATCTTCCTCGCGCGCAAGAATTGTTCCGAGATCAAACCGAAATCCATCAACCCCCATTTCCTTGACCCAATATCTCAAGCTGTCCGCAACAAAGCGGATGCAGTTTAGATGCGTCAGGCTGAATGTGTTTCCGGTTCCCGTTTCGTTTATGTAATGTCTTTTGCTGTCCGGCATGAGCCGGTAATAGGAAACATTATCCAAGCCCCGGAATGAAAGCGTAGGACCAAGCTCGTTACCCTCGGCTGTATGGTTGTAAACAACGTCGAGAATAACTTCGAGGCCCGCCTCATGGCAGGCACGCACCAAAGCCCGGAATTCCGGAGCCGCATTATCAGGCTCTGCTGCGTAATGGCTTTCGGGGGCAAAAAAACCGATCGTATTATAGCCCCAGTAATTTCTAAGGCCCTTATCCGCCAGAAATTTGCTGTTGACGAAGCTTTGAACCGGGAGGAATTCCACCGCTGTCACGCCCATATCCCGAATACTTTTCAGCAGTTTCGGGTCTGACAGTCCGGCATAGGTTCCCCGCAGTTTCTCGGGCACGGCAGAGTTCTGACGGGTATACCCTTTCACATGCATCTCGTAGATGACCGTATCCGTCCAAGGTGTATCGGGATGGTCAAAATGCTGCGGCGTCGGGTCAATGATGATGGCTTTAGGGACGAATGCAGCACTGTCTGCCGTGCTGAAACTCAGATCCTTGTCCGGGCTGTCCAGCTCATAGCCAAACAGGGAAGGATCCCATTTAAGGTCCCCATGGAATGCTCTGGCATATGGATCCAGGAGTAATTTATTCGGATTGAACCGGTGCCCTTCGTCGGGCTCATAAGGCCCATGAACACGGTAACCATATAACTGCCCCGGCTTCAGATCCGGGATCCATCCATGAAAAACATGATCGGTATATTCAGGCAGACGGATCCGATCTGTCTCGCGTGTTCCGTCTTCATCGAACAGGCAGACTTCAACAGCTTTGGCGTGGGCAGAAAAAACGGCGAAATTTACACCGGAATCGTCATAGGTAGCTCCAAGATTATTAGGATTTCCTTCCTGTAATCCCTTCTGACGCGAACCGCTCATTTTGATTATTCCAGCAAAAACGCAAGTCGGTTTTCCTGCCCCATGGCAGAGCCGTGCAGCTTTTGGGGCGATAACGCTGGAAAGGCTTCTGACACGACTATAAATTATTTGTGAAGGCGTTTCCAACAGCATCCATCAGGCGTTGTTTCATCGACAAAGCCAAAAAATATCCAACTCCGCAGGATAGCGAGAGGTGTGTGTGTGATGACGCAGAATACGCCCGCATCAGCTGTGAGAGAACTGCAGCTTCTTTCCGTAGCGGCGGAGATCTATCCGCTGATCAAAACCGGAGGGCTGGGCGATGTCGTTGGCTCACTGCCAGCGGCACTTGAGCCTCACAGGATTAGCACACGCACCATTGTGCCCGGCTATCCGGCAGTTCTGAATGCGCTGTGCAACTGCAAAGAAACAATCCGGATCGATAATGTTCTCGGATATTCCGTTATCCTTTGGGAAGGCCGCACTGATGGAGGCACGCTTTATGCAGTGGACGTACCAGACCTCTACAATCGTCCCGGAAATCCCTATCTTTCGCCAGACGGTCAGCCCTGGAGCGACAACGGCATTCGTTATGCGGTGTTATGCCGAACGGCCGCATTAATTGCGGCCGGATTACTACCGGACTGGAAACCAGACGCAGTTCTGAGCCACGACTGGCACGCCGGGCTGGTTCCCGCCTATCTGCGCTATATGGAAGGCCCGACGCCGCCGGTCGCCCATGTCGTGCATAACCTCGCGTTCCAGGGGCTCTTCCCCCGCGAAATGCTACACGCCTTCGGTTTACCGGAGTGGTCTTTTACCTTCGACCAACTCGAATATTACGGCCAGATCAGCTTCATGAAGGCCGCTCTTCAGTTTTCAGACCGTCTGATCAGTGTGTCACCCACCTATGCAGAAGAAATTCAGACTCCTGAGGAAGGAATGGGGCTGGATACCGTCCTGCGGGCACGTTCCAACGCTTTGACCGGCATTCTGAATGGCGTGGATCTGCGGGAATGGAACCCCATGACCGATCCCTCCGTCTTTTTTCCTTATGCAGTTGGAGACATCATCGCGCGCCGTGCGAACAAGCGTGTGTTTCAGGCTGAGTTTGGCCTTCCTCAGAAATCGGATGCTCTGCTTCTCGGGATGGTCAGTCGTCTGACAACACAGAAAGGGGCTGACCTGCTGGCAAAGCTGGCCCCTCGCCTCTTTCAGGAGAATATCCAGCTCGCTGTTGTCGGTGTGGGTGATGAAGACATCATGCAAGAGTTTGCGACCCTACGTAGCCGGTATCCGCAAAATTTCGTCTGCCATCTGCGGTACAGCGAGACACTTGGCCACCGATTGCACTCTGCGGTCGATGCATCCCTGATCCCTTCCCGTTTTGAACCCTGCGGCCTGACGCAGTTTCATGCCCTGCGTTACGGATCGATCCCGATTGCAGCCCGTGTAGGAGGGCTGAGCGACACCATTATTGATGCCAATTCAGCTGCTGTGTCAGAGGGCGTTGCAAACGGAATTCTGTTCTCCCCCACAACAGAGGACATGCTCTATCTGGCAATCCGCCGCGCGCAGGCCCTGTTTCGTCAAAAAGCTGTCTGGGCACGGATGCAGCGGAATGGGGCGCTGCACGATGTGTCCTGGAATGGCAAAGCCGCCCAATATGCCCGCCTACTGCAGGGCATGACCGGCCATGAAACAGTCATGACAGAGCCTGGCAGTGATATCGCCCCACGCCGGGCCGATCCGGCATGTGCACGTCCACGGCTGTCACGGCAGGTTGCACGGATGCCGCGCACCGCAGGCGACGCAGCCACGTCTTCACTTGTTCCGTTCACGCCCCGTACGGGCACCCGTTCCTGAAGGTATTTTTGCATGATGGCTCGTCCGGTCGATCCCGTTCTTCAATCCATGACAGACGCACTTATGGCCGGGCAGTGCAGTGACCCCTTCGCACTCCTGGGCCGCCACCGGGATCATCGCCAGGATATTGTGAGAGTCTTTTACCCCGATGCTGTGGAAGTCCATCTCATGGTGGAACAGGCATCAGGGCAGGTTTTGGAAAAAACCATGCGTCGGATCGATGATCGCGGCCTGTATTCCGCCACGCTCCCACGCTCCGCCCGCTATCGCCTCCGCATCCGCTGGGCCGACGCGTGGCAGGACACCCATGATCCATACAGCTTCGGCCTGCTTCTGGGCGACATGGATCTGTACCTTTTTTCGGAAGGGAAACATCAGCAGATCGACCGGATGATGGGCTCCATTCCCATGGTTGTTGATGGCGTAAATGGCGTCCGCTTCGCAGTGTGGGCACCAAACGCCAAACGTGTCTCCGTCGTTGGCGATTTTAATATCTGGGATGGCCGTCGGCACTGCATGCGCCTGCGTCATGGGTCTGGCGTGTGGGAGTTATTTATTCCTGGAGTGCACGCCGGAGAGCGTTACAAATACGAAATAGTCTCTCAGGATGGACACGTTCTTCCCGCCAAGGCGGATCCCTATGCCAAAGCCGCAGAACTGCCGCCTGCCAATGCCTCCGTTATTGCGGCGCCAGATGACTTTGTCTGGCACGACAAGGAATGGATGAGCACGCGCGCGGCCAGACATGCCAGTCAGGCTCCCATTTCAATTTACGAAATTCATGCCCCCTCATGGCGTCATCCCCAGCATGGCAATGACATCATGACGTGGGAGGAGCTTGGTGATGCGCTCATTCCGTATCTTCAGGATCTGGGATTTACTCATCTGGAGCTACTCCCAATCGCGGAGTATCCTTATTCCGGGTCATGGGGATACCAACCGCTCAGCCTCTATGCGCCTACAGTGCGCCATGGTTCACGCGCCCAATTTGCCAACTTCGTTGACCGTTGCCACCAAGCCGGCCTCGGCGTCATCATCGACTGGGTTCCTGCCCATTTCCCTGCCGATCAGCATGGGCTGAGCCAGTTCGATGGCACACACCTGTATGAACATGCAGACCCGCAGGAAGGCTATCATCAGGACTGGCACACCCTGATTTATAATTATGGGCGCAACGAAGTCTGTGGTTTTCTGGCTGGCAGCGCCCTGCACTGGCTGGAACAGTTCCACATCGACGGTCTGCGCGTCGATGCTGTCGCATCCATGCTGTACCGGGATTACAGCCGCAAGGAAGGAGAATGGCGCCCAAACATTCATGGAGGGCGCGAAAATCTGGAAGCGGTCAATTTCCTGCGCCATCTGTCAGAAACTCTGGAAGACCTCCACCCTGACACCATGCTGATCGCGGAAGAGTCGACGTCCTGGCCAGGCGTGACAGCGCCCGCCAGAACAGGCGGCCTGGGTTTTACCTACAAATGGAATATGGGCTGGATGCATGACACGCTGCGGTACATGGAACTTGATCCGCTCTGGCGCAGTTACCATGCAAACGACATCACTTTCGGCATGATCTATGCTTATTCGGAACGTTTTATCCTGCCACTTTCCCATGATGAGGTTGTCCACGGAAAAGGGTCTCTCCTGACCAAAATGCAGGGAGATGAGTGGCAGAAACATGCCAATCTGCGCGTACTCTATGCCCTGATGTGGGCCTATCCGGGCCGAAAACTTCTCTTCATGGGCGGAGAGCTGGCTCAACCGCACGAATGGAATCATGAAGGTGAGTTGGCGTGGTATCGGCTGTGGGACGGATATGGCCGCGGCATGCATGACACGGTTCGTTCCATCAACACGCTGTATCGCTCTTACCCTGCCCTTCATGCTTCCGATGATGAGCATGAAGGGTTTCAGTGGCTCGTTGCCGACGATATCGCCAACACGGTTTTTGCCTGGCTCAGACAGTCTCCAGATGCACGCCCTGTTCTTGTTGTGGGCAACATGACGCCTGTTCCGCGCATGAACTACCGCATTGGCGTTCCATGGCGCGGTGAATGGCGAGAGCTCCTCAATACAGACGCAGCCCATCTGGGTGGAAGTAATCTCGGCAATCATGGGCAGGTGTATGCCGAGGATATTCCCACCCACGGCATGCCACACTCTGTCGAACTGATCCTCCCTCCTCTTGCCGTGCTTTATCTTTCTCCAGCTCCCTGAGACAAAGGACGCAGCGCATGTCTTCCTTCAGGTTTAAAAACCGCCTGGGTGCAGAACTCATCGCTCCCGATCGGACACGGTTCACCCTCTGGGCTCCCTCCTGTGAGAGAGTTTTCGTGGAGGTGGAGGACCTTCCGCCCATCGCCATGAGGCGGCACGCAGATGGAACATTCGTCGCTGAAGCACCTTGTGGTGCCGGGGCGCGATACCTCTACCGCGTCCGTGACAACGTCACGGTTCCTGACCCGGCCAGCCGCTTTCAGCCTGATGGCGTACATGGGCGAAGCGAAATTCTCGACCCCGATTTTTATGATTGGAAAACACCCGACTGGAAGGGGCGCCCGTGGGAAGAAACCATCATTTACGAGACGCATCTGGGTCTCGAAGGCAATTATGAAGGCATGAAAGCCCGCCTTCAGGAACTGGCGGATCTGGGCATCACAACGGTTCAGTTCATGCCGGTCAACAGTTTCAGCGGTCACTGGAACTGGGGATATGATGGCGTTCTGGTTTATGCCCCAACGCCAGCTTATGGACGGCCTGAAGCCCTGAAAGACCTGATCGACCATGCTCATTCACTGGGTCTGATGGTCTTTCTGGATGTTGTGTACAATCACTTCGGCCCAGATGGGAATTACCTGCTGGAATATGCAAAGGGCTTCTTCGACCCGCGCTACGACACGCCCTGGGGTGATGGTATCGACTTCCATAACCCAATCGTAGCGGATTTCTTTATCGACAATGCGCTTTACTGGCTGATGGAATATCGCTTCGACGGCCTCCGCATCGATGCCGCATGGGCCATTACGGATCGACAATGGTTTTATAAACTTCAGAGCCGCATTCACAAAACCGTCGAAAAGGGCCGCCATGTTCATTTAATTCTTGAAAACGAGAATAATGACGCAGGCCTTCTCCGCGACGGTTATTCCGGACAATGGAGCGAAGACTGGCACCATACCCTGACCGTCATGCTCAGCGGAGAGGACAAGGGGTTTTTCCTGCCGTTTCATCACGAGACAACCGGCCTTCTTAAACGTGTCCTGACAGAGGGGCTTGCGTGGCAGGGCGAATTTTTCCCGCCGCGCCAGAAAACGCGCGGTAGTCCGAGCAGCGATTTACCTCCAACAAAATTCGTAACGTTTTTACAAAACCACGATCAGATCGGTAATCGCCCTCTGGGGGAAAGATTGATCACCCTTTCTGACCCGGACGCCTTCAAAGCCGCCTATGCGCTGCTTCTTCTTTGCCCCATGACGCCAATGCTGTTCCTTGGGGAAGAGTGGGGCTCAAAAACGCCGTTCTATTTCTTTTCGGATTTTCACGGGACCATTGGCGAGAAGGTCCGCCGTGGGCGCGAAGAACAGTTTGCCGAATACTGCAACCTGACGGACCCGGAAATTCTTGCGACACTTCCTAGCCCCACTGATCCGAAAACATTTCGAATTTCCCGCCCGGACCGAGCCGAACGGGACACACCGGAAGGTCAGGCATGGCTTGCCAGAACAAAAGAACTTTTGGCCTTACGCCATTCCAAAATTACGCCGCACCTGAAAGGAGCTTACAGCGCGGGAGCCGATATTCTGGGAGAGAAAGCTGTCATTGCCTCCTGGACTCTTGGGGACGGCAGCCTGCTGACCATCGCCGTTAATCTGGGGACAGACACTGTATCGCTCCCCGAGCCAGAAAACATCTTTTACGAAACCAGCTCTAAACGAGCATCCCAGACAATTCCGCCCGGAACGCTCGTTGCGGCACTTGGTCGCGCCTTTTAACAAGGGCGACCTACAAAATTACAGCGGACGGTCGCCCTGGCTGGACGCTGTTTTTTCGTTCAGCCAGCCGCCCTGAAATCCCGCGCGCTTTAAGCCATCACGCAGGTAAGGATTCTTTTTCATCGTGTTCCACACGAAGCCACTGCGCCAGTTTTCCAGCATCAGCAGAATAGGTCCCTGATCAATGCCAAGCTGCTGCCCGTCGACCCAGTAATCATTCTTGTCTTTGAATGAGGGGTTGAAGGAGTCTAGGAAGCCATACTGATTGTAAATCCGGCTTCCGTAGCGCTTACGCATCTCTTCCAGTGCGGGAAGAGCAATTTCGGGCGCGAAGGCAATCGATCCGCCCGCGGCTGTTGGTGCAATGGTGCCATCGTCCAGAATGTAATCCCGGCCTGCACCACGTGCACTGTAAGCAAGGTAATGGCGATGCTTGCCGTCATAATCCTGCTGAATGTCTCCGGGGCCATCACAGGCGGTCAGCCCCCAGATATTGGCACCGTAGTCCTTCCAGTCTCCGGGATTCGCCTGTGCGTAAGCGCGCTGCGCGTACACGGCTTCACGCCCGTTCTGGAAATAGTCGTCATCATGCTTGCGATTGAAATCGTCCTGAATGCCGCGGAAATCAATCCAGGACTCGCTGTACTGGTGACCAAAGAGTGGTGCGAAATTCAGCAGCTTATGGCCCTGAAAATCTCCCCATTGCCCATCGTAGGTTGCCGTCCAGGTCTTCCATGTTTCTGCCGGAAGGGGATGCGTCGGCGATGCAATGGCCAGAAGATAAATGATCAGGCCTTCGTTATAGCCCTTCCAGTCCGTCGTGATGAACGTGTTGGGCGGCGACCAGCCCATGCTCAGCCAAGGGCCATGCGCTTTCATCCACGTCCAGTCGATACGGCGATACAGGCGATCGGCAATGTCGCGGATTTCTTTTTCCTGCGCAGTATCCCGGTCATAATACGACTGGGAAAACAGAACACCGCCCATGAGAAGTGTTGTGTCTACACTGGAAAGTTCAGACCAGTCCGCGACGCGCAAGCCGGTATTGGGGTCCAAAAAATGGTAGAAAAATCCTTTGTACCCTGCCGCACCTGAAACCTTGTCGTTCTGCGGCAGACCGATCAGAAATCTCAGGGTGGTCAGCGTGCGGTCCGCAGCCTGTTGGCGGGTTATGTATCCGCGCTCCGCTCCAATCCCATAAGCCGTCAAACCGAAGCCCACACCCGCAATGCTCGCAGCGCCGTTCGGCAACGGAGAGCGATCAGGGATCAACCCATTCTTGGGGTTGGCCGTATCCCAGAACCAGCGGAACGTCCGATGTTCCAGATCTTCCACAAAAGTCTGATCGGCTGCCGTGAGGGATGGTGGTTTGTCGGCCTGCGGTATCGCCGCACCTGCTGCGATGGCAGATCCTGAAAAGAGGGCAAGGTGCACAACCCCTGCCGCTACTCCAGTCCGGAGAAAACGGGAGGATGAAGCACAGAACTTTTGTCCTGCACGTCGTGCTGTCGAGATAAACCTGCTGCCTGGCGCAGGCTGCATCCGAAAGTCAGTGCTCATAGGCTCACCATAAGCGCAGAAGATGCATCACTTGAACGTGGTGTTACATCACAACGGCGTGATGTCTGCGAGGCTTGGAAAACTGCCAGAAATATCGAAAATTATCCACTCGGAAATCACGAATCCCGTACGATTTTGAAAGCTTCCGTTACATGAGCGAGTCCCGGATTTCTACTGCCGTCAAACCTCCAGCAAACGAGCCGCAATTTCTGCCGTAACGAAAGCTGCAATCATTTCAGGACGCTTGTCCCGTACGCTGAAATCTCCGATCGGGCAGACCAGTTTATCAATCTGCTGCTGCGGGATGTCGATTGCCCGGAACGCACTCTCAAAGCGTTTGCGTTTCGTACGCGAGCCGATCATCCCAACGTATCGCAGATCATTTCGCGCCAACGCTGCCCCCGTAATGAGGGCATCCAGAGTGTGACTCTGTGTCAGCACCAGAACACCCGAACCAGCAGGCGCTGCATTCAATGTGCTTTCCCAGTCTGATGTGGCCTGTGCTTCGACTGTTGGCGGAACAGGCCCGAACTCATCTTGCCGGGCATCAACCCAGACAAGCCTGAGGGGCAGAAGCGCCAGTGATTTCGCCAGCGCTCTCCCAACATGCCCTGCCCCGAACAGAATCAACTGAGGCAGCGTCTCCCGCTCTCTCCAGGCCTGACGCTCAATGTCATCCAGGTTTCGTATGCGCTCGATGCTCACCGTCACAGCGCCGCCACAGCACTGGTTGATGGCAGGCCCCAACGGAATATGACGTTCCAGATGATCGTCACCATTGGTGAGGAGGGCCCGGGCATCCGCCATGCAGTCCCACTCCAGACGTCCCCCACCGATGGTCCCAACCTGCTCGCGTTGTGTAAGGAGCATATAAGCCCCGGCCTCACGCGGCGTGGACCCTTTGGCGACCAGAACCGTAATTCTGGCCACCGCCTCCCCCGCATCACGCCAGCGGCGGATGGCTTCCAACATGATCAGTCGATCTCGCCACGCAGGCTCATGGCAGTCCGCAGAACCCGTTCCGGTGTGGCGGGGGCATCAAGCTTCGGGCAGGTCTTGTAATCATTCAGGCTGGCGAGTGCGTCAGAGATGGCCTGAAGAACAGCCACGCCATGCACAAAAGGAGGCTCCCCAACGGCCTTGGATCGGAAAATCGTCTCTTCCCGGTTCGGGGCATTTTCCAGCAGTTCCACATTGAAAACCCGTGGCCGATCGGAACAGGCCGGGATCTTATAGGTGCTGGGTGCATGTGTCCGCAGACGACCCGCAGGATCCCAGACCAGTTCTTCCATCGTTAGCCAGCCCGCGCCCTGCACGAAGCCACCTTCGATCTGCCCGACATCGATTTCTGGATTCAGGGACTGCCCGGCGTCATGGAGAATATCCACGCGGTCCATGGTGTTCTCACCCGTCAGCAGATCAACGGACACTTCCGCACACGCCGCACCATAGGCAAAGTAAAAAAACGGACGGCCCCGCCCTGTTGCAGGGTCCCAGGAAATCTTGGGCGTCTTGTAGAACCCGTTGGAAGACAGGGAAATGCGGGCGAAATAAACCTGCCAAGCCAACTGCTGGAAAGTCACGACCTCTAACCCGACATGCACGCCATCTGGCAGGAATTGCACGTCTTCCTCAGCGACGCTCCACTTCTCGGCGGCAAACGCGATCATGCGGCGCTTGATCTTGGTGATGGCATCCAGAACTGCCATGCCGTTCAAATCCGCCCCAGAAGACGCCGCCGTTGCGGACGTGTTGGGAACCTTGCCCGTTGTAGTGGCTGTGATGCGGACCCGGTCGGACGTCAGACCAAACTCACGCATGGCAATCTGCACCATTTTCGTGTGCAAACCCTGCCCCATTTCGGTCCCGCCATGGTTCACCTGCACAGAGCCATCCGTGTAGACATGAACCAGCGCACCAGCCTGATTGTAGTGTGTCGCCGTGAAGGAAATGCCGAATTTTACCGGCGTCAGGGCAATCCCGCGCTTGATGTATCGACTGGTTTTATTGAAAGCGCGGATCTCTTCCTTGCGCTTTGCATAATCGCAGCGTCGCACCAGTTCCGTGACAATTTCACGGCTGATCGAGTCTTCCACCGTCATATGATACGGCGTGACGTTCCGGTCTGTTGTTCCATAGAAATTGCGCAGTCGCACGGTCACAGGATCAAGCCCCGTCGCAAATGCGACTTCCTCGATCACACGCTCTGCCGCGACAATGCCCTGCGGGCCACCAAACCCTCGATAGGCCGTGTTGGACTGCGTATTGGTTCGGAGAGGCTCGGAACGGAACCGCACATCCGGATAGAAATACGCATTGTCCGCATGAAACAGCGCACGATCCACAACAGGGCCGGATAGATCGGCGGACCAACCACAGCGGGCGGCCAGAACCATATCGACCGCCAGAATGTCACCGTCATCCGTGAAGCCGACATCATAATCCACGACAAAATCATGCCGCTTGCCGGTCATCATCATGTCGTCGTCACGGTCCAGACGCATCTTGGCAGCCTGCCCGGTCAGATCAGCCGCAATGGCCGCCAGACAGGCCGCAGCATTGGCCTGCGTTTCCTTGCCACCAAAGCCCCCGCCCATCCGGCGCACTTCAGTCGTGACCAGATGATGCGGCCGCCCCAGAACACACGCCACCAGATGCTGCGTTTCAGACGGATGCTGCGTGGAAGACCAGACGCGCATTTCCCCAGCCTCACCCGGCTGAGCCAGAGCGGCCTGCCCTTCAAGGTAGAAATGCTCCTGCCCGCCCATCGTGATACTGCCAGACAGACGACGCGGTGCAGCAGCCAGTCCGGCCTCCACATCACCACGCTTCATGACGAGCGGACGCCAGACCAGATCGCCACCAGCTTCCCGCGCCTGAGCGACGTTCAGGATAGCGGGCTTCTCTTCATACTCGATCTTTACAAGCCGAGCGGCCTGACGGGCAGCCTGCCGGGACGTTGCCACCACGGCAAACATCGGCTGGCCCCAGTAATAGACATGATCCTTGGCCAATAGGGGCTCATCATGCGCATGAACCGGGCTGATTTCGTTCTCGCCCGGAACATCCTCTGCCGTCAGAACCAGCACCACACCAGGCGCAGAGCGCACGGCGCTCAGATCCATGGAAACGATCCGAGCATGAGCCTTGGTGCTCAGCCCCGGGACAACATGCAACATGCCTTTCGGCTCCGGCATATCGTCAATGTAGTTCGCACGCCCTGTCACATGCAGGATCGCGCTTTCATGCTTCATGCTGGTCGAGGCAGCCCCCTGAACCAGCATCTTGCGAGCCTCAGACATGCGCCAGCCCTCCCGTACGGGCCAGACGCGCCTGTGGGCCGCCCGTTGTTTCCTCAAAGAAGCGCGTCAGCAGATTTGCGGCGACTGTCCGGCGATACCAGTCTGTGGCGCGCATATCCGTCAAAGGCGTGAAATCCTGTGCAATGGCGGCTCTTGCGGCGTCCAGCGTCGCTTCATCCCACGGGCGGCCGAGCAGCGCTGCTTCAGCATTCGCTGCGCGCTTCGGTGTTGCTGCCATCCCACCATAGGCCAGCCGGACGGACGTAATGATTCCGTCTGCATTCCGGCGCATGAAAAAAGCCCCCAGAACCGCTGAGATATCCTGATCGAACCGTTTGGAAATCTTGTAAGCGCGGAACTGAACGTCCTTTTCAGGAACCGGAAGGGTAACGGCTTCCACAAACTCCCCGGGCCGCCGATCCTGCTTTCCATAAGCAATGAAATAGGCTTCCAGAGGCATGGAGCGACGTTCATTGCCCAGTCGCAAATGCAGGGTCGCACCAGCGGCAATGAACATCGGCGGCCCGTCACCAATGGGCGAACCGTTGGCGATATTTCCACAGACTGTCGCGCTGTTCCGCACCTGCGTTGAACCCAGCCGACGGATCATCTCTGCTGCATCAGGAAGGAGGTCTGCGATAAATGGCTTGGCTTCCTGATAAGTCACGGCAGCACCGATCATCAGGCCTCCATCCGTGCGCTCAATCTTCCGTAGCTCAGGGACACGGCCGATCGAGACGACATGCCGCAGTTGCTTCATGCCTTTGGTCACCCACAGACCCACATCCGTTGCCCCGGCGACAATCGTGGCCTCGGGATGCTGCACCAGTGTGTCAGCCAGAACATCTACACTCGCCGGAATTGTAAGGGTGCCTTCTGCGCCAGACACCTGAACGGTTTCACCGTCATTCAGGGCTGTGAGACGCTCCGTGATCATCGCAACCTGCGCATCGAAACGGTCCGGGCCGGCCGACATGGACTGTTTCATGGCACGCACGATCGGCGCGTACCCGGTGCAGCGACAAAGATTTCCAGCCAGAGCATCGTCAATCTGGGCGTCATCAACAGTTGCACCAGGCGTCTTGCGATACGCTGCCATGGACATGACAAAACCTGGCGTACAGAAACCGCACTGCGAACCGTGCTGTTCCACCATAGCAGCCTGCACCGGATGTGGTGCATCAGGCGTACCGAGGTCTTCAATCGTATAAACCTGCGCACCATCCAGCATGCTGACAAACTGAATACATGCATTCACAGCGCGCCAAACGAGCCGATCCTGATCCAGTCGTACGACCAGCACGGTGCACGCACCACAGTCGCCTTCGTTACAGCCCTCTTTCGTTCCGGTTTTGCCACGATCTCGTAGCCAGTCCAGTAGAGTCAGGGTCGGGTTCAGGCCATTCAGAGTGCAGTGCTCATCGCCCAGATAAAATTGTACAGCCTGTCTCATGATCCTTGCCCTCCATGAGGCAACACGCGCAAAGCAAAACGGAAGAAGGCTGGCTGGACTGTCAAAGTTCGACCCTGGTGAAGATGGGGAAACCCCGAATATGAAAATGGGAGACTAGCAGAGTCCTGCACTGAAGAGGGTGTTGCCGTCCATATCCAAGATACGCATAACGCGTTGCTTTTTCGAGAGCACAGATAACGCCTACTGACACACAAGACCGAGCTCACTTTCCGCTTCGTTATGCAGCAGCTTCAAGCACGCCTTTATGGCTGTTGCAGCGCGCCGCCTCAGAGAAGACCTTTCAGAACAGACCAGAGCTCGGGCTGCTCCACAGCACTGACAGTAAACCTCAACATGCTCGACGGTGCCTGCGTTGGAGAAAATAATGTTCCGGGTGCCAGAAGCATCCCTTTTGTAGATGCCGCCCGCGCAACGGCCTCAGAATCCTGCCCACAATCCGCCCAGACGAAAATACCCGCAGGCGGAAGATACGGCAGCGTAAGACCACATCCGATGAGCGCATCAGCACATTTCTGGCGCGCCTGATTGACCCTCTGCCGGAGCCGGGAAAGATGTCGACCATAGTGTCCATCTTTCAGAAGACGTGCCATGACGTTTTCTCCCAGTTGCGGCGTACATAAGCCAGCCAGAAGTTTTAGGTCCGTCAGCCGCGCCACAATATCCGGACGTGCCGCCAGCACACCTACCCTTAGACCGGCCGCCATCGTCTTGGCATAGCCTGTAACGAGAATAACCCGTTGCAGGCGGTCCATGGATGCAAGACGAATAGCAGTTCCGTCATGGAAATCCGCGTAGGTATCGTCTTCCAGAACCATGAAGTCATATTTCTCGGCCAAACGCAGGATATCATGCGCCGCTGCGGCTCCGAGAGTATAGCCCGTGGGGTTGTGAACGACGCTGTTAATCAGGAAAAGCTTCGGTTTATGCTCCGCAGCCAGACGCTCCAGAACCTCCAGATCCGGCCCTTCCCGTCCCCGCGGCACACTGATGATTCTTGCCTCGTAAGCCGCCAAACGACCAAAAATCAGAGGCCAGCCCGGCTCCTCCACCAGTACGGTATCTCCACGCTGGACCATCAGTCTCAGCACAAGATCAATTCCATGCGTGACACCCGCCGTCATCAGCAGATGATGATCCGGATGCGCAGCGATTCCCTGACCACCCAGCATGGCCGCAATATGTCGGCGTAGCTGTGGGCTCCCCTGGGGATGGCCGTACTGCAGTAACCCCGCAGAATCTTCCCGTGCGGCCGCCCGAATGGCGCTGGCGATCAAATCCGCATCCAGCCAGTGCGGTGGAAGAACACCAGATGCCGCAGTCAGGCGATTAGCCTGCCCGGTGCCAAACATTTCGCGCAAAAGCCATGTTACATCGAGCTTTGACTGCTCCGGGGGGGTCTGCGTTATGGCTTCCGCAAAGACCGGCGGCTCGACGGGTGAGCGCACGAAATATCCCGCGCCCGGCCGTGACAAAACCAGCCCGCGCGCCAGAAGACGCTCATACGCTTCCATCACCGTATAGCGACTGAGCCCTGCGCTTTCGGCCATCTTGCGAACTGACGGCAGGCGGCTGCCGGGCCTGAGCCTGTGTGTCTCTATACGCTCGGCGAATTCAGTTTCGAGTTGCTCAACCAGCGTTGTGTCACCACCACGGACGGGCTTCCAGAGGGGAAATGTCCCATGCTGAGCTGGCATTACTGTCATGGTCAAACCTCCGGAACAGTCTGAAAGAATCCTGTTCAACTGTACCGGTACTGTTCCGGTAATCCTTGTCATAGTGATCAGGATAATCCCGTCTGCAACAGGAAATTCCGTCATGCCGACTTACTGGCAGGCTTTTGCGCCTCTCGTTCTTTTCACGTTTGTCGCATCCGTTACGCCCGGCCCCAACAATATGATGCTGGCGTCCTCCGGGCTGACACACGGTTTCCGCCGGACGATCCCACATATGCTTGGGGTTGCGCTGGGGTTTGTCCTGATGGTGGTCATTCTCGGCCTTGGTTTGGGAAGCCTGTTCGAGCATGCACCCTGGTTTTACGTTGGCCTGAAATATGCCAGCGCGGCTTATCTGCTCTGGCTGGCTTGGAAAATTGCCACATCCTCAGCAACACCCGAAGCCAATGGGAAAGAAAAGCCCATCAGCTTCCTGCAGGCTGCTGGTTTCCAGTGGGTCAACCCGAAAGCCTGGGTCATGGCCGTCGGTATTGTTGCGGCCTATGTTCCGAAGGAAGGGTTCTTCTTCAACCTTGCCATCGCCGGCGTCATCTGTGGCTTGGTGAATTGCCCTTCCGTCGCGCTCTGGGCTGGCTTTGGCGCAGGCATGAGACGGTGGCTCCATCGCCCGTTTTTGTTACGGAGCTTCAACTATGCCATGGCTCTGTTACTGGTTGCGTCCCTTTACCCACTGGCTTTCGAAACAGCCTCTCGCTGAGTTTCAACGTCAAAGAGGGTAATGGCAGGCGACCTGCCGTCCCTCACCGGACGGCTGAAGTATAGGACGTTCTGTTGCACAACGCGGCTGGGCAATCGGGCAGCGGGTATGGAAACGACACCCTGATGGCGGATTGACCGGGCTAGGCACGTCGCCTTGCAAAGGAGGCGGCAGAGCCCGGTCCGGGCGCGGAACCGCATCCAGCAATGCTTTGGTATAGGGGTGTGCCGGTCGATCCAGCACGTCCAGACCGTGTCCCTCTTCCACAATGCTACCCAGATACATGACAGCAATCCGATCTGCCATTTGCCGGACAACGGACAGATCATGAGAAATAAAGATGCATGCAACGCCGAGAGAAGCCCGCAGATCCCCAAACAGATTGACGATCTGAGCCTGAACAGAAACGTCCAGTGCGGAAACGGGCTCGTCTGCGACAAGAAGCTCCGGCCCTAGCGCCAAAGCGCGGGCAATGTTCAACCTCTGTCTCTGCCCCCCGGAGAACTCATGCGGGAAACGCCCGGCGACTGACTGGGAAAGACCCACCTGATCAAGCAGTTCCGCAACACGCTCCCTAACCCCGTGCCGACGATGAATGCGGAGGGGCTCGGCCAGAGACTCCCCCACGGTTCGGCGTGGATTGAAGGCAGCAGAAGAATCCTGAAAGACCATCTGCATTCGCGCGCGCCAGGGGCGCATTGCGCGATCGGACAGTCCGGAAATTTCCTGCCCGTCGAACAAAACCTTACCAGATGTCGGCTGTGTCAGACCAATCAGAGTACGTCCCAATGTCGACTTTCCGCATCCGGATTCCCCGACGAGCGCCAGAGCTTCTCCTTTCCGCACCTGCAGGGAAACACCCGAGACAGCACGCAGCACACGTCCCCGGCCAAGACGGTAAGATTTCTCCAGATTGCGCGTCTCCAGCAGAACACTCATGCCGCATACAGGACACACGCCACGCGTCGTCCCTCCTCGATTTCAGTCAGGGGCGGACGCACGGCACATTCTGACCGAACGAAGCTGCATCTGGGAGCAAACACACACCCAGCTGGACGATTATCAGGTGTCGGCGGCTGACCTGGAATGGTTGGAAGCCGTTCGGGTCTGGGACCGTCCAGGGGTGGAATGGCCGCGAGCAACGCCTGAGTATAGGGATGCAAGGGACGATCCAGCACATCCCGAACCGGGCCATTTTCAACCACCAGTCCCGAATACATGACTGCCACATGTGTGCAGGCCTGCGCGACAACACCCATATCGTGCGTAATCAGCATGATTCCGGCGCCGTCTTCCCGAATTTCGCGCAGCAATGTCAGGATCTGAGCCTGCACGGTGACGTCAAGCGCCGTCGTTGGCTCATCGGCAATCAGCAGGGCCGGTGTGCAGGAGAGTGCCATCGCAATCATGGCGCGCTGGCGCAGACCGCCTGACAATTGATGAGGGTACCGCTTTGCGGCCATGGCCGGATCGGGCACACCCATCCGCTCCAGAAGCTGCACCGTCCTTGCACGGGCCTCGCGTCTACTGACGCGATGATGCAAACGGATCTGCTCGTCAATCTGCGCCCCGATAGACCTTACCGGCAAAAAAGCTGTCATCGGGTCCTGAAAGATCATCGCAATCTGCGCACCCCGGAGCTTACGCATCACCTTGTCCGGGAGGTTGACCAGTTCCTGTCCAGAAAAAAGGATGCGCCCTGATGCTTTCAAACCGGGAAGAAGCCCCATGACGCTCATGGCCGTGAGGCTCTTGCCCGACCCGGATTCCCCCACGACCCCCAAAGCCTCGCCAGCTTTCAGACGCAATGAGACACCTTCAAGAAGCCGCGTACCACCGGGCAGGTTTAGCTTCAGACCCTGAATATTGAGCAACTGTTCAGCGTCCATGCTGACCATCCCTGATACGCGGATCGAGGAGCGCATACAGTCCATCCACCAGAGCATTCGCAATGACAACGAACACGGCTGCATACATGACCGTCGCCATGATCAGAGGCAGATCCAGGGTGGCCAGAGCCTGATAGGTCAGACGTCCCACGCCCGGCAAAGCAAACACGACCTCTGTCAGCAACGCTCCGCCGCCTAGCAACTGGGCAAAATCCAGACCGAAGAGCGAGACATAGCTCAACCATGACAGTCGCAATCCATGCCAGAGCCACACACGTGCCGGCCCTGCGCCTTTCGCTCTTGCCGTGCGGATGGAGTCTTCCCCCATTGCGCTCAGAAGCTCTGATCGCAGAATGCGGGCATATAATCCCATGAAGGAAACCGAGAGCGTCAGCGATGGAAGAAGCAACGATTTTGCCCAGCCGATCGGACTTTGAGAGAGCGGCACATATCCCAGCGGAGGCACCCATCGAAACAGCCACGTATCGTGCCAGCGACTCTGGGTGAACAGATTGATCACCTCCCCGAGCCAGAAAACCGGCATGGACAGCCCGATCAGACCCAGCACCATCAGGACGCGGTCCACCCAGCTATCCCTTAGCACCGCGGACGCAACGCCAATTCCCAGAGATCCCACAACCCAGAAGAAGGCAGCCCACACAACGAGAGACAGCGTTACCGGCGCCGCAGACACCACTTCGGGCACGACTTTCTGACCGTGATTGACGAAAGACGTGAGATCTCTGCTGACGAACAGTTTCTCCATCATGCGCACGTACTGAACAGGCAACGGGCGGTCGAACCCGTATTCGGCACGGATCCGCGCCATGACCTGCGGGCTGGCGCCTCTTCCTGCGATACGCGCAGTCGGGTCTGCTCCGGGAGTGGCGAAGAAAATGCAGAATACCAGAACGGAAATACCGAAAATCACCAGCGCCATCTGCCCGGTGCGCAACAGGAAACTGCGTATCATCGACCGGCTCCCTTCGGATCCAGATGATCCCGAAGGGCATTTCCCAGAACATTCAGGGCCAGCACTGTCACGGCAATCGCTATGCCCGGCGCTATGGCGACAATTGGCCTTGTATAAAGAAGGCCTTCTCCATCCTGAATGAGCGTTCCCCATGACGCTGCTGGGGCCTGCACACCAAGAGACAGAAAGGACAACGCCGATTCCGCCAGAAGGCAAAGGGCCATGACGAGAGGCCCGAGAACGACCATCGAAGGCGCAAGACTGGGCAGGATTTCACGTCGGAGAATACGAAAATCCGAGGCCCCCATTCCCCGGGCCGCCATGACGAATTCTGCTCGTGACAGACTCAGAACACGGGCTCGCAATGGGCGGGCGGCATACGGCACATAAACCAGCGCAATAATGCCTATGGGAATCAGAAAGCTATCGGCAGCAAGCGTTATAAACCCCAGATGAAGGCCATGCCCTACCGTTACAACCGACAGTGAAATGGCAAACAGGTAAACCGGGATAGCCCACAGGACATCGAGCAGCCGGGACAGGACGATATCCACCCAACCCCCGAAATATCCGGCACAAATACCGATACTTCCTGAGAGGCACAGACACAGCAGTGCGGCCGATGCCGCGATCAAGAGGGAGCTTCGACCGCCATACAACAGACGAGACGCAACATCCCGTCCCTGGGAATCAGAACCCAGCATATAAGCGCCCGGTGACCAGTCCGGCCCCAGAGGAGTCAAACCCAGATGCAGAGGATTATCGTTGGGCTGCATCAGGTCCAGTGACTGACCATGACGTGTGGTGGTTCCCGCGATGTTGGAAGAAAACGGGTCCACTCCCGCCATTTGGGCGTAGAGCGGAGCGCATAAGCTCGCCAGAACGACGAGCCCCAATGCCGCGACCGCAAGAGCAACGCCTTTCTTGACGGAAAGCGCGCGGATCATTCGCAGAAAACCGTTTCCTCCCACACACACTCCCATCTGCCGATCTGTTCAGCCTACCGTTCTAGCGGACCGACAGGGGAAGAGAAGAGGTGTAAAGGAAGAAACGTAAATCGTTTATTTCAGATCGGCCTCAGAACGGACCGTGCATGCTGCGAGACCAGGCGGCGCAGGGCGGATAAATCTGTCAGGGTCTGGTTATGCAGCCCGCGAACGCTGTCATGAGCGGCATAGAAGCGGCGCGCGCCCGTTGCGCTGACCAGAATGGCAACGCCGAGAAAAATACCATTGATTTCGATAACTGTGGAACCAAGCATGACGTCGAACCTTAAAAGCGCCCGACATCTGTGTGCTGTCGGGAAATTACGAATGAGAAGAGAAAGAATTCCGGCTCGCGGAAAGTCGGCAACACGGGGGTTGCCAGCAGCACATTCGACACATCATCAGGATGCCCTTCCGGTGGATCAGTTCATGCTCTCATAACGGATGAAACGTCACACAGTCAACATATTACGATAAATAATAAGTGATTCGAAAAATTATAGATTATATTACTTTTATATTTAGTTTTTTAAGATCAAATTCCGTCCTGCCCTTTTCCACGTCCTGTGATACAGAAACGATATGAACA
Source organism: Gluconobacter sp. P1D12_c (assembly GCF_018812105.1). Lineage (NCBI taxonomy): Bacteria > Pseudomonadati > Pseudomonadota > Alphaproteobacteria > Acetobacterales > Acetobacteraceae > Gluconobacter > Gluconobacter sp. P1D12_c. The sequence continues at coordinate 258,087 of NZ_JACSIQ010000005.1, forward strand.
AAAAGGCCTTGTCTTCCCCCGCTCCCTTCGAAGGTTATGCCGCTCCGCGCGGTAAGGTTTACAACTCATTCCTGGAGACAGTCGGGGGCACGCCGCTCGTTGCCCTGCCCCGCCTGACGGAACAGGAAAAGCTGCAGGGGCGCCTCCTGCTGAAGCTCGAGTTCTTCAACCCGCTAGGCTCCGTCAAGGACCGTATTGGCGTTGCCATGCTCCGTGATGCCGAGGCCCGCGGGCTGATCACGCCGGGACGGACAGCCCTCATTGAGCCGACATCCGGCAATACAGGCATTTCGCTTGCATTTGCGGCTGTTGCGCTAGGCTATCGCCTGATCGTCACCATGCCGGAAAGTGCCTCCATTGAGCGGCGCAAGATGCTGCGTCTCATGGGCGCGACAACCGAGCTGACACCTGCAAATGACGGAATGGCCGGTGCCATCCGCCGGGCAGAAGAGCTGATGGAAACGCTGCCTGACGCTTGGATGCCAAGTCAGTTTGAAAATGACGCCAATCCGGCAGTTCATGAGCAGACAACCGCGTTGGAAATCTGGAACGACACTGCCGGGCAAGTGGATATGGTTGTAGCCGGACTGGGCACTGGCGGCACGGCCTCAGGAATTGCGCACGGCCTCAAGAAACACAACAAGGCGATCAAGGTCTTTGGTGTAGAACCACGGGAAAGCGCCGTTCTACATGGTGATGAACCTGGCCCCCACGGTATTCAGGGTATTGGCCCCGGATTCCAGCCGGATACGCTGGATCTGCGGGCACTGGATAGCGTGATTGAGGTTTCAGAGCAGGAATCGCTGACAACAGCGCGTCTTTGCGCCGCCGTCGAAGGCATTCCCATCGGAATTTCCTCTGGCGCCGCACTCTATGCTGGCATGACTTTGGCCAAGAAAACCGCCAATCGCGGCAAGACGATTGTTGTTATTGCCCCGTCTTTTGCGGAGCGTTATCTCTCCACACAGCTTTTCGACGGACTGGCCTAAAAACGTTCAATAAAATAACTTTATAATATAGTTATTTTATTGAAATCTGATTTATGTTCGTTATTAATCCAGATCACAAATCCTGATCGGGAATTGTCTCCCGGTCAGGTTTCTGGAGGCTTTGAGCATGAACCTTTTCTCTGGCCGCGCAACTGCTCTGGACCTAGCAGCGAGTGCTCGAGCGCTTTGCTTTCAGCACTCGTCTGAAGAGACGGTTCTTGCCGCCGAATTTCATCACATCAAAACACAGTTCACGCCTTTGCTTGTGCCAGGGCTTTTCGGTTCCGGACAGCACCACTGGCAGACCCGATGGGAAACTGCTTTTGGCCTCCCTCGCCTGCATCAGGCAGACTGGGAAAACCCGACCCCGGAAGAGTGGGACGCTGCACTGACGCAGGCCATTCAGCAGGCAGAAAAACCTGTCCTTCTGATCGCCCATAGCCTCGGTGCGGTCCTGACCATGCGGTGGCTCGCACAGCATGAGTCATCCAATGTCGCTGGTGCGTTCCTCGTCGCGCCAGCGGATATTGATCATACGACGCACCCGGAAGCATCTCGCATCAAAGCGTTTGCTCCACTTTCAGAGGCTCCCTCTCCGGTTCCCGTCGCCATGATGGCCAGCCGGAACGATCAGTGGCTTTCCAACGATCGTGCCCGGCTACTGGCACAACGGTGGCAGGCTGAATTTACGGATGCCGGTCTGACAGGACATGTGGGGAGTAATGATTTTCTGGGGCTCTGGAGCCATGGCGCCAGAACCCTTATCTCCTTTGTTCAGCGCCGCCTCACGGCACCAGCTCAGTGAGAGTGTGGTTTCCAGCGGTTCAGAAGCAGGGAATTGCTAACGACAGAGACTGAGCTCATAGCCATGGCTGCACCCGCGACAATCGGGTTCAGCATGCCCAGCGCGGCCAGTGGCAGACCCAGAACGTTGTAGATAAAGGCAAAGAACAAATTCTGCCGGATCTTCGAAAGTGTAGCCCTGGAGAGGGAAATGGCATCCAGAACGGCCGCCAATTCACTCTTCATAAGCACGACATCTGCCGTATCCAACGCAACGGCAGAACCGGCCCCTACGGCAAAGCCCACGTCCGCTGCGGCCAGGGCCGGTGCATCATTGATGCCATCCCCGACCATCCCCACAACGGCACCTTCAGCACGATATTTCGTCACGCTCTCAGCCTTGTGCTGCGGCAAAACACCAGCGAGGTAATCATCCACGCCAACCTGCCGCGCAACAACAGCTGCGGCACGCTCATTATCGCCCGTCAGCATGACAACCTTGATTCCACGTGCCTTCAGCGCTGTAACCGTTGAAATGGCATCCGGGCGAAGACCATCCCCCAACGCGACGATGCCAAGCAGGCGTCCTCCCGTGGCGACCGCAATTACGGTCTGCCCTTCATTTTCGAGCGCCGCCACAGGAAGAGCATCCAGGCTGTAGCCGGCCTGCGTGAGATAGCGCGGAGATCCGAGCAAAGCTGCCTCTCCGTCAATCTGTGCCTCAACGCCCAGGCCTGGGATGGCCTTGAACCCATCCACACTCAAAATCGTCGCACGGTGAGCTGAGGCATAGTCCACGATAGCCCGAGCCAGAGGATGCTCGGAATTCTGCTCCAGCGATGTGGCTACGGCCAGCAGACGGTCAGCCGAAACGCCCTCAGCAGGATGCAAACTGGTAACAGTCGGGCGACCTTGCGTCAGGGTTCCAGTCTTATCAAGAATGATTGTTGTAAGTTTTTCGGCTTGTTCCAGCGCATCGGCATTCCGGAACAGAATACCATTCTGGGCCCCTCGCCCTGTCCCGACCATGATGGCCGTCGGTGTAGCCAGACCAAGCGAGCAGGGACAGGCAATGACGAGAACAGAAACCGCTGAAATCAGGCTCCATGTCATGGAACCCGTCACCAGCCATCCGATCAGGAATGTCGCGACAGCAAATGCGACAACGGCGGGAACAAAGATGCCGGAAACACGGTCTGCCAGTCTCTGGACATTTGCCTTCGATCCCTGCGCCTGCTCGACCATACGAACAATCCGCGCGAGAGCTGTATCCGAGCCAACACCTGTTGCCTTCACCCGAAGCATACCGTTCGCGTTGATCGTCCCGCCGAAAACTTCACTCCCGGCCTGCTTCAGAACCGGTACGCTTTCGCCCGTCAGCATGGCTTCGTTCACATCGGACGCACCATCCAGCACTTCGCCATCTACCGGGACACTCTCGCCCGGCCGGACGACAAAGATGTCTCCGGTGTGCATATCAGCTACCGCACGATCAACCAGAACACCGTCCCGCTCGACATGTGCGGTTTGCGGCTGAAGCTGCAACAGGCTTTCAATTCCCGCGCTAGTACGCACTTTGGCGCGCGTTTCCATCAGCTTGCCGAGTGAAATCAGAGTGATGATTGCACCACTGGCTTCAAAATAAACTGGCTGGGGCAAGTGCAGAATCGCGACGACGGCACTGAACAGATACGCGATGCTCGTTCCCAGAACGACCAGCACATCCATGTTCGCCGATCCGCCCCGAACTGCATTCCAGGCCCGGCGATAAAGATGAGCGCCACAGACGAACTGAACCAGCGTCGCACTTACAAACTGAACAGCAAGCGGGACTGTCTCCATACGCCCCAGCAACATGCCGAACATCTCAATGAAAAGCGGCAATGCAAGTACAAATGTCAGCAGAAAGCGGTTTCGCTCCCGACGCCACACAGCTTCACGCTTTGCCTTCGGATCTTCGCGCTTGCCTTCATCCAGACGGGATGCCCCAAATCCAGCCTTGGCGATTTTGGTCGCAAGATCGTCAGGCGTCACAATGCCTGGAACATAAGTCACATGGGCGCGTTCAGCAGCGTAATTCACGCTTCCCTGCACGGACGGCATCCGGTTCAGAACCTTTTCAATCCGTGCAGCGCAGGCAGCGCAGGTCATGCCGGTAATTGCGAAGTCTACACTTTGCTCGTTCACCGAGAAGCCGGCTTTGCGCACTGCGGCAATAACGTCCCCGACTGTGGTGCCTGAGCCTTCCAGTTCGACCTGCGCACGCTCAGACGCAAAATTGACAGCTGCCTGAACACCGTCCTTGCGGTTCAGAACTTTCTCGATCCGCGCAGCGCAGGCCGCACAGGTCATTCCACCAACTGGAAAACTGACCGTTTGTGACATCTGGGACTCTCCTGAGCGGACGGAATTCGCGAAGCCACAGGCTCCAAAACAAAGGGGGATAATATACCCCCATATGGTATTATAAAAGACGCTGAACAGTTACGCTTTTTTCGCGAAGAATCATTTCCTGGCCATGAAATGCTTTGAGGGCTGCGTGATGCGCAACACTGATGAGGGTGATGTGAGGCAGGCATTCAAGGAGGCGCGCATAAAGATCAGCCTCGTTCTTCTCATCCAGAGCAGACGTTGCTTCATCGAGGAACAACGTGGACGGTCGAGCAAGAAAAACCCGAGCAAATGCCAGTCGTTGCTGCTCTCCCGGAGATAACACGTCTCCCCAGGCCGCTTCATTCTCTAGGTCTGGCATAAGAAACTCCAGATTTGCCGCCAGAAGCGCCTCCTCACAGGCGTCACGGGCATAGCGATCCGGGGTTGCTGGATAGCTAAGAGCCTGAAGCAAAGAGCCAGTCGGAACATAACTGCGCTGAGGCAGGAACATGGCATCGCGCATGTTGAAAGAAATATGCCCCGTCCCCTGCGTCCACAGTCCAGCAAGAGCCCGTAGCATGGTGCTCTTCCCTGCCCCGGATGGCCCGCTAATGAACCATCGCTCTCCCGCAGGAATATGGAGGCTTCCTATATCCGCGATGCGAGAGCCATCAGAGCGATCCAGAGACAGAGCTTTGATTTCAATCCCGTCTGCATCCGTCGGCGTCCGCACGATGCCACCAGCCGGAAGGCTCACAACAACACGCTCAAACTCCCCCAGACGCTGAAGGATGGAGCGAAGCGTTGCCAGATCCGTGTAATTTTCGATGAACCATTGCAGGCTTCGGCGGACATTCATGAATGCTGAATTGATTCGCGAATACAGACCAAACGTCAGAGCATGTGCCAGCAGCTTCGGCACAAGCAGCGCCCACAAAACGATATTAACGCCACCCGTATAGAGTTCGACCACAGTATTGGCGCGCCAGGTATAGGTCATGACGCTGCGCCAGTTTTTGGCAATACGGTTCAGGCATTCGGACAGACGGAAGTGCTCCGCAGCCTCTCCACCATAGAACGCGATCTGTTCCGCGTTGCGGCGAACATCCAGCAAGGTCGCGCGTAAATCAGCATCGTAATGCTGCTGACGATAATTAGCACTTACGAGGGGGCCGCCTGCTTTCTCAAGCACGAACGAAACCAGAAGAATGGAAATCGTCGTTCCAAAGAACATGTATCCCGGGATGACGATGTGCCAACCATGCCAGACAAATGAGAGCGTTCCACCAATTGTCCAAAGCACGACCGCAAAGGACAAAAAGGTTGTAACAGCCTGAATGGCTTCCAGCCCGAGGCGGAGCGTCCAGACGGTCATCTGGGCCAGATCATCGGCAATACGCTGATCCGGGTTATCCGCCCGGTTCTGACCATGTTCCAGATGATAATAGGCGTCATCAGAAAGGTATTTGCGCAGATAGACCCGGGTATTCCACAGGCGCCAGCGCATGGAGAGCACCTGTGTCATATATTGCTGGATGACTCTCATTCCTGCGCTAAGCGACGTCATCAGAATATAAATGGGCAGTAACGCAATGCAGGCCGCAACACGGTACGCGAACATCGTGTCAAAAAAGGTCTGGTCCCATTTTCCAAACCACACCGCGACCTGAACATCCAGGAAGGATAAGCCGATAATGCTGCCCAGAAGGCCCAGCGCCTTCCAGCGATCTTCCGACCGCCAGTAGGGGAGCAGAACCTTCCAGTCAGAAAGAGAATGTGGGGGTGTCGGGTGTTCAGTATGTGCCACGAAGCGTTGCCATGAAACTGCGGGGAGCGGCCGGGAAGTTAAACTGCCAGACGCCGCTGGCACGTTCGTAATAATAGCGGTCTGTCAGGTTATAGGCGTTCAACTGAAGTTTGAGATGCTTGTTGAACCGGTATCCAATGACGCTGTCGAGCGTCATGTAACCGCCCTGAACTGTCGTGGCATAACTGCCCCGAAGATTGCTGTAGGCGTCCAGCCCGACACCAAAGTTCAGTCCTTTCAGGCGACCTTGCTGCACATTGTAATGCACCCAGGACTTGAACATGTGATGCGGTGAGAAAACACCCCCGAAGTCTGAAACTTTCGGATTGGAAACCTTGGTATCCAGATATGTGTATCCGATGGAGACATCCAGTCCCGGGAGGATCTGGCCATCCACCTGCGCTTCCCAGCCTTGCCGACGGATTGGGCCGGTCGTGATGTAAAAGCTGGTATGATCCGGGTCCTGAACAGGCTGGTTCACACTCTCCATACGAAACAGAGCTGTCGAAATATTAAGGCGCCCGTGGAAGTACTCGCCTTTAAAACCCGTTTCGACCTGATTGCCCTGCTGCGGCGTCAAACCTTCTCCGTTGAAAGTCAGCCGCCCCACAGAAGGTGTGAAGATGCTGGCATAACTGGCGTACCAGGAGAGGTTGGGCGTGATCTGATACACCGTGCCGAGATAAGGCGTCAGTTGGCCATGAATATTCGCCGTGGTTTTCCATGGGCTTTCCGGAGACGGACTGCCATCCCGCGTCTTTTCGGAAAAGCGTGACACCCGGCCGCCAAGAATCAGCGAAAGATGATGGATCAGCTCAAGGCGTAGCTGACCATAGAACCCCCACTGATAAGCATTGTCGTCTGTGCCTTCAGCCCCGTCCGCCGGGTTATAGGTAATACTGCCTGCGGCCGGTTTCTTTACGACCGCCGTATTGTTGATGCTGACATCAGAGTAGAGCGCATCTGAATTTACAGCTCCATAGGCAACGTGTGTGTTGTAGGCGTTATAATTAAAGCCCAGCAGCAAATGATGCGTCCGGTGCAGAAGGCGGAAGCTGCCTGTTGCGTAGATGTCCGCGGATCTGGAGGTGTTTGTGCCCCGGTATGGAAAGTTTCCAGCGTCCTTGTAGGTCAGGCGCCCTGTCTGGGTATCAATGTTGGTCCAAGGCTCATTATAAAGCGTGTTGTAGCTTTGGTCGTAGAATGTCCCACGTGCTGTGACGCTCCAGTCGCCCCAGAACTTCTGCGTCAACGAGGCGATCGTCTGCTGCGTCATGTAATTGCTGTAACCCCACGGTGGCGTGGGGTTCGCATCGCGCCCGCCATACCAGAGCGTCCGCGTGGTCGTGACGGGGAGCCCGTAATAGGGTGCATCAATATTCTGCTTCTGGGCTGCATGAGACACAAGGAATGTGGTGGACGGTGTAATGTCCCATTCCAAAGCGCCATAAGCCTGCCACATCCGATTATGAGCATACTTGTAGAAGTAATCATTATCCTGAAAGACGTCGGCCGTACGAAACCGTAGCGTTTTGGAGCGATTGAGCGGAACGGTCAGGTCAATATCGGCGCGATAATTATTGAAGCTACCAACCGAGGCACTTCCGCTTGCAGCAAAATCCTTGCCGGGCTTTTTTGTCACCTGATTGACAACGCCGCCAGCTCCGCCAGCACCCTGCAATAGTCCAGCCGATCCGCGCATAACCTCGATCCTGTCAAACATAGACAGGTCAAAACTTGCATTGTTCAGCGTTCCAGCAGCGTTCGGCGTATTATCGATGGACGTCGTGAGCTGATAGCCGCGTGAATAGAAATTACTGTTTGCGGTAGAACCGGGAAGAACGCGGATGCCATTAATCTGCCGCATGGCGTCCGTCATCGTCAGCATGTTGGAATCTTCCATGCGCTGCTGTGTGATGACAGAAATAGAGTGCGGAATATCCTTCAATGCGACGAGCGTTTTACCCCATGCCTCTACGGCGGGTGCGGTATAGGAGCGTGGCGTTCCATAAACACGCAGGTTTTCTGTTCCGCCATCCACGGTCAAGGCCAGATCGGGGCTTTGGGCCACGGGTGCTTCAGCAATAGCGGCTGTAGTTTCCGGAGAAACCATCGGCTTCCCGCAGACCTGCCGTCCCCCCGCATCTTTGTGCTGAATGCGGCAATGAGACATTTTCTGGCGTGTTTTCTCTCCGCGTTCCGCAGCCTGAGCATCAGGAGCGGAGCCCATCAGGACAGTCCCGCAAAGAAGGGCAGACCCGGAGACCGAGAACTTCAGGAAACGTCTGGATGCGTCAATTCCGTGATGTGTCATAAAACCTGCCCAGAAAAAATAACTCTGCCGCACAATTTGTTTCGATTTGACAATATAACGCTGCAGCATGACACCCGGACTGGTTTCACAGATTGAACCGGGTGTTGTGTACCGTGCGCCTCTCTGAATGAGAAGGCGACGCGCGTTAGGAAACCAGGTCGAACCCTGTCTCTTCAACAGTTTCGGCCAGCCCCACAGGAGTTGCCACGTCGGGATCGTACGCCACCGTAACCTGTCCGCCAGCCAGTACGACTGTAACCGATGAGACGCCGCTCACGTGTTCCAGCGCTTCGCGCAAACGCTTGGCACATCCCTCGCAGGACATTCCTTCCACTTTGAGATGTGCGATCTGCGTCATGGTCATTTTCCTTCCGGTTTGTTCAGTATCCTTGGAATACTGCGATTCTTTCATACCCCTGTCAGGTATATGTTTTTCTCCTATGCGGTTTCCGGGCGGTTTTGAAATTAAAATCGTTAATATAACGTATTAAATAATGTGTACGGCTGGGGGGTATCCAAGAGAAATCCTGTCTTCCTCCTTTTTGTGTGTGCTCTGTGGGTAAAATCTCTCTTCCATTCATTCCCTGCCTGGGTATAGGGTCATTGCAGGAAGCAGGCGAAAGGATATCCAGACGCCTGTGGAAGACAGGGATCTGTGATGCTCAAAACGCATACCCGGACATGGCTTGGCATCATTGCCTGCCTGCTGATGCAGGTGGGACTGATGGCTGGTGCCTTTCCGGCGCATGCAGCATCCCGGGCACACGCCATGGCCATGACGCACTGCGCATCCATGACTCACAAGACGTCTGATGCCTGCGACAAGCACAGTATGCCGGGCCTCGGAACTCCCATTCTCCATGATCATCATCGCGCGGGGCATGGACAAGGCTGCTGCCACATCCATTCCGTGTCGGCCGAGCCTCTATTGACGCTTGCGAACACACCCTCGTTGTCGGCGCATCCTGCAATTGCCAGACGCTTTGCCAAAACAGGCCACACATCGTTGTCTGGAACAGACTGGATTCCAACGCCCCCTCCCCCCAAACAGCTGATTTCCTGAAACGACCCGATCCGCAGCTTTGCTGCGGCTGGAGTGTGCATCCGTACGCTCCGGTTTTCCTGCACCGTTTCCCGGTTTTCAGCTGATGTCCAATTCATTCGACCCCATACGCCCCCTGACGCGGCGGCGTTTTGTTACGAGCCTCGGTGCGGGAGCGTGCTTGGGCGCCCTGCCTCACAAAGCACAAGCGAGCACTCGCACGTCTACAGGCCTTCTGCCTTTAACCCCTTCCAATGTCTGGGATCTGAAGGTCAGCCGAACGCATATTTCTCTCGATGGAAAATCCATGCACGCCCCCAGTATCGGTGGAACAGTGCCTGGCCCCATCCTGCGCTGGAAACAGGGCGAAACCGTCACACTGAACGTCTCAAACGCGCTGGATGAAACAACGTCGATCCATTGGCACGGCATCCGCGTCCCGTCCAATATGGATGGCGTGCCAGGCCTAAGCTTTGCGGGCATCCCACCGGGCGAGACTTTCAGCTATCGCTTTCGCCTGCATCAGAGCGGCACATACTGGTATCACAGCCATTCCAACATGCAGGAAGCGATGGGACTGTATGGCGCCATCGTCATTGACCCCATTCGTCCTGATCCGAATGCCTGCGACCGGGATTATGTCATCTTTCTGGGAGAATGGACGGATGTCATGCCGCATGACATCGTCAGCAATCTCAAAATGCAGGATGACTATTACGTCTTCCGTCAACGAACAGCCGCATCCTTTCCCAAAGAAGCCCGTGATGCGGGGAGCGCCATGGCCGCTCTGAAGGACCGGCTTGCCTGGTCCCGGATGAACATGGCCGCAACCGATATCGCAGATGTTTCAGGCGCTATCTACACCTATACATTGAACGGCAACGCGCCAGACATGAACTGGAACGGCCTGTTCCGCCCAGGCGAGCGTGTGCGTCTGCGCTTCATCAATGGCGCCACCATGACGCTGTTTGACGTGCGGATTCCGGGTCTCGAAATGCTCGTCGTTCAGGCGGACGGCAACGACGTAGAACCAGTTCCGGTTGATGAATTCCGCATTGGCGTGGCGGAGACATATGACGTCATCGTTCAACCCAAGGAAGACCGGGCCTATACGATCTTTGCTCAAAGCGAAGACCGAACGGGCTTTGCCCGCGGCACACTGGCGCCTCGCTCGGGCATGAGTGCACTGATTCCGCCCATGGATCCACGCCCCGTCCGCACCATGGTCGACATGGGTATGGGCAACATGAAACCGGGAGAGAGCATGGACCACATGGCGATGCCCGGAATGGACCACGGCACGGACATGAAGAACATACCTGGAATGGATATGTCTCACATGGACATGAGCCATATGGGTCATATGTCCATGTCAAAGATGGAAATCGACGATCCTGGGCCGCCGCCGATTAATGTCGAAAACCAGAACGTCGCGATGATGCCGATTGATCGGACAAACAGCCCAGGGGATGGACTGGAAAACAATGGCCGACGCGTCCTGAATTATGGGCAGCTTCGCGCGACACGCCCGGGCGCAGACCGCAGGCCTCCATCACGGGAGATCATCCTGCATCTAACGGGAAACATGGATCGTTATATCTGGGGCTTTAATGGCCGAAAATTCTCAGAGTCCGGACCAATCCGCCTCAAAAAAGGAGAGCGGGTCCGCTTCACACTGATCAATGACACCATGATGGAGCACCCGATCCATCTGCATGGCCTGTGGAGTGAACTGGAGAATGGCCAAGGCGATTATCGCCCTTACAAGCACACCATCATTTCACAACCGGGATCTCGCATGAGCTATCTCGTGACGGCAGATGTTCCCGGCATGTGGGCCTATCACTGTCATCTGCTCTATCACATGGATCTGGGCATGTTTCGCACCGTGGTGGTGTCATGAAAGCCGCATGGGCAGCAACCATGCTTCTGGCTGGAACCGGTATGGCTCATGCCGAAGACACAACGCAGTATCACGCCGCGGATGCTCCGGTTCCGGGCGCGGTCACGCATCTTGACAACATCATGCCTGTGATGATGGACCAAAGCAGCTGGTTCCATGGCATTCTGGAGCAGGCAGAAGGGCGCTATGCCCCCGCCGGCACTGATTTCCGCTGGGACGGTGAAGTCTGGTACGGCACCGATTATGACCGACTCTGGATCAAGTCTGAAGGTACGCTTGAGAAAGGACGCCTGAGCGATGGCCAGCAGGATATTCTCTACAGCCGTGCCATTTCCACATACTGGAACCTTCAGGGAGGCGTGCGTGTTGACTTGGATGATGGCCCGACCCGGACGTGGGGGGCCTTCGGTATTCAAGGGCTGGCCTTATACCAGTTCGAGTTTCAGGCTACGGGGTATGTCAGTGACCGTGGGCGCTTTGGTGCCCGCGTCGAGGGATCATACGACTTCCTGCTGACCAATCGTCTTATTCTCCAGCCTCAGGCGGAGTTCAATCTCTATACGAAGTCTGATCCAGCCCGGCAGGCAGGCGCAGGCTTGTCAGACGTCGATGCCGGGCTCAGGCTTCGTTACGAGCTATGGCGAAAATTCGCGCCTTATGTGGGCGTCACATATTCCGGCCATCTGACACAGGCTCGCAGGATCGTACGGGATCAGGGCGAGAAGCCCGGCTCGGTACGCTTCAGCCTCGGCATCAGAAGCTGGTTCTGATCTTCATTTTTCAGGAGTTCTCATAATGAAAAAAGCTCTTCTCACCGCCTCTGCTCTTCTGTTCGCCACAGCGGCATATGCTGCCCCCACCCAGACACCCGAGCCAAAGGCGCCTGTGGCCGTAAAGGCAGATCCTCTGGCAGGCCTGACCATGGATCAGCAGATGGAACTCTGCGAGCACCTTGAAACTCTCAAGACGCAGAGCAAACCCTTAACTCCGAAGATGCAGCAGCAGCTCAAGGCCTGTCAGGCGATGAGCATGGACGCTCCTTCTGACACAGCCCCGGACGCGACACAGGACCGCTAAATCCACCTATGGAAAAGAGGAGGCGTCAGCGCATCATCCGGCGCACGACCTGCAAAAGCTCGTCAATCGCCTCTTCGCCGCCGTCCGTCTGCACGGCTTTCCTGACACAACCATTAGCGTGCGTGGACAGGATCTGGATGGAAACACCATCAAGCGCGGATTTGATGGCAGAGATCTGTGTGAGAATATCAACGCAGTAACGGTCATCCTGAACCATGTTCAGGATACCACCAACCTGACCCTCGATCCGACGAATGCGGTTCAGCAGCGCCTTCTTCTGAGGCTGCTCGACGCGCTTCTCACCGGGTATCTCACTGGTGGCACAATGCACACAGCCGTCTGCCGGAATCTCGTCTTCTCTCGTCATACTCTTCATAGGTCACGGCTCCTCTGCGGTCATGCGAAGGCGTTCATAGCATCTCCACGCTCATTCCGACCATTCAGCCCTATCAGACGGGCTCTTTCTGGCGTTCTTGAGGCGGCCCACATGATATCACGCAAGAAAAATCCTGAGGCACACAGTCAATAAGTAAACTGTGGATGCAAATAATTCTCATCTCTCTCTTTTCGCTCCCGCTGGATGAGCCTATCTAGGGAAACGGCCAGCACACCCAAGGGAGAGCTGGGAGGCACTGGGATAAGAAACTGATGTGGTATCTGAATACACTCTCCAAAGGAGATCATGCCATTATTGATCGGGTCGAAGAGCTGACACTGGCAGACCCCATTTCTGCCCGCCTCGGTGAACTTGGCTTTGTTCCGGGCGAGAGAGTGGAAATTGTGGCGACCGGCCCAATCGGCGCAGACCCCATTGCTGTTAGTCTTGGCACATCCCGTTTTGCGCTCCGCAAAGGAGAAGCCGCGCGTATTGTTCTGCGCCGCCCAGTCTGACCATCATAATGACGTCTCCCGACTCTCCGTCTTCTGCGGTTCATGTGTTACAGACTGCCCTGGTTGGAAATCCGAACTGCGGCAAGACTTCGCTTTTCAACCAGCTAACCGGGAGCCGTCAGAAAGTAGCGAATTACGCTGGCGTCACTGTCGAGCGAAAAGAAGGCTTTTTCTCCACGCCGCAAGGTCGCCCGATCCGCGTTCTGGATCTTCCTGGCGCTTACAGTCTGGCATCTACGAGCCCGGATGAGGACGTCACGCGAGATGTCTGCCTGGGACAGCACCGCACGGAGAAACGCCCCGAACTTCTGATCAGCGTTATTTCTGCAACCAATCTTCGGCTGCATCTGCGCTTTCTGCTCGAACTTCGTCAGCTTGAAGTGCCCGTAATCGTTGCGCTCAACATGATGGATGAAGCCAAGCGCAATGGCATGACCATTGATATTGCCGGGCTTGAGCAAGAACTGGGCATGCCGATTGTGCCTGTCATCAGCTTGAACAGGCAGGGTGTTCAGCCTCTATTGGAAGCTTTGGACCGCCCTCTTCCACCCCCACCAAAAGCACTTGCCTCGGACGCGGACCTTCATGCCGAAGTCCGCCGTCTGCTTCAGGCTTATGTTACGGATCGCTCTGCTGGTCATGCCCGTTTAGTTGATCGACTGGATCGCTGGTTCCTGCACCCTGTCTGGGGCCCGGTCATCCTCCTGGTCGTGCTGTTCGTAATGTTCCAGACAGTCTTTGCCTGGGCACAACCTCTCATGGATGCCTTGGAAAGTGGCATTACCCTGCTTGGGGAGTTCATTCTCAGACCACTGCCTGACGGTGTCTTGCGGAGCTTACTAGCTGATGGCGTTATCGCGGGCGCGGGAACAGTCATTGTTTTCCTCCCGCAAATTCTGATTCTCTTCCTGTGGATTCTGGCCCTGGAAGAATCTGGATATCTGCCCCGTGCAGCATTCCTTCTGGACCGTGTCATGGCTTTGGCCGGACTGAGTGGCCGGTCTTTCATCCCGCTTCTCTCCAGCTTTGCCTGCGCCATTCCCGGCATTATGGCCGCACGCACCATTCAGAATCCCCGGGATCGACTGGTCACAATCCTGATTGCTCCCCTCATGACGTGCTCTGCACGTCTACCAGTTTACACGCTGCTGATTGGCGCATTCATCCCGCACAAAACAGTTCTCGGGATTTTTGGAATTCAGGGTCTGGTTCTGTTTGGACTCTATGCCCTGGCGATCATCAGCGGCATCATCGCTGCCCGCATCATGACGCGTGGCGTCAAATCAGAAGAACATCCACTCCTTCTGGAGCTCCCCCCGTATCGGCGCCCTAATCTCAAGAGCTTAGCGCTCGGTCTGTGGCAACGTGCCGTGATGTTCCTGTCACGGGTTGGCACCATCATTGTATCGCTGAATGTCCTGCTCTGGGGGCTATCCAGTTTCCCACTTCCCCCCGCCGGTGCGACCGGCGCTGCTATTGACTACAGCCTTGCGGGCCGGATTGGCCACCTGATGCTACCGATTTTTGCTCCCATCGGTTTCAACTGGCAGATCTGCGTTTCCCTGATTCCCGGCCTCGCTGCACGTGAAGTCGCCGTCAGCGCGCTTGCAACAGTCTATGCACTTGGGGTGAGTGAAGACGCTGCATCCGCGAAGCTTCTGCCACTTCTTTCCAGCCAATGGAGTATTGCTACCGCTCTCTCGCTGCTGGCGTGGTATGTTTATGCTCCACAATGCATCTCGACTCTAGCTGTCATGCGACGGGAAACCCGGTCCATGAAAGTCGTTCTGGGAGCAACAGCGTATCTTTTTGGTTTGGCATATGTCGCAGCCTTCATCGTCTATCACGTCGCTAAGGCTGTCACAGGAGACGCATGATGATTGAAACAATCGTTGCCGTGCTACTGGTCAGTATCGCAGCACTCTATTGGTATGCACGTCTTTTCCCAGCAAGCTGGAGACGCCTGAAAACTGCGTGCGGGTTACAATCTCGCACCCCTGTTGCTATCCCGTCAAAAGGATGCAGCAGTTGCAGAGCTTGCAGTGGAAAAGCAGGAGGTTGCCACTGAGAGCTATTCAGACTGAGGAACAACCTAATATTAATCTATATTTCTCTGGTCATAAGACCAAGTAGAGCTTTGCATTCCTGCGGAACAAATCTAAACAATCTGACCCCTCCTCGGTAAGATTGATATATTCTTGTTCAAAATAAAATTTCGATCGAATATATTTCCCGATATCATACGGGCTTACATATTCCCGACCGTACTGGGAAGTGTTCTGGCTTTATGGACGTTTCCTGTTTCCCTTATCTCAGGGAAACTTCCGCCCGTTGTTCATGCGGATAGGGGCGACGTTATCCAGCACATGATTGGGCAAGCCTATTTTTTAAAACAGGACTGGCATTGGCCTCTCTTTGTGGCAGATCGGCTCGTAAGCCCTGCAGGCACCAATATCGCAATGACAGATAGCATTCCTCTCGAGGCTTTGCTCCTCAAAAGTGTGCATATTTTCTTTCCAGGAGTACAGCAGGGCATCACATTATTTCTCGCCGTATGCTGGTTTCTTCAACCCGTCTGTGCTGTGTTCGCATTACGGGCAATGGGCGAGAAAAACCTACTCCCAGCAATTAGCATCAGCCTGCTTAGCGCCTGCTTTCCAACCTTTCTGGCTAGAATTAATCACTCGGCCCTTTGCGCTCACTGGATACTTCTTCTCGCCTTAGGCCTCTATTTTAAAGCTCTCGAGCTTCAAAATAGGGGGCGCTTCTGGCCGTTATGGCTCCTGGCAGTACTCACAGACTTAACTCTTCTAATTCACCCTTACCTGATGGTGATGGTAGGAGCTCTTTTGGGGGCAGTCTCTCTTTCAACTTTCTTCAGAAAAGAGCATTGGAAAATTAGCTGGGTCAGTATGGTCGCAATACTGCTTAGCGGTAGCTGTCTTTTATTAACTGGAAAAATATTTGACTACTGGGGCGGCGCAAGTGGCGGGGGATATGGTGTTTATTCCATGAACCTCGCATCTCCACTTTGGCCAGCCCATTCCAGTCTATTTCTGCATGCGACCCAAGAGCAAATCGACGCCACAGGGGGCCAATACGAAGGATACCAGTACTTGGGAGCGGGCGTTCTTTTCCTCATAATTATTCTGGCATGTCAGAGACGTACATGGACCTTACTACGTGACAGCTTACTTCGAAATATTGGCCTTTTACTGGCATGTATTTCTCTGACAGGAATTGCTGTTTCGAATAAAATGTATTTTTTCCATACTCTAATTGTGCAGACTCACTTTATGGTCCCAGGTGCTGAACAGATGCGATCATCGGGACGTATGTTTTGGCCAGTCGCATACATCATTTTGCTTGGGGCAGTTGGAAACACATACAAAATATGGCCTCGTGCCGCACCCACGCTATTAGGGATAGCTGTGATACTTCAATGGGTAGACACACGAAATTTACGCTTTCAAGACCGTGCTACTGAAGCCAGTCTCTTCAGACCCTCAGTGGAAAAAGATAATCGCCTATTCGAAATAATGCAGAAATTTGACCATATAGAAATTTATCCCCGCCTAGAATGCGACGCAACGGGACTGAAAGAAAATATGCCAATTATTTATGCTTCTGCCTATCAAAATGCCTCCATTAATACGATGTATACAGCGCGATCTCTGCCAGAAGGAGGATGTCATCTGGCACAGGAAAGACCTCACACTCTGGACAACAACACCCTTGTTATTTTTAATGGCACTCACCGCGTTACAAAAGCCTTATCATGGACCAATCGCACGCAAGTCAATTGTGGAGCACTAAACACTTTCGTTCTTTGTACCGGGATACAGCACTCGCTTAAGCTTGCTCCTATATCTTTACCAATACCACTCCCCCTTAATCAGATTATTTCCATGTCATCAAGCAATCCCCTACACTCAGAAGTGTTGGAAAGTGGATGGGCAGGTTCAGAAAAGTGGGGAACTTGGAATGAAGGAAACCAAGCATTTCTATTTTTTATTATGCCAAAAAATATCAAGAAAATTACGGTCACTCTCAGCCTTCGGTCGGCTCCCGGCACACCCAAACATGTGAAAATATTTTCAAACGATAAATATTTAGATAATTGGTCTATATCTCAACAAGAGAAATACTATTCATTAAATTTTATAGTTCCTAAAAATAATAATGTTCACTTAAGGATGGAGATTGATCGCGTTACAAAAATTAAGGAAGACCCTCGCGCCTTAGGAATTGGTATTTCTAGTATAAAATTATCATACCCATAATAAATAGATTTAGTTATATCTTTTCCTTAAAATATAAATAGGCCTTTGTTTTGTTTCCATATATATACGGCCTATATATTCCCCCATCATTCCTATACTTATTATCTGAACACTACTAAAAAGTACAATCGCCGCAAAAAGAGATGCATAACCTGGAACGGAGTTACCAAAAAAAAATGTACGAATGACAATAAAAAATCCATACAAAAGCGAACATAATGCTCCCATTGTTCCCAAGTAAGTCCAAAGGCGAATAGGAATAGTAGAAAAGCTTGTGAAACCCTCTAAAGCAAAATTCCAAAGAGAAAAAATAGAAAATTTAGTTTCACCCTCGGCACGAGGTGTCCGAACATAATCAATCATAACCGTTCGGAACCCCACCCAAGCAAATAAACCCTTCATAAACCTCTGTCTCTCAGGAAGTCTCTTAAGGGCCTCTACAACACATCGATCCATCAAACGAAAATCACCAACGTTTTCAGGAATTTGAACGTGGGAAATTTTACTGTGGAGATCATAGAACCATGCTGCTGTCCTACGTTTGAGCCCACTATCAGATGAACGATCAACTCTTCTTCCAAGTACAGCCTCAGCCCCTTCGCGCCAAGCCTTCACCATCTGAGAAATAACTTCCGGAGGATCTTGGAGGTCAGCATCAATGATAACCACAGCATCAGTATCGGAGGCGTCCAATCCAGCTGTTAAAGCAGCTTCCTTTCCAAAGTTTCGCGAGAGTTCAAGAATTTGAAACCGTGGATCTTCAGATGAGAGAGCTACCAATTGGTCTAGTGTTGCGTCTTTACTTCCATCATCAATGCAAATGATGGTCCAATTTACGCAAGAGATTTCGTCCAGAACAGGAATGACCTTATCTGCAAAAACTGGGACCAAACCTTCTTCGTTATAAAAAGGAACAATTAAAGAAATAGTTTGTACCACGGAAATCACACTCCTCAAGAAATTCAACGATCTCCAAAAAACAGGCCACCTATTATCGTTAATAAGTCATAAAAAATATTTTTAGTACATCTCTAGCATTAATATAAATATTATTGCTGCCCTATTGGATGCTGTCGGATCATCTCTTGTTATTCATGCTTTGCCTGATGATTATCAGAGTCAACCGATTGGTGGTTCGGGGTCTCGCGTGATTTGTGGTGTGGTTCGGTAGAGCGCAACAAAAAACCCCGCCAAGTCAGCGACTTAGCGGGGTTTTTAGGGTG
>NZ_JACSIQ010000041.1:0-3039 GCF_018812105.1 Gluconobacter sp. P1D12_c
CAGGGACATTTCGGCCTGATTGATGACCCTGCTGAACTCAATGCTGTACCCCTCAAGCGCAAAAGCCTGTCCCTGCATTGGGAGCTGATGTTCACCCGCTCACTGTTCGGAACGGCAGACATCAGCACACAAGGGAAACTCCTGAACGAGGTGTCGCGCCTTCTGGACGAAGGGCGTCTCCGTACGACGCTCGGCAAAAATCTTGGCGCGATCACCGCCGCCAATCTGCGAGAGGCTCACGCTCTGATCGAGAGTGGTCAGGCCAAAGGCAAGATCGTGCTCGAAAGTTTTCCTGCCTGAGCGGAGAGAACCGTGACGAAAACAGTCAAAGCGCTTGAGAGGAGCAGACCTCATGAATGACGAAGAACATCTGATGACCCTGAACCGGACGGGAGGTCGCTTCGATCTGAATAAAATTGCCGCTGCGTTTCCCGAAACGGCGGACACGATGCTGCTGGACACCTATCTGACTGACAAGCCGGAAGCCAGTATCCGGGTCTTCAGGATTTATCGGGAAGTACCGCCGCATTATCATACCCAGTGCGATGAAGTGCTTCATGTCCTCTCCGGGACAGGCACGTTTTGGATCGATGATCCCAAGGAGGAAGCCCCGTTTGCACCCGGCCATCTTCTGGTGTTCCCCCGTCGGGCCGTGCATGCCGTACCCCGCATTCTGAGCCAGCCAGTTGTTTTCCTTGCTATCGACACGCCGCGACGGGCGCCAGATGACGTGGTGTTCGTGGATCCTGCCGACGGTACGCCGTCCGGTTTTATCGCAGGGATCTGACGGCATGGGAGTCATGAAACAGAATCAGCCGCATGCTTTCACAAAAAGAGGCCTGCGCAGGATCGCCATTGCCGTTTTCACGGGTTTCGTTGGGGTATGCGGGCATCCTGATCCTGCCCGTGCTCAGACCATCAGGATTGAGGCGACTACTAACGCAATAGACTGGAACGCCGTAGCGCTTGCTGGCGGTCATGTGTTTGTCTCAGGCCCTCGCTGGAGCGGGTTTTCCGGACCGGCCGTGGGTCTTCTGACAAAGAATGGAAAGATAAAGCCTTTTCCAGATGCTGACTGGAATGGCTGGAAACCCGGGCAGGATGCAACGCATCGGTTTGTCAGCGTCAATGCCCTCCACGTTGCTCCTGACGGCACGCTCTGGGTTGTTGATACTGGAACTCCGTCTTTTGGAGGTGCTCCCATACCTGAAGGAGCCAAACTGGTCCGCATTGATCCGGCAACAGGTCATGTGCTGCGGATCTATCCTCTGGGCCCAGAGATCGCGCAGGCGGGCAGCTATATCGACGATATCCGTTTCAACGGAACGCACGCCTATCTCACGGATGCGGGCAAGGCCGCGCTGATCGTTCTTGATATCAAAACAGGTCAGGCACGTCGTGTTCTGGACAACGATGTTTCCACACGCGCACGGACAGATCGACCGATTGTCATGGACGGGCACGTCGTGGAGAACGGTCCGCATCAGCCGCTTCTGGTGAATGTCGATCCGCTTGAAGTCAGTCCGGACGGGAAATGGCTGTATTTCGGGCCGCTTGAAGGACCGTGGTCTCAAGTTCCCACAGTGTTGCTTGATGATCCCAGTGTGTCATCAACCGATCTGTCTGCGGCTGTAAAGCCTTGGGCAGATTTACCTCCAGTCGGGGGCAGCGCCATGGATGCTGCAGGAAACCTTTACTTCACCAATCTGAAGGATAACGGCGTCTATCGGAGAGACGTTTCGGGAAAGATCACGAAACTGATCTCGGATTCACGTCTGCACTGGGCAGATGCACCGTGTCTTGCTCTGGACGGTCGTCTCTGGCTGCCTGTTGCGCAACTGGACCGGCTTTCGATGTTTCATCAGGGGCATTCCCGCAGTCATCAGCCGTTTCTGCTGGTATCGATCAATCCTCACGTTACCCATACCAGAGATAAGCCATAAGTCTCAGTTTTGAGAGATTTTTCGTGTTTTTTGCGCCAGAGGTTTTTTCCCCATCCGGCCTGATTTTACCCTCGGGAGTGACATGTCGATACAACGTCTGGCGGCTGATCCCCAGTTCAGAACACAGATCTCCAACCTGGGTTTCAGGATCACTCATGGCGGCCTGAGCCAGACGAAGTTTACTAAGGTCATCTTGAAGGGACGGCCACCCTCCCGTCCTCGGGCACGTGCAGAAGCCAGACCTGCGCGTGTGCGTTCAACGATCAATTCCCGCTCGAACTCCGCCAGTCCGGCAAAAATCGCGAAGATCAAGCGACCATTTGCGGTGGTGGTATCGATCGAGGCTCCTTCGCCCGCCAGGACCTTCAACCCGACACCGCGTTTGGTCAGGTCTGGACCGTGCCGCTCAGCATCTTCGTCAGACGGGCATCGCGGTGCCCGATGACGTGCTTGCTCATGTAGCACCACTCGGCTGGGAGCATATTGGCCTGACAGGTGATTATCTTTGGGGCGAAATCCGGCCGCCGCGAGATAATTTCAGGCCTCTTCGGTTGCAATCCGGTTCCTAAAATCCTTAGCGTACGTTTTCGAACAGCCTCTCACTGCTCCCCGGTACTCTGAGCTGCCTTTAGCTAAACCCTGTCGTCCCCGTAACCCAGCACTTCGATCACCCGGCATTCCTCGACCGTACCGCGCGCACACCGATCTAGCGAGCGTTGCAGCTCGGCGCGCAGCGCCACCAGCCTCCCAATCCGTCGGTCAATAKTCTCGACGTGGCGGCGGGCGATAGCGTCCACCTCGCCGCAGGAACGCTCCGGCTGCTCGCTAAGCGTCAGCAATTCACGAATGTCGGCGACCTCGAAGCCCAGCTCGCGGGAATGACGAATAAAGTTGAGCCGGGCGACCTCGTCCGCACCGAAGCGCCTTTGCCGCCCTTCCGTTCGTGTCGGTGTCGGAAGAAGCCCGACGCCTTCGTAGTAGCGGATCGTCGGCACCTTGACCCCAGTGCGCCGCGCCAACTCGCCAATCGAGATCCTCATGGTGCTTTTCCCTTGAAGCTCTAGTGGCTAGAGATTGTAGGGTGATCCCGAGAAGG
>NZ_JACSIQ010000401.1:0-477 GCF_018812105.1 Gluconobacter sp. P1D12_c
GACCATAAGACAGGGTTCAGAGACGTTATAGAAAGCATGATGCGGGAGCATCAGCCCAACAATCTTATTCTCCATCTGCTCGAATTTTATTTCATCACCAACGATGACACGACCATCAAGAGAAGGCTCAACACAGAGAGCCATAGCAATATCGGGCCCGAACATATCCAATGATTTAGGGACACCTATCGTGGCTTCGCCTTCATCACGCTTCGTGAAAAGCTCAGCATCATTGATGACACGCTTCTTCATCATCTTCAGAGATCCATCAGACTGATCTCGAACGATGCGAAGCCTCTCATCATTAAGAGACCCCTTGAACTCCTTAAACGATCCGTACCTCTGTATCAGTCGCGTATTGAGTGTCTCATTATAGAACCACTCAAGATGGCCATCCTCCATCGTCTCAATATCGTTCGGCTTAGTCACATATTTTGTGACCTCATCAACAGACTCAAGAGTTCCCGCCTCCTTACC
>NZ_JACSIQ010000402.1:0-477 GCF_018812105.1 Gluconobacter sp. P1D12_c
ATCCTGGGGATAGTGCAAAGCAGAAGGCCAAGGCGGATGGGTTATCTCCAAAGGAACAAAATGAAGCCTATAAGCAATCGTTTAGAGATTGGCAGGACAGTTATTGGGATAAGGTCGGGAAGCCTTCTGGCTTAACTCGTATTGGTCCAGGTCGTAGGCGTTTAACTCGGGACCAGTGGAACCAGGAGAAGCAACAAGCCAAGGCTTTAGCTATTGCTCTGGCTGATGGTCGTGCTGTTGCAAAGCGTGTTGATGCTGCAAAAGCTAAGGCTGAAAAGTTTGAGAAGGCTGGCACGTTGGTTGGTGCTGTTTCTTCTGCTGTTTCTGGTGGTGTTGTTCAGGTTTCTGAGTCATTCACGAAAAGCCGTTTTGATGATGGTGCGAAGTCTCGTGAAAATGAAATTCATTTATTGAAGAATCAAAATGAGAAGTTGAAAGCGAGTAATTCATCACTAAAAACAAAAATTCACAAAAGTA
>NZ_JACSIQ010000403.1:0-477 GCF_018812105.1 Gluconobacter sp. P1D12_c
GTGGGGTTTGTAGCCAAAGAATGGGATAGCCAGATCGCTGGATGGCATGGTTCCATCGTCTTGCCGCTTCGCCTTCGTGAACTTCAGTGTACAGCGGGTGTTCCTGTCCTTGTGGGACAATCTGGATGGCTTATCCTGCCAGTCTTCAGGAATACGCCCTGCCCGGAGGTCGGCTTTCTCAGCATTCGTATTGCGCTGCTTTGGAGCGGCTACCAATGTTGCATCCAGGATCTGGCCTGACATCGGCAGATAACCGGCGTTCCGCAGGGTCGCTTCAAACCGGTTAAACAGCCCATCGATCGCACCCGCCTGTGTCAGGCGTTCACGGAGCAGCCAGACCGTTTTGGAATCGGGCACCCGGTCCGACAGTCCCAGACCAAGGAAACGCATGAAGGACAGGCGGTCGTTGATCAGATATTCCGTTCGCTCGTCGGACAGATTGTTCAGCGTCTGGATGACCAGAATTTTGAACATCAG
>NZ_JACSIQ010000404.1:0-476 GCF_018812105.1 Gluconobacter sp. P1D12_c
TTGTGCTCGGGTGCGTCCCGTTCTAGCGCCCCGTAGTAGGTTTTCAGCTTGGTGTGGGTGGCCTTGCTTCCTTCGATGCCGCGTTCCAGTCCGACAGGGCGTCCCACAACTCGCGCAAAGTCGGTCTGCATCTCGTTCAGGGCCTTGGCACCACCGAGGAACCGGCGGCAATTCAGGCGGCCTGTATCGGGGKCTTTTGGCACCACGTAGGCCGACAGGTGCGGCGTTTTTTCGTCCCGGTGAATGATGGCAGCGATCACGTTGTCCTTGCCGTGCCGCTCCTGAATCCAGCGCAACGCCTCGTTCAAATAGGGGTCACGACACGAAAGTGTACTTTACGTACGCTTAGAGTGAACCCAACAAGCACGTTGAGGCTGTTCTGCTGAGAGTTCGATAGACAGTTGGCCGAGAAATAGAAAACAGTTCTGAAAGATCGCTGATGGAGTAATCGCCGGTATCATACATCCGGCGATTAC
>NZ_JACSIQ010000405.1:0-476 GCF_018812105.1 Gluconobacter sp. P1D12_c
TCCGATGCCCCACCCGTGTCGGTATAATGCTCTTCAATGGAAAGCCCGTTGGCATGATACAGCAGCCCATCCAGAACATAGGGTGCTTCACCGGCCGTCGCCGCAATCACCCGGGTCGAAAACGGATCATACTGATCGGAGATGTGGGTGTAGAAACTGACGCCCGGTTCACTGCCATTGCGCGCATTGATATCGCTGATCGCAGCGCCTCTGCCACCTGCATGAAACAATTGACCATCACTTGAGGACGATGTGCCGTCTCCCCAGAGTGACGCCAGGGGCAGCCCACGATGGGCTGCAACCATACGGCCAAGGGCTTCGGCGTATCCGGCCTCGCTGATATGCCAGTCATGCAGATGCGCCAACTGGCGCAGGGTGGCACCCTGACAGGTGTCGGCCATGCGTGTCAGACCAAGATTAATCCCATCCGCCAGGATCACCGTCAGCAGGGCGTTTTTGTCATCCGCGACACGGCT
>NZ_JACSIQ010000406.1:0-476 GCF_018812105.1 Gluconobacter sp. P1D12_c
AGTTGAAAGCGAGTAATTCATCACTAAAAACAAAAATTCACAAAAGTAATGAATCACGAAAATCACTATTGAACGAATTGAAAAGCGAACGCGAAAAAAGTTATGATAAGGGCAAGCCGTTCAGAGATTTACAGAAGAAGAATGAACAGCTTGAAACTTATCTTGGTTTAGTTTTTGATTCTTTGGATTCGCATGGAATTAATCCTGTTCCGTTCATTAAGACTGTCTACACGTTGGATGATTTAATGCGTGATTGCGATAGGATTGCGAAGGAGTGGCTTGAGTCATTCCAGGCGACGTGGGAACCTAAGGCGAAGCCTCAAAAGGGTTCTGATCGCTCTATTGCCTAGAGCGACGACCCCGAAGGTCCGGGGTCTAGCATTGGGGTTTCGACCTCCATGCTAAAGGCTAAATCAGTATTAAAAAGATAGCTCAAACTGCTTCGCTTCATGAGCAGATAATTAGCTCAGATTTGC
>NZ_JACSIQ010000407.1:0-476 GCF_018812105.1 Gluconobacter sp. P1D12_c
GTGCATTGTTAAGGATGCGGGAACTCTTGAGTCTGTTGATGAGGTCACAAAATATGTGACTAAGCCGAACGATATTGAGACGATGGAGGATGGCCATCTTGAGTGGTTCTATAATGAGACACTCAATACGCGACTGATACAGAGGTACGGATCGTTTAAGGAGTTCAAGGGGTCTCTTAATGATGAGAGGCTTCGCATCGTTCGAGATCAGTCTGATGGATCTCTGAAGATGATGAAGAAGCGTGTCATCAATGATGCTGAGCTTTTCACGAAGCGTGATGAAGGCGAAGCCACGATAGGTGTCCCTAAATCATTGGATATGTTCGGGCCCGATATTGCTATGGCTCTCTGTGTTGAGCCTTCTCTTGATGGTCGTGTCATCGTTGGTGATGAAATAAAATTCGAGCAGATGGAGAATAAGATTGTTGGGCTGATGCTCCCGCATCATGCTTTCTATAACGTCTCTGAACCCTGTC
>NZ_JACSIQ010000408.1:0-475 GCF_018812105.1 Gluconobacter sp. P1D12_c
TACTTTTGTGAATTTTTGTTTTTAGTGATGAATTACTCGCTTTCAACTTCTCATTTTGATTCTTCAATAAATGAATTTCATTTTCACGAGACTTCGCACCATCATCAAAACGGCTTTTCGTGAATGACTCAGAAACCTGAACAACACCACCAGCAACAGCAGAAGAAACAGCACCAACCAACGTGCCAGCCTTCTCAAACTTTTCAGCCTTAGCTTTTGCAGCATCAACACGCTTTGCAACAGCACGACCATCAGCCAGAGCAATAGCTAAAGCCTTGGCTTGTTGCTTCTCCTGGTTCCACTGGTCCCGAGTTAAACGCCTACGACCTGGACCAATACGAGTTAAGCCAGAAGKCTTCCCGACCTTATCCCAATAACTGTCCTGCCAATCTCTAAACGATTGCTTATAGGCTTCATTTTGTTCCTTTGGAGATAACCCATCCGCCTTGGCCTTCTGCTTTGCACTATCCCCAGG
>NZ_JACSIQ010000409.1:0-475 GCF_018812105.1 Gluconobacter sp. P1D12_c
GTTTCCCACATGCGGAACATGACCCGTCTCAAGACCCCAAAAGATCGGCTTCGTGAAGATCAGGCCGAACAGGTTCGCCAAGCCCTTTTGCCGTTTTTTGACAATCCCGATTTTGACCATGATGCCCTTGGCCGGGTCATGGTCACCGTTCAACGCATTACTACCCCAGCCCCCGGAACAACGGAGCCGTTTGTTATGATCCGTCCCGCACAGAACCGTGCTGTCACCTTGTGGCTAATGAAGAACAGTAAACGTCCAATGAAGGCCGTGGACGTCTGGACGCTCTTGTTCGACCACCTGTTCCCACATACCGGACAGATCATGCTAACCCGCGAAGAAATCGCCGAAAAAGTCGGAATTCGGGTCAACGAAGTTACAGCCATCATGAATGAACTGGTGAAGTTCGGTGCGATTTTCTCCGAGCGCGAAAAGGTAGCCGGTATGCGAGGGCCGGGTCTTGTCCGCTACTACATGA
>NZ_JACSIQ010000410.1:0-475 GCF_018812105.1 Gluconobacter sp. P1D12_c
GAAGCCTCTCATCATTAAGAGACCCCTTGAACTCCTTAAACGATCCGTACCTCTGTATCAGTCGCGTATTGAGTGTCTCATTATAGAACCACTCAAGATGGCCATCCTCCATCGTCTCAATATCGTTCGGCTTAGTCACATATTTTGTGACCTCATCAACAGACTCAAGAGTTCCCGCATCCTTAACAATGCACGACATCCTCTCACGAACATCAGCAAGAAAATCCTGCCAGCCGTTCCCCTTCAAATACGGCAGATCAAAGAGGATATTCATATGCATGTTAAGGGTTTCATGATCCTCATTATGAGTGAACTCAGTCCCCCTGAAATACAGATTTGAACCATATTTTTGATTGAGCCAACGGAAGCAATCAGAGAGCTTGCGTGTCCATTTCCTATGCTCCGCCTTGAGGTCATCATATATGCGGACGTTCTCACCGCAGGTGATAACCATGTACCGCAGATACTTCCCCTT
>NZ_JACSIQ010000042.1:0-2731 GCF_018812105.1 Gluconobacter sp. P1D12_c
TTGAACGCGAGCGCGTAGTCATCCAGGGGGGCAGTCCCCGATCTGCTCAAAACGCAGAGCGAAAGCGACCCAAGGAACCGTCAATCAAATCGCCAAAAGCTTGAAATCACGAACCAAGCACATCAATCAAGGGTTCTTCGATCCCTCTACCTCTCCTTATAGGCCCTAGAAAGTTTTTCGAACCCTTGAAGTCGGCTTGTTCCAAAATCTAATATGCTCTTATATAAGAACACATTTCATTTTTTCCTAAGCAGGAAATAAGATAATTAAGATTTAGATAATATAGTTCGAATTTATTATAAGGTGCTCCATGAGTTTTTTGCGCAAATTAGGAAAAACCATAATAATATTAGCTATTTTTTTATTGTATTCACAGAAGAGTTATTCGTTTAATGAATTCTTATCCAAAGAATCAAATTCTATTTTTGAAGAAATCAAGGGGTTTATTCAATATTCTACCGCTGGTATCGCTTTTGGTGCTACCCATTCTGATGCCAAGAGCTCTATAAATTCTATCTCAAATACACATGGACCCTCTGTGATTGGCCGAAAAACGGTACCTACTCTTCACCTCGACAGTCCATTGGTCCCATTAGGAGATATGCTAAATGTTGGCAGAACGACATTTACATCCATGGTAGATGGACAACCTATCGTTCGTATATCTGGTGCACACCGCCAAGCAAATCCGCCAAATGAAGATTGGTGGACGGATCCGGACGGCGTTGTAATCGGAGGATTTTCTGAAGGCAGAGGATCACATATGATTATAACATGTCAAGATGAAGGGGGTATGAACCTTGGTGCCTGTTTGAGTATATGGAACTCAAATTCGTCCTATACTGGAAATAGACCAGGAATCAGCCCGACCACCGGAAATCAAATGGCTTCTTACGGAACTTTTGACTCTGTTGTTGAAGATATAGGAACGAAGAGTAGTCCGCCAAAACTCGTTTTTGGATCAAGAATTTCAGATGAAACTGGGACGAAAAGAAGTATTTACTTTAGTTCTTCAGGGGTTTTTATTTACCCAACCATGGATGACAAACAACGAAGTAAACTGAAACAACATCAAAACATAATCTCGAATGTATCCATGTCTTCCTATGTCAATAGAAAGAATGTATATGGCGCGTATGCAGTTAATGGATTTTCTGGAATGCTGAATAATTGGAGTTTTTCAGTACCATGCCCGTCTAAATTTCAGAATTCAAAATTTTGCGACCGACTAGATGTTGATATGTGGGTTATTCCCGGAGCAGGTAATGTGGCGAAAGGGAACCCACAAAATTATGCGCTAGAGCCTCTGTACCTTGATCGGCATTATGACTTCAGTGCTACGACACCAACTATTTACATAGGTGCGCGTTCAAAACAATTTAATCAGCTTTTAACATGTGAATTGGGTGACTATGATACCGTAAATAATAGAGGGGGAGCGCCACATTCTTTAGTTAGGGAATGTGAAAATGGCGAGTATGATAATGAGCTGCACACGACAACCAGTGGAAAATATCACTTCAATGGTCTAACTATTGGCGTAGATAGCCATGAAAAGGGCTTACAGTGGGTCGATGGAACCCCGCAAACGGATGGCTATAATGCATGGCCAGACAAAGAATCTTGGGGAATTTATCTTGGCGGACAAATTCCAAAACTGCTTGAGTTAAACCCGTTCATATCGAGTTTTGTGCAGTCTATAGCAGGCAACACTATTAACGTTACAAATCCCATATCAACTGGATCGGCGCCGAACAGCACTGCACTAGTAATGAGTTTATTTAAAAACGCCGGTTCTTCGTCTATGATACTGAATCAATGGCAATCATGTGACGCTCCTAGCGGAGCTAAATGTGTAGACTACAGAAACATGTCGTGGCGAGAAGGTCTTAGAGTTGGTGGAACAGTGGGTTCTTTGGATAATGGGATTCCAGGTGCATATGTTAAGTATAGTGGAGATGGATCATATTCTATCTGTAATGCATCTAACCAATGTAATATGTTTTCTAAATTAGGTTATCTATTTAATAATTCAAAAATTATTACACCACTTATTTCAGTAAACAATATAGTAGCAAAAAATAAAAATATAAAACTTATGGATCCGTTGATTGTGAATAAAACGCTTGAATCTATAGGTATGGCTACTTTTGAGGCCGGAGTATCCTTAGGAGCAGGAAAATCCATATCCTTAACAGATATAGATGCTGACAACAATGGTAGGCACAGTCAAGTATCTTTCATTTATAATAAAGGATGGATCATAGGAAGCGGTCAAGGCGAGACGCTCAAAGGCCTCACGGTATCATCATATCGTGAAACGCTTACATCACCTACTTCATCTTCTTCGTGTAAACCAGGCCAATTCACTGACGATACAAACTATCATTATGTATGCGTCGCTACGAACAAGTGGCGTAGGGTAGCGCTAAGCGACTATTGATTTTTGTAGAGGATTAACGCTACAGCGCAACAATCCAGCCAATGCGAAAATCAAGATTTTCTCAGAAAGCAGAGCGAATGCGACCACGGCAGCCATCAATTAAAGCGCCAAGAATAAGAAATCAGCACAAAGTGGAGGGATCGAAGAACCGTTGGTTGATGTGCCTTGGTTCGTGATTTCTGGCTTTTGGCGATTTGATTGACGGTTCCTTGGGTCGCTTTCGCTCTGCGTTTTGAGCAGATCGGGGACTGCCCCCCTGGATGACTACGCGCTCGCGTTCAACCTTGC
>NZ_JACSIQ010000411.1:0-475 GCF_018812105.1 Gluconobacter sp. P1D12_c
GACGTTCTCACCGCAGGTGATAACCATGTACCGCAGATACTTCCCCTTAWTCGGGAGAATGTTATCAATCCAAWAGGTCAGCTCATTCCTCAACTGGCGACGCTCAGCAACAGCAACAGCAGGAAWGAACATGATATGCCTAAACTGTTCATCCATCTGCTTAGCTAATCCAGACAGCAAACCCACCTTGAAAAAGCTCCCATCCTGCTACTAACGCCTAGACGGAATCCCCAGACCTTCAAGCCTGTCAGCAATGCGATCAGATTGAAGCCTTATGGCCTCATCCCTGCCAATGCGTTCAAGATGTTTAAACACATCAACCTTGTTCCCACTGTTGCGACGAAGAAGCTCATAAAAACCTATCCGAGAAGATGACTCACACCCATTCTCAGACGGTCCTGCATCAAAAATCTCTCCGCGTGATTCCTTCGCTTCCTTAACCTCTGGAACGTATTCTAAACCACCAGCAGGAAGC
>NZ_JACSIQ010000412.1:0-474 GCF_018812105.1 Gluconobacter sp. P1D12_c
GGCGGCGGCATCCGTCGTCTTCCATTTTCGGATGAACCGAAACTTCCGGTCGATGGACACGTGGGATTTGTAGCCAAAGAACGGGATAGCGAGATCCGTTGCGGGCATACTCCCGTCATCCTGCCGTTTTGCTTTCGTGAACTTCAGCGTCCAGCGCGCATGACGATCCTTGTGCGACAGCTTTGCCGACTTGTCCTGCCAGTCTTCGGGAATACGTCCTGCCCGGAGATCTGCCTTCTCGGCATTCGTATTGCGCTGCTTTGGAGCGGCTACCAGTGTTGCATCCAGGATCTGGCCCGACATCGGGAGATAACCGGCGTTCCGTAGGGTCGCGTCAAATCGGTCAAACAGCCTTTCAATGGCACCCGCCTGTGTCAAACGCTCACGAAACAGCCAGACCGTTTTGGCATCCGGCACGCGGTCCGACAGCCCCAATCCCAGAAAGCGCATGAACGACAGGCGGTCGTTGATCAG
>NZ_JACSIQ010000413.1:0-472 GCF_018812105.1 Gluconobacter sp. P1D12_c
AAATCTGATCCAGAGCTTTGCTGCGGCGAKATTGAGGAAACTCATGAAGGACAAGGCGGTTTTGTCGTAGCGCGTCGCGATACGGCGCATCTGCTTGAGTTTGTTGAACATCCGCTCGATGCGGTTGCGGTCCCTGTAACGCCACCAGTCTGTTTTCTGTGGAGCACTGCGGCTTTTGCGTGATGGAATAACCGGCAGGATCCCGTGGATCAGCAGATCCTGGCGGAAGCTGTCACTGTCATAGCCCCGATCAGCCAGCATGGCTTTGGGGGGCGGGACAGACAGCTTCATCAGGGCGTCTGTGGCTTTGTAGTCCGAGACCTGGCCTCCGGTAAGGACAAAGCCAAGAGGGCATCCCTGATTGTCACATCGGACATGGATCTTGCTCGTAAAGCCGCCGCGTGATCGACCAAAAGCCTCCGAATGAGCCCCCCTTTTGCGCCCGTAGCCTGTGAATGGGCGCGAACCACGG
>NZ_JACSIQ010000414.1:0-472 GCF_018812105.1 Gluconobacter sp. P1D12_c
TGCCTAGAGCGACGACCCCGAAGGTCCGGGGTCTAGCATTGGGGTTTCGACCTCCATGCTAAAGGCTAAATCAGTATTAAAAAGATAGCTCAAACTGCTTCGCTTCATGAGCAGATAATTAGCTCAGATTTGCTGTGTCCTGCATCACAGAGCGAGCGCAGAGCGGGAGCCACGTAGTGTGGCCGTAGGCCATCTGTGTGGGATGGTTCTTGATAATCTGATTTTTATGGGAGAATGTGAGTCGAGGTTAAATCGAGTGATATCTAGGCGGATTACATCGAAGAAGCCCGATAGGTTAGGAGACGGCGCATGACGCAGGAACGTCACAACCCGACCCACATCAGTATTATAACACAACTGATGGCGATGGTTCAACACAAGACCGCCAAGACTGGTGGTCTCGGATGGAATCCGTAGGTCGTTCATATACGAAATTAGAGGCCCAAAGGGTCATCAAAGCTCAGTCATATGA
>NZ_JACSIQ010000415.1:0-472 GCF_018812105.1 Gluconobacter sp. P1D12_c
ATCCTATCGCAATCACGCATTAAATCATCCAACGTGTAGACAGTCTTAATGAACGGAACAGGATTAATTCCATGCGAATCCAAAGAATCAAAAACTAAACCAAGATAAGTTTCAAGCTGTTCATTCTTCTTCTGTAAATCTCTGAACGGCTTGCCCTTATCAAAACTTTTTTCGCGTTCGCTTTTCAATTCGTTCAATAGTGATTTTCGTGATTCATTACTTTTGTGAATTTTTGTTTTTAGTGATGAATTACTCGCTTTCAACTTCTCATTTTGATTCTTCAATAAATGAATTTCATTTTCACGAGACTTCGCACCATCATCAAAACGGCTTTTCGTGAATGACTCAGAAACCTGAACAACACCACCAGCAACAGCAGAAGAAACAGCACCAACCAACGTGCCAGCCTTCTCAAACTTTTCAGCCTTAGCTTTTGCAGCATCAACACGCTTTGCAACAGCACGACCATCAG
>NZ_JACSIQ010000416.1:0-471 GCF_018812105.1 Gluconobacter sp. P1D12_c
CTCTAAGCGTACGTAAAGTACACTTTCGTGTCGTGACCCCTATTTGAACGAGGCGTTGCGCTGGATTCAGGAGCGGCACGGCAAGGACAACGTGATCGCTGCCATCATTCACCGGGACGAAAAAACGCCGCACCTGTCGGCCTACGTGGTGCCAAAAGACCCCGATACAGGCCGCCTGAATTGCCGCCGGTTCCTCGGTGGTGCCAAGGCCCTGAACGAGATGCAGACCGACTTTGCGCGAGTTGTGGGACGCCCTGTCGGACTGGAACGCGGCATCGAAGGAAGCAAGGCCACCCACACCAAGCTGAAAACCTACTACGGGGCGCTAGAACGGGACGCACCCGAGCACAAAAACCTGACCCCTGCTGACCTAGAACCGCAGGTGCTCAAGAAGGGGATTTTTACCCGTGTTGTGGAAGACCCTGAGCAGGTGGCAAAACGCATCAGTCAGACCGTTCAGCAGCATTATGA
>NZ_JACSIQ010000417.1:0-471 GCF_018812105.1 Gluconobacter sp. P1D12_c
AACCCTGACAGCTCCAGAGACCATTGATCGCACGGCCGAACTGATCAACCGGCATCGCTCTCTTCGTCCTGCCATTGGTCCATTCCTGAACGCGTTCCAGTTTCAGGGTGGTCGCACGGTACAGGGATTACTGAAGGCGGTGCAGATCATTGGAGACCTCTATCGGACCGGTAAACGCCGCTTGCCTGACTCCTGTCCGATCCGTTTCATTCCGCCTTCCTGGCACAGCTTTGTCAGGCCAGAGGGAACAGTCATACGACAGGCTTACGAACTCTGTGTTCTGACCCAGCTGCGCGAGCGTCTGCGTGCCGGAGACATCTGGGTAACGGAAAGTCGCCAATACCGCGCATTCGACACCTACCTTCTTCCGGAAGCCACGTTTGCAGCGATGCGCGCGCAAGGACCGTTGCCTCTGGCGATCAATGCTACGGCTGACACGTTCCTTTCTCAACGGCGTGCAGTGCTGGAAAC
>NZ_JACSIQ010000418.1:0-471 GCF_018812105.1 Gluconobacter sp. P1D12_c
GAGGTTTCCCACATGCGGAACATGACCCGTCTCAAGACCCCAAAAGATCGGCTTCGTGAAGATCAGGCCGAACAGGTTCGCCAAGCCCTTTTGCCGTTTTTTGACAATCCCGATTTTGACCATGATGCCCTTGGCCGGGTCATGGTCACCGTTCAACGCATTACTACCCCAGCCCCCGGAACAACGGAGCCGTTTGTTATGATCCGTCCCGCACAGAACCGTGCTGTCACCTTGTGGCTAATGAAGAACAGTAACGTCCAATGAAGGCCGTGGACGTCTGGACGCTCTTGTTCGACCACCTGTTCCCACATACCGGACAGATCATGCTAACCCGCGAAGAAATCGCCGAAAAAGTCGGAATTCGGGTCAACGAAGTTACAGCCATCATGAATGAACTGGTGAAGTTCGGTGCGATTTTCTCCGAGCGCGAAAAGGTAGCCGGTATGCGAGGGCCGGGTCTTGTCCGCTACT
>NZ_JACSIQ010000419.1:0-471 GCF_018812105.1 Gluconobacter sp. P1D12_c
ACGGCTGGCAGGATTTTCTTGCTGATGTTCGTGAGAGGATGTCGTGCATTGTTAAGGATGCGGGAACTCTTGAGTCTGTTGATGAGGTCACAAAATATGTGACTAAGCCGAACGATATTGAGACGATGGAGGATGGCCATCTTGAGTGGTTCTATAATGAGACACTCAATACGCGACTGATACAGAGGTACGGATCGTTTAAGGAGTTCAAGGGGTCTCTTAATGATGAGAGGCTTCGCATCGTTCGAGATCAGTCTGATGGATCTCTGAAGATGATGAAGCGTGTCATCAATGATGCTGAGCTTTTCACGAAGCGTGATGAAGGCGAAGCCACGATAGGTGTCCCTAAATCATTGGATATGTTCGGGCCCGATATTGCTATGGCTCTCTGTGTTGAGCCTTCTCTTGATGGTCGTGTCATCGTTGGTGATGAAATAAAATTCGAGCAGATGGAGAATAAGATTGTTGGGC
>NZ_JACSIQ010000420.1:0-471 GCF_018812105.1 Gluconobacter sp. P1D12_c
TTGGTATTGTAGAAAGTTCTTCTTGTGTAGCACGACTACCTACTTCAGCAACGTGGCGGTTCATGTAGTAGCGGACAAGACCCGGCCCTCGCATACCGGCTACCTTTTCGCGCTCGGAGAAAATCGCACCGAACTTCACCAGTTCATTCATGATGGCTGTAACTTCGTTGACCCGAATTCCGACTTTTTCGGCGATTTCTTCGCGGGTTAGCATGATCTGTCCGGTATGTGGGAACAGGTGGTCGAACAAGAGCGTCCAGACGTCCACGGCCTTCATTGGACGTTTACTGTTCTTCATTAGCCACAAGGTGACAGCACGGTTCTGTGCGGGACGGATCATAACAAACGGCTCCGTTGTTCCGGGGGCTGGGGTAGTAATGCGTTGAACGGTGACCATGACCCGGCCAAGGGCATCATGGTCAAAATCGGGATTGTCAAAAAACGGCAAAAGGGCTTGGCGAACCTGTTCGG
>NZ_JACSIQ010000043.1:0-2520 GCF_018812105.1 Gluconobacter sp. P1D12_c
CAGATACGGCCTACCGTTCAAAAGCCAATGAGGACTTCATGGAAAAGCAGGGCTTTGTCTCRAAGGTTCACAGGAAAAAACCGCATCTCAAGCCTATGCCCCGGCATATCCAGAGATCCAACGCAGGAAAGTCCGTGATCCGGTCGCGTGTCGAGCATGTCTTTGCCGATCAGAAATCGCAGACAGGACTGTTTGTCCGAACTGTAGGCATAACGCGGGCCAGTATGAGGGTCGGGATGGCCAATATCGTCTATAATATGCGCCGCTTTCTCTTCCTGCAGCGGATCAGCACCACAGTGTAGCTCTCAAGCGGATAACAGCCCCCAATCTGCTCAAAACGCAGACCGGATGCCATCGCAGCAACCGTCATCTTCTGGCTATGAGTTCTGAGCCTAGGTTACGTTGACAAAAGATCTGATCCAGAGCCTTGCGGCGGCGATATTGAGGAAACTCATGAAGGATAAGGCGGTCTTGTCGCAGCGGGTCGCTATGCGGCGCATCTGCTGGAGCCTGTTGAACATCCGCTTGATGTGGTTGCGATCCCTGTAACGGCGCCAGTCTGTTTTCTGTGGAGCGCTGCGGCCTTTGCGTGATGGAATGACTGGCAGGATCCCGTGGACCAGCAGTTCCTGGCGGAAACTGTCACTGTCATAGCCCCGGTCGGCCAGCATGGCTTTGGGGTTTGGGACAGGTAGCTTTATCAGGGCGTCTGTGGCTTTGTAATCCGAGACTTGGCCTCCGGTAAGGACAAAGCCGAGAGGGCGTCCCTGATTGTCACATCGGGCATGGATTTTGCTCGTAAAGCCGCCGCGTGACCGACCCAAAGCCTCCGAATAAGCCCCCCTTTTGCCCCGGTGGCCTGTGAATGGGCGCGGATTACGGTGCTGTCGATCATATGCTGCCAGTTATCAGTCAGCCCCAGATCTACCAGGGTCTGTAAAAGAGCATCCCAGACACCCTGTTTAGCCCAACGCCGGAACCGGACATAGACCGAGTTCCACTTGCCGTAGCGTTCATGCATGTCCCGCCAGGGGCAACCCGTTCGTAGAACATGCAGCATACCATTGAGAAACTGGCGATTGTCTCCAGATGGACGAGCCCAACGTCCACGCTCAGGCGGCAGAAGCGGACCAATCATCGCCCATTCCTGATCCGTCAGATCGCCTCGTGCCATGCCTGTTCTCTCTGCCCGTTATCCCACAGCCAGGAAGTGAATCAGATCTCAGGCAGATCGTATAGATCTTTTGTCAACGTGACCTATCTAAATAATTACATATAATAAGATATAATTTCATTTAAATTTTAACCAACCTATATTCAAGAAATTATTGTATTTTTAAGTATATGTTATTAATTATTAACTAGTTAATACTTTAAGTACCTAATTATATTATATGAAAATATTTTAAAGTAACACACAGTTGCTCTTTGCAACATATTTAGTTAAAGCGCGTCAACGATAAATTAACGAGAGGATAAAAGATGTCGCTGATATATGGATACAACCATACTGTCACGAAAAGCGGGAGTTACACTCTTGTTCCAGCTTTGCCTGTCCTTGGACTCGTATCGATTGGCGGAGCGAGCGCTAATTTTTCAGGCAAAAACGTCAATGCTTCCGTCAATTTTTCTCCCTCATTAATTTCCCTGGCAAACCCTTGGAGTGTCACCTCAAGCAACAACGCCTTTGTTACAGTAACTGGATTGACTGGTGGCGTTGTCAATGCATTGACTGGTGCGACATTCACAGCAGATGGAGGCACCATTTCCATGGATAGTGCCTCGACGATATCAGCCCTTTCTGGTTCGACGTATAATATATCTTCTGGCGGAAAGCTGATTCTGAATTCAGTACAGAACCAGGCTGCGATTTCTGCCTTAAGTGGGTCTAAAGTCGCTTTCGGAAAAGGTGGTGGTACACTTCTGATTAACCCAGGAAGTAATGTATCCGTCATTTCTTTTCAAAGTATATCAGGATTTGGAAACGCAGGATCAACCATAGAAATTCCTGGCGCAACAAAGGTTGTTTCCGTTTCAAAAAACGGAAATAGCACGAATATCGTTACAGATAATGGAAAAACAATCACGGTATCGGGAGATTTTTATGACTATGGAAAAAATAATAATTTATTCCAGTCATATCAGGATGGAAATTTATTCATTAGTTCGACCCCGTTAAATAATACAAGTCAGAACGGGGTCTTGGTTTGCTTTCTGAGGGATTCTATTATTTCTGTCCCCAATGGAAAAAAAGCCGTGCAGGATATCGTCATGGGTGACGAAGTCCTCTGTTGTAAAGACGGGGTGATATATACAGATATCGTCACGTGGGCGGGACATGCGCATTGTACGGTGCGGCCGTATCTTCCATTGGATCAGGCGGGCTATCCCGTCCGTATTCTGAAGGACGCAGTATCAGACGGCGTCCCATTCAAGGATATGCTCATCACAGCCGAGCACTGTCTGTTTTTTGATGGAAAATTCGTTCCGGCCCGTATGCTCGTAAATGGTCGTTCGATC
>NZ_JACSIQ010000421.1:0-471 GCF_018812105.1 Gluconobacter sp. P1D12_c
TTCTCCTAACCTATCGGGCTTCTTCGATGTAATCCGCCAAGATATCCATCGATTTAACCTCGACTCACATTCTACCATAAAAATCAGATTATCAAGAACCATCCCACACAGATGGCCTACGGCCACACTACGTGGCTCCCGCTCTGCGCTCGCTCTGTGATGCAGGACACAGCAAATCTGAGCTAATTATCTGCTCATGAAGCGAAGCAGTTTGAGCTATCTTTTTAATACTGATTTAGCCTTTAGCATGGAGGTCGAAACCCCAATGCTAGACCCCGGACCTTCGGGGTCGTCGCTCTAGGCAATAGAGCGATCAGAACCCTTTTGAGGCTTCGCCTTAGGTTCCCACGTCGCCTGGAATGACTCAAGCCACTCCTTCGCAATCCTATCGCAATCACGCATTAAATCATCCAACGTGTAGACAGTCTTAATGAACGGAACAGGATTAATTCCATGCGAATCCAAAGAATC
>NZ_JACSIQ010000422.1:0-470 GCF_018812105.1 Gluconobacter sp. P1D12_c
GGTTCGCCTGCGCAAATCCAGATCCTGTATCCAGTCGAGCATGAAAACCGGTTCGCCTGCGCAAATCCAGATCCTGTATCCAGTCGAGCATGAAAACCGACCGCTCGATCCGGCCAACTTCACGCAAGGCCACAGCCAGACCATTCTGACGGGGATAAGATCCGAGCTTCCGCAGCATGGCCGAGGCCGTCACGGTTCCACTCCGAATGGATGTGACCAGACGCAGCAGGTCGTCCCAGTGGGCCGCAACATGATCGGTATTGATCGGGTCACCGGCCATTCCACTCAGGAGATCACCGGGGCTTTGATCTGGAAACAGGTGAAGTTTCCGCTCTTTCAGATCCCGTATCCTGGGCGCAAATCGATAACCAAAGAAGGGCATCAGCCCGAAAACATGATCCGATGCCCCACCCGTGTCGGTATAATGCTCTTCAATGGAAAGCCCGTTTGCATGATACAGCAGCCCATCG
>NZ_JACSIQ010000423.1:0-469 GCF_018812105.1 Gluconobacter sp. P1D12_c
AGAGACGTTATAGAAAGCATGATGCGGGAGCATCAGCCCAACAATCTTATTCTCCATCTGCTCGAATTTTATTTCATCACCAACGATGACACGACCATCAAGAGAAGGCTCAACACAGAGAGCCATAGCAATATCGGGCCCGAACATATCCAATGATTTAGGGACACCTATCGTGGCTTCGCCTTCATCACGCTTCGTGAAAAGCTCAGCATCATTGATGACACGCTTCTTCATCATCTTCAGAGATCCATCAGACTGATCTCGAACGATGCGAAGCCTCTCATCATTAAGAGACCCCTTGAACTCCTTAAACGATCCGTACCTCTGTATCAGTCGCGTATTGAGTGTCTCATTATAGAACCACTCAAGATGGCCATCCTCCATCGTCTCAATATCGTTCGGCTTAGTCACATATTTTGTGACCTCATCAACAGACTCAAGAGTTCCCGCATCCTTAACAATGCACGAC
>NZ_JACSIQ010000424.1:0-469 GCF_018812105.1 Gluconobacter sp. P1D12_c
TTTGTTTTTGGATTACATAGAAAGCAGGGGATATGGTTTTTTAAGATTCAACGAATATTTGAACGATGACGAGGATGATTTTTGTTACGAGTGTGTTTTTGTTAATGACAATAAAGATGAGATACGCCTTTGGGTTAAAGATTTAGAAGCATGTGACAAGGATGGTTTGTATTCGAGTATCGATAATTTAGATTTGGAAAATTGTACGTCTGATGATTTTAAAAGAAGACTCTCAACGATTTGCGAGAAATTTTTTGGATCGTTGTCATGAGTTATCAATTCGCACATTTTGAGATGCTGAGTCGTAAAGTGCTTGTAAAGCCTTCCGACAAGGCAACGAAGTCTAAGAAGTGGAATATTAAAGAGACTATAGATGAGGCTACCCGGAGAAATCCGGATGCCTGTTTGCATGTTGAAAATCCAGGCAAGCCGGTTCTCGTTTTTGGTCAGGATTTAGAAGCTCTTGAGC
>NZ_JACSIQ010000425.1:0-468 GCF_018812105.1 Gluconobacter sp. P1D12_c
AGCGTCCACCGCGCATGCCTGTCCTTGTGGGACAGCTTTGACGGCTTGTCCTGCCAGTCCTGTGGGATCCGCCCTTCACGCAGATCCGCTTTCTCAGCATTTGTGTTGCGCTGCCTGGGAGCCGCGACCAGCGTTGCATCCAGGATCTGSCCYGACATCGGCARATASCCGGCGTTACGCAGGGTCGCATCAAAGCGGTTGAACAGCCCATCGATCGCACTCGCCTGKGTCAGACGCTCGCGAAACAGCCAGACCGTTTTGGCATCGGGCACGCGATCTGACAGCCCCAGACCAAGAAAACGCATGAAGGACAGGCGGTCATTGATCAGATATTCCGTCCGTTCATCGGACAGATTATTCAGCGTCTGGATCACCAGGATTTTGAACATCAGCACCGGATCAAACGGCGGACGGCCGCCTTTGCTCCCGTCCGCATAGGCCAGAGCCTTCTCCAGGTCAGGRCGGAAT
>NZ_JACSIQ010000426.1:0-468 GCF_018812105.1 Gluconobacter sp. P1D12_c
GTATGCGAGGGCCGGGTCTTGTCCGCTACTACATGAACCGCCACGTTGCTGAAGTAGGTAGTCGTGCTACACAAGAAGAACTTTCTACAATACCAAAGCCGGGATTTAATCTTGAAGTTATAGAAGGAGGAAAATTATGAAAACTAACGAACGATTCCATATTGCATGCCAAAATACATTTATAATTTCTCATTCAAACGACTTAGAAACTATGAAAATTTGGAAAAATCTTAAGGAATTACATGATGAAAATTTAGATGAATTTTTTGAATTTTCTATAGTGCGAGATAATGAAGTGCTTCTAGAGACACTTCGCCTTCCGAGTGATCCTTCACTCTACGAATGGTTTGTCGGTCAGCCAAATGTGCCATTACCGACAAAAAAAGAAGCTTTCTGAATATATCTGAAGAAGGGGTTTCCTTCTTCAGCTTACGACAATTTGCTTGCAAATTGTGTAGTAAGTCCACC
>NZ_JACSIQ010000427.1:0-468 GCF_018812105.1 Gluconobacter sp. P1D12_c
CTGTGGAAGAGTTGAGGCGGGCGGCTTACGACCGGCTGCCACGCATCAAGATTACTGATCTTCTGCTGGAAGTGGACCGCTGGATCAGCTTCACCGACTGCTTTACCCATCGCCGTTCCAGCCGTGTCGCGGATGACAAAAACGCCCTGCTGACGGTGATCCTGGCGGATGGGATTAATCTTGGTCTGACACGCATGGCCGACACCTGTCAGGGTGCCACCCTGCGCCAGTTGGCGCATCTGCATGACTGGCATATCAGCGAGGCCGGATACGCCGAAGCCCTTGGCCGTATGGTTGCAGCCCATCGTGGGCTGCCCCTGGCGTCACTCTGGGGAGACGGCACATCGTCCTCAAGTGATGGTCAATTGTTTCATGCAGGTGGCAGAGGCGCTGCGATCAGCGATATCAATGCGCGCAATGGCAGTGAACCGGGCGTCAGTTTCTACACCCACATCTCCGATCAGTATG
>NZ_JACSIQ010000428.1:0-468 GCF_018812105.1 Gluconobacter sp. P1D12_c
GGTTAGGAGAAGGCTCATGACGCAGGAACGTCACAACCCGMCCCACATCAGTATTATAACACAACTGATGGCGATGGTTCAACACAAGACCGCCAAGACTGGTGGTCTCGGATGGAATCCGTAGGTCGTTCATATACGAAATTAGAGGCCCAAAGGGTCATCAAAGCTCAGTCATATGATGGGGGGTATTATCCTCGTTCATGGCTTGGGCATGTGTTCCATCTGGGGTGGTCTGTTGATGATATCTGCTGGCTGATATCTGCTGACTGCAAGCACCTTGGGCTTATAGCTCGGGATTATTCTGCTGATGAGAATCTGCGTTTTGCGTGTCGTTCGGAACAGGAAGACAGGCGACGCTTCAGGCTTCCTGCTGGTGGTTTAGAATACGTTCCAGAGGTTAAGGAAGCGAAGGAATCACGCGGAGAGATTTTTGATGCAGGACCGTCTGAGAATGGGTGTGAGTCATCT
>NZ_JACSIQ010000429.1:0-467 GCF_018812105.1 Gluconobacter sp. P1D12_c
TGTCCTTACCGGAGGCCAAGTCTCGGATTACAAAGCCACAGACGCCCTGATAAAGCTACCTGTCCCAAACCCCAAAGCCATGCTGGCCGACCGGGGCTATGACAGTGACAGTTTCCGCCAGGAACTGCTGGTCCACGGGATCCTGCCAGTCATTCCATCACGCAAAGGCCGCAGCGCTCCACAGAAAACAGACTGGCGCCGTTACAGGGATCGCAACCRCATCRAGCGGMTGTTCAAYMAMCTCAAGCAGATGCGMCGYATCGCGACSCGMTACGACAARACCGCCYTGTCCTTCATGAGTTTCCTCAATCTCGCCGCAGCAAAGCGGCGAKATTGAGGAARCTCATGAAGGAYAAGGCGGTYTTGTCGYAKCGGGTCGCKATGCGGCGCATCTGCTKGAGCCTGTTGAACATCCGCTTGATGTGGTTGCGATCCCTGTAACGGCGCCAGTCTGTTTTCTGTGGAGC
>NZ_JACSIQ010000430.1:0-467 GCF_018812105.1 Gluconobacter sp. P1D12_c
TCAATGAGTTCGAGAGCCTTTTTGCCGAGTTCAGTGTCAGGCGTCTGCGTATAATTCTGGACCATAAGACAGGGTTCAGAGACGTTATAGAAAGCATGATGCGGGAGCATCAGCCCAACAATCTTATTCTCCATCTGCTCGAATTTTATTTCATCACCAACGATGACACGACCATCAAGAGAAGGCTCAACACAGAGAGCCATAGCAATATCGGGCCCGAACATATCCAATGATTTAGGGACACCTATCGTGGCTTCGCCTTCATCACGCTTCGTGAAAAGCTCAGCATCATTGATGACACGCTTCTTCATCATCTTCAGAGATCCATCAGACTGATCTCGAACGATGCGAAGCCTCTCATCATTAAGAGACCCCTTGAACTCCTTAAACGATCCGTACCTCTGTATCAGTCGCGTATTGAGTGTCTCATTATAGAACCACTCAAGATGGCCATCCTCCATCGTCTC
>NZ_JACSIQ010000044.1:0-2371 GCF_018812105.1 Gluconobacter sp. P1D12_c
GATCGAACGACCATTTACGAGCATACGGGCCGGAACGAATTTTCCATCAAAAAACAGACAGTGCTCGGCTGTGATGAGCATATCCTTGAATGGGACGCCGTCTGATACTGCGTCCTTCAGAATACGGACGGGATAGCCCGCCTGATCCAGTGGAAGATATGGTCGCACCGTACAATGCGCATGCCCCGCCCACGTGACGCGGCGTAAGATCTCGATACCGTTGTTAAAAGTAATAATTTCAGAACCGATTGTAAGCTCTTCAACGGCAACAAGTCCATCTGACGTCTCAATCATCGAACCGGAGAGAAAGCACGTCAAATCGCTACCGCTATAGGTGAAGCTGCTTGCTGTAAAATATGTTCCGGTCGACGGATTGATAGCCGTATAAATATCTATAACAGTTCCACTGCTTAATGTTACAGCAATTTCTCCAGATGCAATATCCGTAACGCTTGATATTGTTCCATAAGTTATAGATAGCCTATCTGCAGGACTAAGGCCTTTTATTATTACATTTCCAGAGAAGTCATAACTTGGAAGTGTAATACTATTGCCTTGAGTATTATCATGCTTCAATGTTATTGTTGTCTTTGATGACGTAACCTGCCCTGAGTAAGAAATAGTCCCACCGTCAAGTGTTAAATTTGAAACATCCAGTGTTGATCCAGATATTACCGCACCATTTTCAATTGTTATGGTGTCTGTAGATGATGTCTGCTTAAGCTCGGAAATGGCAGTAGACGAAGACGATCCGGAAATCACTAAATTTCCAGCATAAGTGAGTGTTCCGTACTGACCCGACGGAGTACCGACCATAGTTGTCGTTGTTCCCGAAGAGCCCGCACTAAAGCTAGCCCACGTTCCGGACGGCCAAGTTTGTGTCGCCATTATACTGATCCCTATTTTGAAAACCCATAAAACCGATAACGGTTACGTGATGGGTGGCTATAAGGGGGGGCGAATATAAAGTAAACTAAATATGTTAGTAAAATACTAAATAAGATTTAAGGGTAACCTCTGCCTCGAAAATGCACAGAAAGGGGGTGATACATAAAACGGGCACAGATATACGCTAACGATCTGCGGTCTGTGACAGACGAGCAATCTGGCGCAGGGGCCGGAGATCTCCTTCTTCGAGAACAGGATCGGTCCAGAGGTAATCCCCTGTCAGAGTGATGTGCTGCCACCCCAGTGGCGACAGATGTTGGAGCAGATCGCGTGGCACCGGCCGGCCCTGCTTTTCAAGATGTGCGATTGCCGCGGCAAGATATGTCGTGTTTCAGAGCACGATGGCGCTGGCGACGAGGTGGAGGGTTCGAAAAACCCTCTGGATTTAAGGCTTTCTCTGTGATTCCATTTCTTCCACGTTGATTAAGGGGCGGAAGATGAAGTAGCCGGGTTTCTTTGATGTTGAAGAGCGGCTGATGGAAATCGCGCAGTTCGGGATGAACGCCTGGCCAAAGGCATGAGCGAGATTTTTAAAAGGCTGCATCAAACCGATTGATTATAAACTCCAGCGTGCAAAAAGCATCACAGTTGGCATAACAAATATTATGCGACATAATTTTTACTGCTGGAAATCATAATATAAAAGTTTTGTTTTCTCGCTGACCACAATCAAAGGAATAGCGTTAGAGTTGAGCGCCC
This sequence comes from Gluconobacter sp. P1D12_c, assembly GCF_018812105.1. Classification (NCBI taxonomy): domain Bacteria; kingdom Pseudomonadati; phylum Pseudomonadota; class Alphaproteobacteria; order Acetobacterales; family Acetobacteraceae; genus Gluconobacter; species Gluconobacter sp. P1D12_c. Next base: position 1,648 of record NZ_JACSIQ010000044.1, read on the forward strand.
GTGCCTGGAACGATAGGATCTTCCGCAAAAGGTCGGTTCAGGATGCCAAGCACTTCATCTGCAACGTAAATCCTATTGCGGGCATAGCCAGTTCGCTCTCTTAGGATCCCAGCCTGGCAAAGTTGGCCAATTGCCGTGTGAGCAGCAGGTGGCGTAATCGACAGCAAAGTTCCCAGACGTGGAGCCGTCAGAACCGGATAATCCCTAAGGATATCAAGCGTTCGTAGCGCTGCTGATCCTTTTCGGAACGAACGACGGGTCAACCATGCAGCATTCAGGGTTCTGAGAGCTTCACAGGTGATGCGTAACTCCTGAACGGTTTGAACAATGGCATCCGAAACAAAGCCGATCAGAGGAAGCCAGTTTAGGTCACGTTGACAAAAGATTCAATCCAAAGCCTCGCGGCGGCGAGATTGAGGAAGCTTATGAATGATAAGGCGGTTTTGTCGTATCGGGTTGCAATACGGCGCATCTGCTTGAGCCTGTTGAACATCCGCTCAATGCGATTGCGGTCTCTGTAACGCCGCCAGTCTGTTTTCTGTGGAGCGTTGCGGCCTTTGCGTGATGGAATAACCGGCAGTATCCCACGGAACAGCAGATCCTGGCGGAAGCCGTCGCTGTCATAGCCCCGATCAGCCAGCATGGCTTTGGGGGGCGGGACAGACAGCTTCATCAGGGCGTCTGTGGCTTTGTAGTCCGAGACCTGGCCTCCGGTAAGGACAAA
>NZ_JACSIQ010000431.1:0-466 GCF_018812105.1 Gluconobacter sp. P1D12_c
AAATGATTGCTACCGGTAGCAATCGGCAGCAACTGGTAGAAGAAAATGAAAATTACAAGAAGAAAAAAGACAAAAGAAAAGAGCTGGCTGGGAGCCGCCCAGTCAGCAACAGGTGGGTCAACGCGTGTCCTCGCCATGCTCGCCGGCTACGCCGTTTGCGCGTGACTGCGGGCCGCGTTGATTCTGCCGCTGCGCGGCACTGTTGCAGTCTGAACAGCCCCCAGGCGGACGCGACGATGTTCAAAAACCAGAAATGGATCGAGCATCATGCGCCGTCATTTAATATTGGTTGCATGTCGTGCTGTTGAATGCTTCCGGTAGCACTGCATGCAACCGGTTGCAACGCAACCAACTGCATGCACAGTAAATTTTCTGCTGCCAGAAAACAGCGGAATAATGCCAGATTATCGGGGATTTCGTGGATGAAGGAAGGCTAGTCAAAATGATTGCTACCGGTAGCAATCGG
>NZ_JACSIQ010000432.1:0-466 GCF_018812105.1 Gluconobacter sp. P1D12_c
GCTTACGACAATTTGCTTGCAAATTGTGTAGTAAGTCCACCTTTTGAAAAAAGGGGGCTGAAACACCATGTCAAAATTCGCCATTCTTCGGGTTCAGAAACTCAAATCGCCCAAGTCCGTCAGGGCGTCCATGAAGCACGCCTACCGAGAGCAGGATACGCCAAACGCTGACGCCACGAGAACGCCAGACAATGACCTGATCGGGCCGCAGAACGTCAAACAGGGCATGATCGCGTTCGAGAAGGCGCTACCTGAGAAGATCCGCAAGAACGCCGTCCAGTGCATCGAATACCTGGTCACGTCCTCACCTGGCGCGTTCGAGAACCGGAACGCTGACCAGGAGGCGTATTTGGGGTCACGACACGAAAGTGTATTTTACGTACGCTTAGGGTGAACACCTACAGAACCGCCAGCATTGGGGTTCAAGCGACAAGCAGGGATGCAGGCACCCGAAGCGGACGTAACG
>NZ_JACSIQ010000433.1:0-466 GCF_018812105.1 Gluconobacter sp. P1D12_c
GTAATGTCGGGCGAGAGCTTCACGGGTCAGAAGACGGCGCCGCGCCATGATCGGATGTCTCCTTCATGTGTCCGGAAGGGGATCGTTGGACGGACTGTCCCGGACAAGTGCAACACGTCATGGAATACAGCCGTGTGCTGTGTCTCATAAAGGTGGTACCATATGTTTTGCAGTCATGGGGACTTATACGTTACACTTTCCCGTATGACACACATAATGATCGGCTATGCCCGCTGCTCGACGGACAAACAGGATCTCGCGGCCCAGCATCAGGAACTGCTCAAACTCGGTGTTTCTGCCGATCGTATTTACACCGACAAGGGCTTCACCGGCACGAACCGGGAAAGGGCCGGCCTTGACCAGGCACTGGCGGCTGTTCGTAGTGGCGATACTTTTGTCGTACCAAAGCTTGATCGACTGGCCCGCGCTGTCCCTGATGCACGGCGTATTGGCGACCGCCTGGCAT
>NZ_JACSIQ010000434.1:0-465 GCF_018812105.1 Gluconobacter sp. P1D12_c
AACACGAACGCCGAGAAAGCCGATCTCCGGGCAGGCCGTATTCCCGAAGACTGGCAGGACAAGCCGTCAAAGCTGTCGCACAAGGATCGCCATGCGCGCTGGACGCTGAAGTTCACGAARGCGAAGCGGCARGACGATGGAACCATGCCATCCAGCGATCTGGCTATCCCATTCTTTGACTACAAGTCCCATGTCTCCATCGACCGGAAGTTCCGGTTCATCCGCGAATGGAAGACGACAGATGCCGCCGCCAGTGATGGCGCGCGATTGAGAGAGGGGCTGCTGGATAAAGCCAATACGGCCTCGAGCGTCTGGACAGATACGGCCTACCGTTCAAAAGCCAATGAGGACTTCATGGAAAAGCAGGGCTTTGTCTCGAAGGTTCACAGGAAAAAACCGCATCTCAAGCCTATGCCCCGGCATATCCAGAGATCCAACGCAGGAAAGTCCGTGATCCGGTCGCGT
>NZ_JACSIQ010000435.1:0-462 GCF_018812105.1 Gluconobacter sp. P1D12_c
TGGTCACCGTTCAACGCATTACTACCCCAGCCCCCGGAACAACGGAGCCGTTTGTTATGATCCGTCCCGCACAGAACCGTGCTGTCACCTTGTGGCTAATGAAGAACAGTAAACGTCCAATGAAGGCCGTGGACGTCTGGACGCTCTTGTTCGACCACCTGTTCCCACATACCGGACAGATCATGCTAACCCGCGAAGAAATCGCCGAAAAAGTCGGAATTCGGGTCAACGAAGTTACAGCCATCATGAATGAACTGGTGAAGTTCGGTGCGATTTTCTCCGAGCGCGAAAAGGTAGCCGGTATGCGAGGGCCGGGTCTTGTCCGCTACTACATGAACCGCCACGTTGCTGAAGTAGGTAGTCGTGCTACACAAGAAGAACTTTCTACAATACCAAAGCCGGGATTTAATCTTGAAGTTATAGAAGGACGAAAATTATGAAAACTAACGAACGATTCCATAT
>NZ_JACSIQ010000436.1:0-462 GCF_018812105.1 Gluconobacter sp. P1D12_c
CGATCAATACCGATCATGTTGCGGCCCACTGGGACGACCTGCTGCGTCTGGTCACATCCATTCGGAGTGGAACCGTGACGGCCTCGGCCATGCTGCGGAAGCTCGGATCTTATCCCCGTCAGAATGGTCTGGCTGTGGCCTTGCGTGAAGTTGGCCGGATCGAGCGGTCGGTTTTCATGCTCGACTGGATACAGGATCTGGATTTGCGCAGGCGAACCCAGGCAGGGCTCAACAAGGGAGAAGCCCGGAATGCGCTGGCTCGGGCGCTCTTCTTCAACCAGCTTGGTGAACTGCGGGATCGGCGTTTTGAAAATCAGGCTTATCGAGCGTCAGGTTTAAACCTGCTGGTGGCAGCGGTTATCCTATGGAATACGCGCTATCTTCAGTCTGCCATCGCAACGCTCGGCATTTCCGATGACCTGGCGCGGCATATTGCACCCCTCGGCTGGGAGCATATCTCTC
>NZ_JACSIQ010000437.1:0-462 GCF_018812105.1 Gluconobacter sp. P1D12_c
ATCATTCGATTTCTGGATATGTCGGGGCATAGGCTTGAGATGCGGCTTTTTTCTGTGAACCTTTGAGACAAAACCCTCTTTGTCCATGAAGTCCTCATTCGCTTTCGAGCGATAAGCTGTATCAGCCCAAACGCTTGAGGCCGTATTGGTTTTATCTAACAGCCCCTCTCTCAATCGCGCACCATCACTGGCGGCGGCATCCGTCGTCTTCCATTTTCGGATGAACCGAAACTTCGGTCGATGGACACGTGGGATTTGTAGCCAAAGAACGGGATAGCGAGATCCGTTGCGGGCATACTCCCGTCATCCTGCCGTTTTGCTTTCGTGAACTTCAGCGTCCAGCGCGCATGACGATCCTTGTGCGACAGCTTTGCCGACTTGTCCTGCCAGTCTTCGGGAATACGTCCTGCCCGGAGATCTGCCTTCTCGGCATTCGTATTGCGCTGCTTTGGAGCGGCTACC
>NZ_JACSIQ010000438.1:0-462 GCF_018812105.1 Gluconobacter sp. P1D12_c
CATCTGCTTAGCTAATCCAGACAGCAAACCCACCTTGAAAAAGGTGCCATCCTGCTTCTTACGCCTAGACGGAATCCCCAGACCTTCAAGCCTGTCAGCAATGCGATCAGATTGAAGCCTTATGGCCTCATCCCTGCCAATGCGTTCAAGATGTTTAAACACATCAACCTTGTTCCCACTGTTGCGACGAAGAAGCTCATAAAAACCTATCCGAGAAGATGACTCACACCCATTCTCAGACGGTCCTGCATCAAAAATCTCTCCGCGTGATTCCTTCGCTTCCTTAACCTCTGGAACGTATTCTAAACCACCAGCAGGAAGCCTGAAGCGTCGCCTGTCTTCCTGTTCCGAACGACACGCAAAACGCAGATTCTCATCAGCAGAATAATCCCGAGCTATAAGCCCAAGGTGCTTGCAGTCAGCAGATATCAGCCAGCAGATATCATCAACAGACCACCCCAG
>NZ_JACSIQ010000439.1:0-462 GCF_018812105.1 Gluconobacter sp. P1D12_c
TCAGGGTGGTCGCACGGTACAGGGATTACTGAAGGCGGTGCAGATCATTGGAGACCTCTATCGGACCGGTAAACGCCGCTTGCCTGACTCCTGTCCGATCCGTTTCATTCCGCCTTCCTGGCACAGCTTTGTCAGGCCAGAGGGAACAGTCATACGACAGGCTTACGAACTCTGTGTTCTGACCCAGCTGCGCGAGCGTCTGCGTGCCGGAGACATCTGGGTAACGGAAAGTCGCCAATACCGCGCATTCGACACCTACCTTCTTCCGGAAGCCACGTTTGCAGCGATGCGCGCGCAAGGACCGTTGCCTCTGGCGATCAATGCTACGGCTGACACGTTCCTTTCTCAACGGCGTGCAGTGCTGGAAACCGCGCTGAACCGGGTGACGGCTCTTGCCAGGAAGGGCGAGTTGTCACAGGTCCGGCTTGATGCACATGGTCTTGTGATTTCGCCTCTGAAAGC
>NZ_JACSIQ010000440.1:0-462 GCF_018812105.1 Gluconobacter sp. P1D12_c
TGTATGATACCGGCGATTACTCCATCAGCGATCTTTCAGAACTGTTTTCTATTTCTCGGCCAACTGTCTATCGAACTCTCAGCAGAACAGCCTCAACGTTCTTGTTGGGTTCACTCTAAGCGTACGTAAAGTACACTTTCGTGTCGTGACCCCTATTTGAACGAGGCGTTGCGCTGGATTCAGGAGCGGCACGGCAAGGACAACGTGATCGCTGCCATCATTCACCGGGACGAAAAAACGCCGCACCTGTCGGCCTACGTGGTGCCAAAAGACCCCGATACAGGCCGCCTGAATTGCCGCCGGTTCCTCGGTGGTGCCAAGGCCCTGAACGAGATGCAGACCGACTTTGCGCGAGTTGTGGGACGCCCTGTCGGACTGGAACGCGGCATCGAAGGAAGCAAGGCCACCCACACCAAGCTGAAAACCTACTACGGGGCGCTAGAACGGGACGCACCCGAGCAC